>NZ_JAAORJ010000004.1:320518-641799 GCF_017696315.1 Prochlorococcus marinus XMU1412 | reverse complement strand
TCAAACAGGTTGCTAACTTTGTTTACGTAAACAAATACATGTGGAAAAAAAATATTATTTGTTGAATAAATTTAAATTTTTCAGATATAGAAAAAGCTATTCAACAAATAGAATTACTTATTATGTATTTTTCAACAAGTGATGTTTGTTTTTAATTGATTTCCACAGACACTATTTGTTTTGGATTTTAATATCCTAGAATTTTAGTTATATTTTTTAATGAAGGTTCAATATTTTTCCTAAAAATAGCATCGTTGTTTTTTATAGCGCAATCAGGATCTTTCAATCCATTTCCAGTCAGGACACAAACAATAGTCGATTCTTTCTGAATTCTATTTTTATTTTTAATCAGTCCTGCAACCGATGCTGCACTGGCAGGTTCACAAAATACTCCCTCTTTGGCAAGAATTTTATAAGCATTGATTATTTCTTCATCTGTAACTGATTGAAAGTCTCCTTTACTCTCTTTTCTTACTTTTTTTGCTTTTTCTCTATTTACAGGATTTCCAATTCTTATTGCAGTTGCAATTGTTTCTGGATCCTTAACTATTATATTTTTTACTAATGGAGCAGAGCCTTCGGACTGAAAACCCATCATTATCGGTAATTTCAAATTCCTTATTATTTTTGAATATTCTTTAAATCCCATCCAATAAGCAGTTATGTTTCCTGCATTACCCATTGGAATACAAAGCCAATCAGGAGCATAACCTAGGTCATCAACTATTTCAAAAGCTGCCGTCTTTTGTCCTTGTATTCGATATGGATTAACAGAATTCACAAGTTCAATAGGATGTTCTGAGGATAAATCTCTAACAATTTCAAGAGCCTTATCAAAGTTTCCATTAATAGATATTATTTCAGCGCCATACATTAATGCTTGCGCAAGCTTTCCTTGGGCAACAAATCCTTCTGGTATTAAAACATAAGGTTTTAATCCTCCTCTCGAAGCATATGCAGCAGCAGCAGCAGAGGTATTTCCAGTACTTGCACATATTACTGCTTCACGGCCTTCTTCTTTTGCTTTGCTAATTGCCATAGTCATTCCACGATCTTTAAAAGATCCTGTTGGATTAAGGCCATCATATTTTAAAAAAACTTTTGTTCCATTTCCAATTAAGTTGCTAATTGACTCGCTTAGAATTAGAGGTGTATTTCCTTCACTTAGGGAAATAATAGGAGTTTTTTTTGTAACTGGAAGATATTGTTTATAAGCTTCTATTAGGCCTGGCCACCTTTTTTTTCTGTAATTAATACGCAGTTTATTTTTGATTTTATTTAATAACACCATGGTTGTTTAATTTGTTTTAATTTTTTCTAAAGGAGAATTGGTGAAGAAGTTTAATAATTCTGAAATAGATTCTACTTTATGCATAACTTTGCTCAAAGCGCTGACATCTAAAATTACAGTTTTAGTTGGATATCCTTCAAAAAAATTTACTAGATTTATTTTTCCATTTCCTATGTTAAGTCCCTGAATTACGCTTGCTCTAAGGGCCAGCATACCTGTTCTTTCATCAGTTGCTCTTGGTGGGTGGATAATAGATGAAAGTCTTGTTAAAAAAACATTTCCTATTTCAGAATATACTAGTTTGCTTGCAATGGTAATAGGAACTTCAAAATCTTTGTTTAAAACTTTTCTAATTTCTTTATCGGGAGACCCAGTTGCTTTCAAAATTCTTTTTAATTGTTTTGTAGATTTACCTTCTTTAGCAAAAGTTTTCAAAGAATTTACTTTAATTGTTCTAGAAAATATGCTATACGTGATTTTAATTTCTTCAGCAGTATAAGCTTGTGGAACATTAAAAAATAATGGAGAAATTACTAAAATAAAAAATATTTTAAATTTTAAAAATTTATTAAACTTCATTTATATATTTGCACCAGCTGCAATCTTAACAAGTCTTACAACTCCTTTTTCAGTTACTTTTTTTGCAATTTTTATACCCATTTCTTTTGTATAGGGCTCATTAATAAGTCTTGGCACTCTTTTTAGAAAAATGTCAATTGAATACCCTGGTACTTTTTGTAAAATCTCTAAAAAGTTTCTCAATGGCTCAACATACATTATAAGGTCACTCAAGTTATTATTTTCGTTAGTAGTATTTAATTTAATTGATTGTGGAAGATAATTATTTAAATTTTTCAATATTTTTAGACTAAGTAAATCTATCTGATTTGTTAAACCTTCAACTATCTCATTTCTAAGAAATCCCCCATTTGAAGAAAAGAGAAGATTTATAACTTCGTCTAAAAGTTTTTCTAAATTGAGGTTTGTTTGCTTTGCAGCGTTAGAAAGAAGATCTTCTAAACGATCCCATTTAAATTCTTTATTATCAAAAAGCATTTCTTTAAGGCTTTCCCTCAATTGTGGATCAGGGTCTTCCATTAATCTTCTAGCAAAATAGGGATAAGCTGCCCCTAATATTTTGAAGTTTGGATCTACGCTTAAAGCTATTCCTTCTAATGTTAATAATGATCTAATTATAAGAGCATAATACGGGGGTAGTCTGAAAGGGAATTTATACATAACACCAGACATATCGTCAGTAACGCTCTTAAAATCCATTTTCGAAACTCCTTGTTCAACGGCGTTAATGAAAACATCTTGAAATGCTGGAACAATGGGTTCTAGATTAACTTCCTCTGATAAAAATCCTAATTTTACGAAATCTTGAGACAATTTATCGAAGTTTTTATTTACTAAGTGCACTACTGCTTGAATTAATCCTGACCTAGATTCTCTGGAAACCTCGCTCATCATTCCAAAATCTAAATAACATAATCTTCCATCTTCTAAGGCTAATAAATTACCTGGATGCGGGTCTGCATGAAAAAAACCATGTTCTAAAAGTTGTTCTAAACTGCATTGCACCCCTATATCAATCATGTCATCAGGATTAATTCCTAATTTCTTTACGTCCTCTAAATTTGTTAATTTTGTACCGTCTATCCATTCCATTGCTAATACTCTTCTTGAAGTTATTTCTTTATAAATTTTTGGTACGGCAATCATTTTGTTATGTTTATGCATATCTCTAAATTTTTCTGCATTTGCAGCTTCGTTTAGATAATCCATCTCTTCAAAAACTCTCTTGCCTAATTCATCAATCAAAGCAACTAGATCACTTCTTATTAATCCGATATTGTTTTTTAGCCAATAAGCAATATTCCTTACAATGTAAAGGTCTAAGGTTATTTGTTCTCTTAAACCTGGCCGTTGTACTTTTATTGCAACGATCTCTTCATTTTTTAATTTAGCTTTATGCACTTGACCTAAAGAGGCAGCAGAAATTGGCTCTTTATCAATTTCTAAAAAAATCTCATCTATTTTGTTTCCTAAATCTTCTTCTATTAATTCCATAGCTTTATCCCCATCAAAACCAGGGAGCTGGTCTTGCAATTCAGATAATTCTTCTAGAAGAATACTTGGGATTATATCTGGTCTTGTTGATAAAGCTTGGCCTGCTTTAACAAATGCAGGTCCAAGTTCTACTAACAAATTTGTTAATTCTCTTGCTCTAAATCTTGCTTGCTGTTCATTTTTCAGTCTTCCAGTTAATTTATCCCATCCAACGGAAAAGATGTAAGCAAAAATAGGTAGGAGTGTTTGCCAAAGTCTTTTTAAAAGTCTTTTAGGATTTTTTTTGTATATTTTAGAAATTGTATCTGGATCATAATTTAAGAGTCCAGAGACCTCAATAAAATCAGTAAAATCTTCTTTCATAACTTTATATATTTAAAACCTTTATTTTTTTAAAAAAGAAGTTAATTTTTCTATATGGAAGAATTATCATGTTAATACAACTAAAAATAGAAAATATTGCCTTAATAGAAATTATAGAAATTAATTTCGAAAAAGGTTTGAATATCATAACTGGGGATTCAGGTTCAGGAAAATCATTAATTTTGGATTCCTTAAATGCTCTATTTGGTGGAACTAATATACCTCTAAAACATTTAATACGTCCAGGAAAAGATTTTTGTGTTATTGAGGCGATATTTTCTTCTTCTTTTCAAATTAATAATTGGTTAATTAATAATGGTTTTGAAATAACTTCTTCAGAACTACAAATTAAAAGAAAATCTTATAAAAAAAATAATAAAATCCTATCCAAATATAGCCTTAATGATTTACCAATTAATAGACAATCATTAGAAAAACTTGGAGGATTTTTAATAGATTTTGCAGGTCAATCTGACACTTTTATCTTTGATTCTCTAGATAAGAGAAGACTAATTATTGATGATTTATGTTCTCAAAAATTTAGAGATACTAGTGAAAGGAGTAAAAGTATATGGAAAGAAAGTGAAAAGTTAACAAGATTATTGAATGAAAAAATAGAATTTTCTAGGAATCAAGAAGAAAAAAACTTGGCAATTAAACACATGTTGAAGAGTTTAGAAGAAGCTGATTTAAATTCAAGTGAAGAAATTTTAGAACTAGAGTTATTAGAAAATAAACTTGTAAATAATCTTGAAATTAATAATTCAATTAAATCATCATTAGAAAATTTAAATAATTTCAGTCATGATGAACCCTCAGTAACTTCTTTTATAAATCAATCACTAAAGATTTTAAATAAAACAGCCGATTTCGATTTAAAAATTCAAAATTTTAGAGAGAAGTTATTAAATATTCATGCTGATGTTGAAGATTTAATTTTTGATTTAAAGTCATATTTGCAAGAAATAGAAAATTATGAATCTAATCTTCCAGGCATACAAAAAAGATTATTTTTTTTAAAAAACTTAGAGCGAACTTTTTCGTTAAACTTACCTCAATTAATTGCAAAGCGTGATCAATTAAAAACGTATTTTCAACAAAATGATCAAGATAATGATATTTGTAGGATTCAAGCTCAAATTGAGAATTTACAAAGTAATTTAAATTGTTTATTTGTTATTCAATCTACTGAAAGAAAAAAAGTGGCTAAACAGTTACAAAGTTCAGTAATGTCGATTTTAAGCAATCTAGGTTTAGAAAATGCAAATTTTTCAATTCAATTTTCTGAATGTAAGCCTTCTAGCGATGGAACTGACGATATAAATTTTTTGTTTTCAGCTAATCCCGATCAAAAGCTTGCTCCGTTATCAAATGTTATTTCTTGCGGAGAAATGTCAAGATTTTTGCTAGCTATTAAATCTAGTATTTCTAAAAAACCCAATACTTTCTTTTTAGATGAAATTGATAGTGGTTTAAGTGGGAAATCTCTATTTTCTTTGGTTGAGTTGATAAATGAAATTTCTAAAAATCAACAAGTTTTATGTATTACACATCAGCCTTTTTTAGCTGCTAGTGGATTAGCTCATTTTAAAGTTAATAAAAACGTAATTAATGGAATAACTTTTACTTCGATTGCAAAACTAACTACAAAAAATCAAAGAAAAAATGAATTAGTAGAACTTATAGGGGGAGGTTCTTGCGAAGTAAGCGAATATGCTTCTAGACTTCTTGATCGTCTAGCTGCTTAAAATAGAAAAAATTCTACTATAATAACTTCTTTGAACCATTAATTTAGATTTAAACATGGTTAATAAAGTTGTTAGTAGTTTCGGAGAAGATAACTCAATTAATATCAGGGGCGCTCGTCAGCATAATTTAAAAAATATTGATATTTCTCTACCTAGGAACAAATTTATAGTTTTTACAGGTGTGAGTGGAAGTGGTAAAAGTTCTCTAGCTTTTGATACTATTTTTGCTGAAGGTCAAAGAAGATATGTTGAGAGCCTCTCGGCATATGCAAGGCAGTTTTTGGGTCAAGTAGATAAACCAGATGTTGATAACATTGAAGGTTTATCACCTGCTATTTCAATTGACCAAAAATCTACAAGTCATAATCCTCGATCAACAGTCGGAACAGTAACAGAGATACAAGATTATTTAAGATTATTGTTTGGTCGTGCTGGTGAGCCGCATTGTCACCACTGCGGGATTCCAATTGCGCCTCAAACAATTGATGAAATGGTTGATCAAATTCTTCTCTTACCAGAAGGAACGAGGTACCAATTGTTGGCTCCTGTTGTAAGAGGTAAAAAAGGAACACATACAAAATTAATAAGTGGATTAGCTGCTGAAGGATTCGCTAGGGTAAGAATTAACGGAGAGGTGAGAGAACTTGCTGATAGTATTGAATTAGATAAAAATCAAATTCATAATATTGAAGTAGTAGTTGATAGATTAATTGCAAGAGAAGGAATACAAGAAAGATTAAATGATTCTCTACAAACTTGTCTCAAAAGAGGCGATGGCTTAGCAATAGTAGAAGTTGTTCCAAAAAAAGGAGAAAACTTACCTTCTAACTTAGAGAGAGAAAAACTTTACTCAGAAAACTATGCATGTCCTGTACATGGCTCTATTGTTGAAGAACTTTCTCCTAGATTGTTTTCTTTTAATAGCCCATATGGCGCTTGTCCAGATTGTCATGGGATTGGCTATTTAAAAAAATTTACTGCGGATAGAGTTATACCTGATAAAACATTACCTGTTTATGCTGCAATAGCTCCTTGGAGTGAAAAAGATAATACTTATTATTTCTCTTTACTTTATTCTGTGGGACAAGCCTATGGTTTTGAATTAAAAACTCCTTGGAAAGATTTAAGTGATTTGCAAAAAAAAGTTCTACTTTTGGGATCAGATAAGCCAATATTAATCCAAGCTGATAGTCGTTTTAAAACTTCTAGTGGTTTTGAAAGACCTTTCGAGGGGATTTTGCCAATATTAGAAAGGCAATTGAATGAAGCAAATGGAGAATCAGTTAAACAAAAATTAGAAAAATATCTAGAATTAGTTCCCTGTAAGACATGTTCTGGAAAACGATTAAGGCCTGAGGCTTTGGCAGTTAAACTTGGTCCATATAACATTACTGACTTAACTTCTATAAGCGTTTCTGAAACCCTAAATCATGTAGAACGCATCATGGGTTTAGCTAAGACAAAGAAGGAAAATATATCTTTATCAGAAAAACAAAAGCAGATAGGTGAATTGGTTTTAAAAGAGATTCGTTTACGTTTGAAGTTTTTAATTAATGTAGGTTTGGATTATTTGACTTTAGATAGACCAGCTATGACTTTGTCTGGTGGTGAAGCTCAGCGTATTAGATTGGCTACACAAATAGGTGCAGGTCTTACTGGCGTTTTGTATGTATTAGATGAACCAAGTATTGGTTTGCATCAAAGAGACAATGACAGATTATTAGAAACATTAAAAAGCTTAAGAGACTTGGGAAATACTTTGGTTGTTGTTGAACATGATGAAGATACTATGAAATCCGCAGATTATTTAGTAGATATTGGTCCTGGGGCAGGTGTTTATGGTGGAGAAATTATTGCTAAAGGATCTTATCAAGATGTCTTAAATTCAGAAAGGTCATTAACTGGAGCTTATCTCAGTGGTAGGAAGTCAATTCCTACTCCAAAAGAACGTAGATCATCAGTAAAAAAAAGTTTAATTTTAAATAATTGCTCTAAAAATAATTTAAAAAATATTTCTGTGGAATTTCCTTTGGGAAGATTAGTTTCTGTAACTGGTGTGAGTGGAAGTGGGAAGAGCACCCTGATAAATGAATTACTTCATCCTGCATTGTGTCACTCTCTTGGATTAAAAGTCCCTTTTCCACAAGGTGTAAAAGAATTAAAGGGTATAAAGGCAATTGATAAAGTTATCGTTATCGATCAATCTCCAATAGGAAGAACTCCAAGATCAAATCCTGCTACATATACCGGTGCTTTTGACCCTATAAGGCAGATATTTACTGCAACAGTAGAAGCAAAAGCAAGAGGTTATCAGGCTGGTCAATTTAGCTTTAACGTGAAAGGAGGAAGATGCGAAGCTTGTAAAGGCCAGGGAGTTAATGTTATTGAAATGAATTTTTTACCTGATGTGTATGTTCAATGTGAAGTATGTAAAGGAGCTCGTTTTAATAGGGAAACTCTTCAAGTTAAATATAAAGGTTTTAATATATCCGATGTTTTAGAGATGACTGTCGAACAAGCTGCAGAAACTTTCTCTGCTATACCTCAAGCTGCTGATAGATTATCTACATTGGTAGATGTCGGCTTAGGCTATGTCAAACTAGGCCAACCAGCTCCTACATTATCTGGTGGAGAGGCTCAAAGAGTTAAGTTAGCTACGGAATTGTCAAAAAGGGCTACTGGAAAAACTTTATATTTGATTGATGAACCAACAACGGGGTTAAGTTTTTATGATGTTCATAAATTAATGGATGTAATACAACGTCTGGTAGATAAAGGTAATTCAGTAATTGTTATTGAACATAATTTAGATGTTATTAGATGTTCAGATTGGATTATCGATTTAGGACCTGATGGAGGGGATAAAGGTGGAGAAATTATTGCAGAAGGTATTCCTGAGGACGTAGCTAAAAATCCTACAAGTCATACAGCAAAATATCTTAAAAAAGTTTTAAAATAAGAAATTCCTTGTTGTATTTCTTTGTATTTTAATTATTTAAGTAATACGAAATTCTTTTTTAAAGGGGTATAAAACTTTGTTATAACTGCTTTTTTGAAAACTTTTATTTTAAAAAAATTTCAAATCATAATGCTTTCTTAATATTTCCTTAGAAAATTCAGCTTATTTGTATTAAAGGCCGTTGACCGGAGGTTTTACTGAATGAGGTTGAAATTTTTACATTTACATTTACATGGTCTTATACGTTCTAAAAATCTTGAGTTAGGCAGGGATGCAGATACAGGAGGGCAAACACAATATGTTTTAGAGTTAATTAAAAGCTTGGCTAATACTTCAGAAGTTGATCAAGTAGATTTAGTTACTCGTTTAATAAACGACCCTAAAGTAGACGATGAATATTCTCAAGAAGAAGAATTTGTAGAACCTGGAGTGAGAATTTTCAGATTCAAATTTGGACCTAATAAATATTTAAGAAAGGAATTGCTTTGGCCTTATTTAGATCAATTAACTGAAACACTAATTTCTTACTATCAAAAAAACAAAAAGCCTAATTTCATTCATGCACATTATGCAGATGCTGGATATGTAGGAGTTAAACTAAGTAAATCCTTAAATGTTCCTCTTATTTTTACTGGTCATTCTTTAGGAAGAGAGAAAAAAAGGAAATTGCTTGATACTGGTTTAAAAAATAATCAAATAGAAAAACTTTATTCTATAAGTAAAAGAATTGAGGCAGAAGAAAAAGCATTGAAGTCTGCAGATATTGTCGTTACAAGTACTAAACAAGAATCAGTGTATCAATATTCCCAATATTCTTCTTTCTCACTTCACAAAGCTAAAGTTATTCCTCCTGGTGTTGATCATAATAAATTTCACCATATTCACTCCACAAGCGAGACAGCCGAAATTGATAACATGATGAAACCTTTTCTAAAGGATTCTACTAAACCTCCATTTTTGACTATTTCTAGAGCTGTACGAAGAAAAAATATTCCATCTTTGATTGAAGCATATGGAAGATCTGAAAAATTAAAAAGAAAAACTAATTTAATTTTGATTTTAGGTTGTAGAGAGAATACTTCAAAACTTGATCCTCAGCAAAAAGATGTTTTCAACAATATTTTTGAAACAATTGATAAATATAATTTGTATGGAAAGGTGGCTTATCCAAAAAAACATCTTCCAAGTCAGATTCCTGCTTTATATAGGTGGGCTGCTAGCAGAGGTGGTGTATTTGTAAATCCAGCTTTAACAGAGCCTTTTGGTTTAACTCTTCTTGAAGCTTCTTCATGTGGATTGCCAATAATATCAACAAATGATGGAGGGCCAAAAGAAATTCGTTCAAAATGTGAAAATGGGCTTCTAGTAGATGTTACTGATGTTAATGAGTTGAAAGTTATTCTTGAAAAAGGAATATCAAATAATAGTCAGTGGAAATTATGGAGCAGAAATGGAATTGAGGGTGTTAATAGGCACTTTAGTTGGAACACTCATGTCCGCAATTATTTATCAGTACTTAATGAAAAATTTTCAAATTCAAATAGTTATTCTTCATCTGACATTAAACAAAGTTGTTTAAAAGGGACTTCCTCACTTATAAAACCCCATTGATCAAAAACCTCAGGATCAGGGTGAAGAATTAGTTGATTATTTTGAGTTTTCTTTAGTTTAAAGCCCTTCTTAGAAAGTTTTTTCATTAAGTTAGCAGTTTCTTCAAACCTTGATGCCATTGCATCAAGACTTGAGCAGTCACTTGTTAATCCATTATCTTTCCATGTAAAAAAATTCATAACAAATTTTTTAAAGATTGATTTTTAAAACTATACCTAAAATTACAAGTAAAATGTTGATTTTCCAAAAATTTTCAACTATTTTTTGTTCTTTTATTCCTTTAAGTTCAAAGTGGTGGTGTAGTGGAGCCATTAAAAATATGCGTTTACCTCTATGAAATAATTTTTTTGTAATTTTAAAAAACCCTACTTGAATCATTACTGATAACGATTCAATAATAAATATTCCTGAGAAAATAGATAAGGTAAAAACACTATTGGTTAATAATGCTATAGAACCCAGAATTGCTCCAATACTTATAGATCCTGTGTCGCCCATAAATATTTTTGCAGGATAACTATTATACTTTAGAAATCCTAAGCATATGCCACACATTGAAAAACATAAGATGCTAAAAACAAAAAGTTCTTGCTGTTCTTTCAGTAATATTTCTGTTCCTAATCCATAAAAGACAATCCCACTGCATCCAGATGCTAATCCATCTAGTCCATCAGTCAAATTTACTGAATTACTTATGCCCACAAGTACTAAAAAAGAAACTGGCAATATGAAAATATTCATATTTATTCCCCAGGAGTCAGAAACTGTTATTAATGGACTGATTAAATTTTTTTCATAGGCGAACAATATAAAAATTATTGAGATGACACTTTGTAAGATAAATTTCTCATTTGTTTTTAAACCTGTGTTCTCTTTTCTTTTAATGCTTAAATAATCATCTAAAAATCCTGTAATAAAGAAACCAAAAATAGTCAGAAATAAAAGAAATAATTTTAGAGAACCTAAATTGATAGTTATTATCAAAAGTAAAATTAAAAAAGGGATTATCATAAAAATCCCACCCATTGTTGGAGTATCACTTTTTTTAAAGTGATTAGCTGGGCCTTCATTTCTAATATTTTGAAGTAAATTAAATTTTTTGATAATCTTTAGACCATTTTTCGTTGTAAAAATAGAAATAAAGAAGAATAGTATGTAAACTCCTGTAAAAATAAAATTATTAAAAAAACAGGAGGTAACTATTAAAGCAAAAGTATTTAATATAAATAAAGATTCAAAGTTAAACTTTTTAATCTTCCCAATCATCTTCTAATGAAGGATCTTCTTCAGTTTTATAATCTTCTTTTTCTCCCATAAGTGCTGAAAGTTCTTCTTCTTCTATTGTACTAATCTCTTGTGAATCGCCATCTTTTTCTGCAACAAGTCTACCTGTATTTTCCAGCCAAGATAGTAGGTCAGGTTCCTCTCTTAATGGCAACACAGGAGCTGGATCATCTCTGTGATAGCAAGTTAAAGCTGGATTGACTTCAGAAATGTCGTCTAATCTAAGTTTTAATTTATTTGAATCCATTAAAGGCTATGTTCTATATATAAGATAATACATAATGATGCACACGAAAAACTTTGTTTGATAAAGCAAATTTAAAATACTTTTTTATCTGGCTAATTTCATTGTTGCTGTCTGGATTATTTAAGCTTATTGCATACTTATACCCCAATGTTTTAATAATTAATAACTTTCTTCTCTTGTTACTAGTTTTTGGTCCAGCTCTTTTAGTTACAATAATATTATTATTTAATAAGTTTTCAAATTCTTAATTACCTCAAAAATTTAAATTTATGGAGCAAATTTAGATGCAGCAGATAAAAAAAGTTGTACTAGCGTATTCTGGTGGTGTAGATACGAGCGTGTGTATTCCATATTTAAAGAATGAATATGGAATTTCAGAAGTGGTTACTTTTGTAGCAGATCTTGGACAAGGCGAGGATTTAGAACTTATTAGGCAAAAAGCTTTAAATTCTGGTGCATCTAAATCAATCGTTGGCAATTTAGTTAATAGTTTTGTTGAGAGATACGCTTTTCCAGCCATTAGAGCAAACGCATTATATCTAGATAAATATCCCTTATCAACAGCCCTTGCTAGGCCTTTAATTGCTGAAAATCTCGTGAATATTGCAAGAGAGATTAATGCTGATGCAGTAGCTCATGGATGTACTGGTAAAGGAAATGATCAAGTTCGGTTTGATTTAGCAATTAATGCTTTAGGTCCAGATTTAAAAATTATTACTCCTGCAAGGGAGTGGAATATGAGTAGAGAGGAGGCAATAGTTTATGGAGAAAAATTTGGTATACCTGCACCAGTATCAAAAAAATCGCCATATTCAATAGACGTTAACTTACTTGGTAGGAGTATTGAAGCAGGCATACTAGAAGACCCCATGCAAGAAGCGCCTGAGGATATATTTTCGATGACATCATCAATTGATAATTCACCTGATTCCCATCATGATATGGAAATTGTTTTTAAAAATGGGTTTCCAGTTGGAATTAATGATGAATTTTTAACTCCAGTAGAGATTATTCAAAAAGCTAATGATCTTGCAGGTATCCACGGTTTTGGAAGAATAGATATGATTGAAGATCGAGTAGTAGGAATTAAAAGTAGAGAGATTTACGAAACCCCTGGTCTCTCACTTTTAATCAAAGCTCACAAAGAATTAGAGAGCATAACATTAAACCCCGATGTTGTTGATTTTAAAGGAATAGTGGAAAAAAAATGGGGTCAATTAGTCTATCAAGGTTTTTGGTTTGGACCTCTTAAAGAAAGTTTAGATGCATTTATATCATCAACTCAAACTTCAGTTAATGGAAGAGTAAAGATTAGACTTTATAAGGGGAACGCAATAGTCATTGGGAGAATGTCGGAAAAAAATTCACTTTACAGGGAAGATTTGGCAACTTATAGCAAAGATGATATTTTTAATCATTCTTTAGCAGAGGGTTTTATTTATATGTGGGGTATGTCTAATAAAATATGGGCTGAGTTAAATTCTAAAACAAATGATTAATATTTAAGATTTAGCAGTTTCTTTAGTTTCAGCATCATCTTTTCCCGAAGTTGAACTATCTCCACTAGCTACTGGTTGTTTTTCTTTAGAATCAACTTCAGCATCTTGACTATCTTTTTTCTCTGATTCAGATGCGCTCTTGCTCGAAGGTCTTGGGGTTGGTAAAGGACCGTCTTGTTTAACGGTCATGTATCTAATAACATCTTCACTTAGTCTCATTGCTTTTTCAATTTTGAAAATATGTTGTCCATCACCTTGATGACTTAGTTGCACGTAAATGCCTTCTCTATGTTTTGCTATCTGATAGGCTAATCTTCTCTTGCCTCTCATTTGGCTATCAAGAATCGTACCGCCAAATTCTTTTAAAAGCTTATTGTATTTATCAATGTGATTAGTAACTTCATCTTCCGCAATGTCTGGGCGGAGGATATACATTGTTTCGTAATAAGGTTGTTGATCGTTCATAGTTTCAGACAAGGTCTTTGGCTCATAAATTAGTTTGATGAGCGTCTGTTCATTATTTACGATACATTATCATAGGCAATTTCTTAAAAATAGGATTATTTTTTTAAAGATATTTTTTTAGTGCGTCATTCATTACATGAAAAGGTACTTCTAAACCATCAGTCCAAAATGATATTGATTTCATTCCTTGAGCAATAAGCATTTCCAAACCATTTATAGTCATGCATCCTTTTTTGGCGCTAAATTTTAATAAAGGAGTTGTGGCAGGATTGTAGATTAAATCATAAACAATTGTTTTTGAATTAAGAGATCTCCAAAAAGCCTCGCCATATGGCAATACATTATTTTCATATTTAGTTGTTTTCATCCCTACTGGTGTTGTATTTACAATTAAATCTGCTTCCTGAATTAAAATTTGAGCTTGATCATCATTATTTAAGAAACCCTGAAGTTGAATTTGATTATCAAAATTTTTTATTAGTTCATTCAGTGATAATTTGTTACGTGATATTACTGAAATTGTCGACAGATTTAAATTTATTAAACCTTGAATAACAGATCTTGCTGCACCCCCTGAGCCAAGAATTATTGATTTTTTCTTTGCTAAGTTGAAATTTTTTAATGGATAAATAAATCCTTCTACATCAGTATTAGTTGCACTCCATTCTTTTTGGTTATTTAATTTCAGAGTATTTATTGCTTTAAGTTTGTTAGCAATCGGTGAGATTTCACTACAAAGGTTAAATACTTTTTCTTTGTGTGGAATTGTAATGTTTAAACCTTTGCAATTAATCTTTTTAAAAGAATTCAGAACTAATTCTAAATCTTCATCTTTACAGGGTATGGCAATATAGATTAAATCTAACCCTAAATATTGAAGGGCAGCATTTTGCATAATTGGTGACAAAGAATGGCCTACTGGATTACCAATTAATGCTATAAAAGATGTCTTACTTGAAATCATGTTTAGAATTTTTTCCTTAAAAAAACTGATCTGTTCGGGAACCACTCCCCGTCTTTGAGTAACAATAATGACGACGATGACCGATTATGGAGAATAACAAATATTGAGAATTTACCCATGGGTAAGGTTGTAGGAATCGATTTAGGAACAACAAATAGTTGTGTCGCTGTAATGGAAGGTGGTAAACCTACTGTAATAGCAAATGCTGAGGGTTTCAGAACTACTCCATCAGTTGTTGCATATACAAAAAATCAAGATCAGCTTGTTGGACAAATAGCAAAAAGACAGGCTGTGATGAACCCTGAAAATACTTTTTATTCTGCAAAACGTTTTGTTGGTAGAAGAGTTGATGAAGTTAATGAAGAATCTAAAGAAGTTAGTTATTCTGTTGAAAAATCTGGTTCTAGTGTCAAATTAAAATGTCCTATTTTGGATAAGCAGTTTTCTCCTGAAGAGGTGAGTTCTCAAGTTTTAAGAAAGTTAGCAGATGATGCGGGTAAATATCTTGGAGACAAAGTTACACAGGCTGTAATTACAGTTCCAGCTTACTTTAATGATTCTCAGAGACAGGCTACGAAAGATGCTGGAAAGATTGCAGGTTTAGAAGTCTTGAGAATTGTTAATGAACCAACTGCTGCGGCTTTAGCATATGGTTTGGATAAAGAAAATGAAAAAATTCTTGTTTTTGATTTAGGGGGAGGAACATTTGATGTCTCAGTTATTGAAGCTGGTGATGGAGTAACTGAAGTTCTTTCTACATCTGGAGATACACATTTAGGTGGTGATGATTTTGATAGATGCATAGTAGATCACTTAGCTAATACTTTTAAATCAAATGAGGGAATTGATCTTAGACAAGATAAGCAAGCATTGCAAAGATTGACTGAAGCTGCAGAAAAAGCAAAAATAGAGCTCTCAAATGCTACCCAAAGTGAAATAAATCTACCCTTCATTACAGCAACTCCCGAAGGACCAAAACATTTGGATTTGAACCTCACTAGAGCAAAGTTCGAGGAATTAGCTGCTTCTTTAATTGATAGGTGTAAGACTCCAGTTGAGAGAGCTATCAGTGATGCAAAAATTTCTACTAGTGAAATTGATGAAGTTGTTATGGTGGGAGGCTCATCTAGAATTCCTGCTGTTTTAGATTTAGTTAAAAAAATAATTGGTAAAGAACCAAATCAAACTGTCAATCCTGATGAGGTTGTAGCTGTTGGAGCTGCTATTCAGGGAGGAGTTTTAGCAGGAGAGGTTAAAGATATATTGTTACTTGACGTTACTCCACTTTCATTAGGTGTAGAGACTTTAGGGGGAGTAATGACAAAAATGATAAATCGAAATACTACAGTACCTACGAAGAAATCTGAAACATATTCAACTGCTGTGGATGGACAAACAAATGTAGAAATTCACGTATTGCAGGGTGAAAGAGAAATGGCTTCTGATAACAAAAGTTTAGGAACTTTCAGATTGGATGGTATACCTTCAGCACCTAGAGGTGTTCCACAAATTGAAGTTACATTTGATATTGATGCAAATGGAATTCTTAGTGTTACAGCTAAAGATAAAGGAAGTGGTAAAGAGCAAAGTATTTCTATTACTGGTGCTTCAACTCTTTCTGATAATGAAGTAGAAAAAATGGTAAAAGATGCTGAATCAAATGCATCTGCAGATAAAGAAAAAAGAGAAAAAATTGATTTAAAAAATCAAGCTGAAACACTTGTTTACCAGACAGAAAAGCAACTTGGTGAGTTAGGAGACAAAATTGATGCTGCAGCAAAGTCTAAAGTTGAAGAAAAAAGTAATGCTTTAAAAGAAGCAACTTCAAAAGAAGATTATGAATCAATGAAAAAACTTCTTGAAGAACTCCAGCAAGAACTTTATGCAGTTGGTTCATCTGTTTATCAGCAACCAGGTAATCAGCCACCATCACCTAACGCAGCAGGCGGTCCTGATCAGAGTGATTCAAATGAAAAAGGTGGAGACGATGTAATTGATGCAGACTTTACTGAAACAAAAGATTAGTAAAGGTAATTTTTAATTTCATTAGCAACCCATTTAGAACAAGCGGGAGCCAGTAAAATCCCATTTTTGTAAAAACCTGTACATATTACTAGTCCATCTTTAAGATTTTTCATTATTGGCGAAGGCTTACCATCTGGTCTTGATCTAATTCCGTACCACTTTTTAGAAATTTTTCCTTTCTCCAGCCAATTCGGTTTTTTATCGAGAAAATTTGTGAGTTTTTCGAATGTATTTTTTTCTGGCTTAGTACTATATTCGTCAGTTGATCCAATAATTAGCTTATTTTTTGATTTTGGAATTATATTTTTACCATTTATATTGAATTGTTTTGGCAGCGATAACAAATCAACTTCTGCATCATTAATCTCAATTTCCATAGCTTGACCTAAAACAGGCTTTAATTTGATGTTGTGAGATCGGATATCTATTAAATCAATCGCTTTTAGTGAATTACACAAAATAACAATGTCAGATTTGATATTTTCATTATTCCTTGTTGTAGAAATCCATTGATTGTTTGATTTTCTTATTTTTATTATTTCTCCTTGTAAATAATTTACTTTTTTATGTTTTAGATATTTATCTAATGTTTGAAGTAACGATAAAGCATTTATTCTTCCATCTTTGAAGGAGATGATTCCTTTTATATTTGTTGCTTGGAAGGCTTTATTAATATTCTTGATAAATATTGAGTCTCTTTCTAAAATTCGCAAGTTTTGATCATTATTTTCATAAACAAATTTCTCTAATTTTTTAAACTTTTCTTCATCTGTAGTTAGTTGTATTAATGGTTTTTCGATATTTAATTCACAATTAAATTTTTGCAGGAATGTAATCCATTGTGGCCATAATTCAATGCTCTGTTTCCTGAGATCCCAGCTTCTACCTCTTCTTTTTTGATACATATTACCCATTAGTAAGCCTAAAGCTGCATTGCTACTATTTTGGTGTTGAGCTGGATCTATTATCGTTACCTGGAAACCTAATTCTGATAATTCTAAGGCGTTAAATTTTCCAATAATCCCTGATCCAATAATAACTATGTGTGCTTTTTGAAAATTTTCTTTTAAGCTTTTCATTGATATATTAGATATACTTGCTTATTTGACTTAATAGTTAAAGATTTTTTGGAACATCCTTCAATTATATTCAAAATTGTTTGTCCCGATCGTCCTGGCCTTGTAAGTCTACTTACAAGTTGGATTTCAAATTATGGTGGCAACATAAAACATTCTGATCATCATACAGATCAAGATGCAGGATTATTTCTTAGTCGAATTGAATGGAATAGTAACAATGAATTTTTTAATAGAGATGAAATTTATAAAGAATTTGAAAAAATTGCAGATGAAGTAAATGGAAAATTTAACGTAAATTATTCAGATGAAATTCCAAATGTTGCTATTTTCGTGAGTAAACAAAATCATTGTTTGATTGATTTACTTTGGCGAGTAAGAAATGGAGAACTCAAAATGAAAGTCCCGTTAATAATTTCAAATCATTCTGATCTTGAAAATATTGCAAATGACTTTAATGCAAAATTTGTTCATATAGATACCTTTAAAACTGATAAATCTATTGTTGAAGATCAATTTTTACATTTACTTAAAGAATATGAAATTGATCTCGTTGTATTAGCTAAATATATGCAAATTTTGAGTGACTCTTTTTTAAAAAAGTTTTCTTCAATAATAAATATTCATCATTCTTTCTTACCTGCATTTAAGGGCGGGCAACCATATCATCGAGCTTGGAAGAGAGGCGTTAAATTAATCGGTGCTACAGCTCACTATGTTACTGAAGATCTTGATGAAGGCCCGATAATTGAGCAATGCACAGTTAATGTAAGTCATAGGGATGAAGTTGACGATTTGATTAGAAAAGGAAGAGATATTGAAAGAATAGCTTTAGCAAGAGCAGTTAGATTACATCTGAATCATCAAGTATTTGTTTATAACAGCAAAACTGCTGTTTTTGATTGAAGATAGTTTTTAGTCTTCTAATTCTATTTGTATTTGTCTTTCATAAATTGATTCTTCATTAAAAACTCTTGCTATCAAGAAACTGGCAATGCAGCTGATTAACACAGGTTTCATTATTAATAAATTTTTTGTTAAAGCGAAAGCTAAAAACATTGCGGTAATTGGTGTTCGCGAACATCCTGCTACGAAAGCTCCCATTCCCGCAAAAATGTATGTACTTGGTGCATGTCCTGTCGCAATTTCCACCCAGCTCCCCATTATTAGTCCAATTGACCCACCTAAAGTAAGCATTGGATAGAACAATCCTCCAGGAGCTCCAGATGCTGCAGCTAAGCCTGTCGTAATAAATAATACTAAAACAGCTAATAAAGCAATTCCAATACTTGTATTTTGTTCAGCTATTATTTTCTGTAATTCATCTAAATTATGAAATGTACTGGGTAAACAAGAGTAGATGCTTCCTAAAATAAGTCCACAAATACTCATTTTTAAAACAAATTTATTTTTATACCACTTTTTCCCAAGATTTTGCATCAACAAAACATATCTGCTGTACAATTCTGCAAATATTCCAATAATTATTCCTAGTAAAACTAAGTAAATAAAATCTACAGGTAAGAAAAAAACTGATGGGTCATATTCTTTTTGAATCAAAAATCCGAGGTTAAAATCAAACCCTCCTGCTTTAGGATCTAAACCTAAGGCTTGAATAATATCAGCAGATGAATCTGCAATGAAAGTTGTAATTACTACTAATAGCAAAATTACTGGTCTTGCAGAGTTTAATAACTCTTCTATTGCATAGACAAACCCTCCTAATGGAGCGCTAAATACTGCAGCTATTCCAGCACCACCCCCTGCTGCTACTATTACTCTTCTAAAAGCTGTGGGAGCTTTGAGCCACTTGGCCATTTGCCAAGCTACTGATCCTCCCATTTGAACGGATGGACCTTCTGGACCCAAAGGGAATCCACTACCAATTGCAATAATTCCTGATATTAGCTTTACTAAGCCTACTTTTAAATTCATTGGAACTTTTTTATGCCTTAAAAAACCCATGATTTGACTAACTCCTGAACCTTTTGCAGCAGGTGCAATATTTTTGATCAAATATCCTGCAATAGCTCCTCCTAGAGCTCCAAAAATAGGTAAGACCGCAATAGATGGGAATTGGTCTAATAATGCTAATCTCCAATTATTAATAAAATAGATTCCAGTTTTAAAAGATATGCTTGTAATTGAGGCTCCTAAACCTGTTAATAAGAGCGAAAATGCAACGACTAGAGATCTTTGTTTTAATAATTTTTTGATGCTACGAGAGGAATTATTACTTGTTTTTTGAATATTATTTTTTATAAAATTTGGCATAGTCCATGATTACTTTGTCAAGCTGAAATCGTGTATTTCATCAAATTGAAGATAGCGATAAAGTTCATCTGAATATGGATTAATTTTATTTTTAGTAATATCCTGATATTCCTCAACTTCAGGTATTTTGCCAAGCAGTGCGCAAACTGCTGCTAATTCAGCGCTGCCTAAAAAGACTTGTGCATTCTTGCCAAGTCTATTGTCAAAATTTCTTGTACTAGTAGAAAATACTACGGAACCTTCATCTACTCTGGCTTGATTTCCCATACATAAAGAACAGCCCGGTAACTCTAACCTTGCACCACAATCTTCAAAAATTTTATAGTAACCTTCAGCTTTTAGAGTTTCTTCATCCATCTTTGTTGGTGGACAAATCCATAATTTAGCTTTTAAATTTTGTACTCCTTCAAGAACTTTTGCAGCTGCTCTGTAATGACCAATATTTGTCATACAAGAACCTATAAAAACCTCGTCAATATTTGTATTTGCAACATCAGTGATTTCTTTTACATTATCTGGATCATTAGGGCAAGCAACTATAGGTTGTGTTACTTTTGCTAAATCAATTTCAATGATTTCTTCATACTGAGCGTTTGAATCTGGTTTAATTAATGATGGTTTTTTTAACCAATTTTTCATATCATTTATTCTTCTTGAAATCGATTTTGAATCTTCATAATTACTCTCGATCATTTTTTCTAGCAGGCAAATATTGCTTTTTAAATATTCTTGAACAGTTTCTTGGGATAAAAGTATTGTGCTACCAGCGCATGAGCGTTCTGCAGTAGCATCAGTAAGTTCAAAAGCCTGTTCAAGTTTTAGGTTTGGTAATCCTTCAATTTCCATAATTTTCCCGTTGAATATATTTTTCTTATTTGCTTTCTCAACAGTTAAGAGTCCTTTTTTAATTGCGAAGAGAGGGATTGCATTTACTAAATCTCTAAGAGTGACTCCTGGTAATAATTCTCCCTTAAATTTAACCAGCACAGATTCTGGCATATTTAATGGCATTGATCCTATTGCAGCGGCAAAGGCAACAATGCCCGAGCCTCCAGGAAATGAAATGCCAAGAGGGAATCTAGTATGACTATCTCCGCCAGTGCCAACAGTATCTGGGAGAAGCATTCTATTAAGCCAGCTATGAATTATGCCGTCTCCAGGCTTAAGAGCTACTCCACCTCTTTGAGATATAAAATCAGGTAATTCTTTATGGGTAACTAGATCTACTGGTTTAGGATACGCAGCTGTATGACAAAAACTTTGCATCACTAAATCTGCAGTAAATCCTAAACAAGCTAGTTCTTTTAGTTCATCTCTAGTCATTGGCCCAGTAGTATCTTGACTACCAACTGTGGTCATAATTGGCTCACAGGTCATTCCTGGCCTTACTCCCTCTAAACCGCATGCTTTGCCCACTATTTTTTGAGCTTGAGTAAAGCCGGCATTACTTTCGGTTGGATTTTGTGGTCTAGTAAATATTTCACTTGGTTGATAATCTAATTTGTTTCTAATTTTGTCCGTAAGAGATCTTCCAATCATAAGATTTATTCTTCCTCCAGCTTGAATTTCATCAGTAAGAGTTGATGGATACAACTCGAATTTGCTTATTAATTCTTCAGTATTTGAATCTTTTTCAATTTTTTTAATAATGCCTTTATAAGGATATATTTTAATAACATCTCCTGTTTTCATTTGAGATACATCAGCTTCTATAGGTAAAGCTCCTGAATCTTGTGCAGTATTGAAGAAAATTGGGGCTATTTTGCTGCCAATTATTATTCCACCTGTTTTTTTGTTGGGAACAAAAGCGATATCTTCTCCTATATGCCAAATGAGTGAATTAATAGCAGATTTTCTAGAACTCCCTGTTCCAACAACATCTCCAACATAAGCTATTGGTAAATTTTGTTTTTTTAAATTATCAAGAATCTTTAGTCCATCAGGTTTTTTAAATTCCAACATAGCTAATGCATGCATTGGAATATCCGGGCGTGTTGTTGCATGTACAGCTGGAGATAAGTCGTCTGTGTTTGTCTCACCGTCAACTTTAAATACTAAACAAGTAATCTCTTTCTCCAGAACTTTTTTATTTATGAACCATTCTGCATTTGCCCAACTATTTACAACTTCTTTTGCATAAATATTACTTTGAGATAATTCATAAATTTCATTAGCCGAGTCGTAAACAAGAATAATATTTTTTAAAACTTCTGCTGCTTTTTTTGCGAGTAAACTATTTTCTCCTTTAAGGATTGCAACCAAAGAATTTACATTGTATCCGCCTATCATTGTTCCAAGTATTTCAATTGCTTTTTCGGGATTAATTGATTTGCAATATTTTTCGGAATTAACAATAGCCGTAAGCCAGCTTGCTTTTACGTAAGCAGCCTCATCAACTCCTGGGGGTACTCTATTTATTAGTAAATCAAGTAAATAAGATGAATCGTAAGTACTATCTTGTTCTAATAATTTTGTAATACAATTTGTTTGTTCAGCATTTAAAGGTAAAGGTGGTATACCTTTGGCAGCTCTTTCAGCTACATGATCTGCATAATCTTTTAGCAATGTTTCCAAATTCTTCATTAGTAAGGTTTAATGCCTAATCTATTGTTATTTTTAATATTGAAAAGGAGAGTATTCATAAATGCTTTTTTAAATATTCAAACTTCTTAATTAATCAATGACGACATCATCAAATAATTCAGCTTTAGAAAAGACATCAGATTTACATGTTCTTGAAACACGTCCATTAATACCTCCAAGCAGATTACATAATGATATACCTTTAGATCACGACTCTGCTAATACAGTATCTAAAACAAGAAGATCGATACAAAATATTTTGCATCATAATGATCAGAAGCTTTTAGTCATTGTGGGTCCATGTTCAATTCATGATCTTGAGGCGGCAAAGGAATATTCAAAATATATTCAAAAATTCCGAGAAATGTATAACGATAAATTAGAAATAATTATGAGAGTATATTTTGAAAAACCAAGAACAACTATTGGTTGGAAGGGATTGATAAATGATCCTCATCTAGATGATTCTTATGATATTAATACTGGTTTAAGAAGGGCAAGAAGTTTGCTTTCATATTTAGCAACTCGAGGCATACCCTCTGCTACAGAATTACTAGATCCAATTGTTCCTCAATACATTGCCGATTTAATAAGTTGGACAGCCATAGGTGCGCGGACCACAGAAAGTCAAACTCATAGAGAAATGGCATCAGGATTATCAATGCCTATAGGCTTTAAAAATGGAACGGATGGTTCTTTTACTACTGCAATTAATGCAATGCAGTCAGCTTCAAAATCCCATCACTTCTTAGGTGTAAATGAAAATGGAATGGCTTCTATAGTTAATACTACAGGAAATCCAGATGGACATATAGTTTTAAGGGGCGGTTCAAAAGGCCCAAATTTTGAAAGTGATCATGTACAAAGAATTTCAGCAGAATTGAGGCAGTGTAATCTTCCCCATAAAGTGATGATTGATTGTAGTCATGGAAATTCCAATAAAGATTTCCGAAAACAGTCAGAAGTGCTAAAAAATGTAGCTTCTCAAATTAGTAATGGTGAAAAAAATATTTTAGGAGTTATGCTTGAAAGTCATTTGAAGGAAGGAAATCAAAAACTTTTAAAAAAAGAAGATCTCCAGTTTGGCAGAAGCATTACAGATGCATGTATAGATATAGAAACAACAAAAGAATTAATCGCTATTTTATACCATTCACTTAGCTAGTTATTAAAAAATTAAAAAATAATGCTGAAGAGATTGGAACAATGAAATTATCTATTCCTAGAATACTAAATTGCTCGAGCAAAGTCGCAATAAAAGCTATTGTAAAATAATTTAAATTTAGACTATTTTGTTGAGAATATCCTATTGAGCAAACTACTATCAAACTTGTTAAAAACATTGTTATGGTTCCATATAAAGATTTTTTTTGTTCAAAAAAAATCCAACTCTTTGAGTTAAAGCTTTTTCCTATTAATCCAGCTAATCCATCACCAAAAGTCATTATGAAAAATCCACTAATTAGTGCATATGGATCTTTATCCCAGAAAAGATAAATCAAAATAAATAAACTTAGACAATAAAATAATGTCCCATAACTTTTTCTCTCAACATCCTCAATTGTTGGAAATAATTTATAGTTGTAATTGGTGAAAACCATTAATGAAACAATTCCCGTAAAAATTAGAGCAGAGTTTTGATTAATTTTTAAAAATTGAGCAATTGGTATTAAAGGACCTATTCCAATATGTATTATTTTTCTGACTATTTCTTTGTTATCTTCATTATATTTTTTAAAAACTATTGAAATTAAAAAAATTAAAAATAAATATAATAAAATTACAATAAATTTTATCAATTTGGTTAAGCTGCTTTTTGATGAGTTGTCATTACTCGAAGCTTTAATATTGCTTTAGCTTCTAGTTGCCTTACTCTTTCTCGCGAAACATTAATTTGTCTTCCTATTTCTGCGAGTGTTAATGGTTCTTCACCATCTAGCCCAAATCTGAGCTTCATGATTTTTTGCTCTCTTTCATTTAATTGAGAAAGCCAAGTTCCTAAATGCTCTTTTTGAATAGTTCTATCCATACCTTCCATAGGCTCTTCACAGTTTGGATCGGGTATGAGTTCACCAAGTGTACTTCTGTCTTCTTCCCCTCTTGCATGTGCATCTAGGGAGGCGCAAGGAGCACTTTGAGAAATTAAATCTTCTAAATCTTTTTGATCAATTCCCATCTCAGTTGCCATTTCCAATCTTGTAGGTTGTCTGCCAAATTTGTGTGATAATTCTCTGGAGACTCTTCTCATTTTGGATAGTTTTTCACTTATGTGAATAGGCAAACGAATGGTTCTAGCACTGTTATCAATTGCCCTCGTCATTCCTTGTCTAATCCACCAGTAAGCATAAGTTGAGAATTTATATCCCATAGCAGGATCAAATTTATCTACGGCTCTTTCAAGTCCAATAGCTCCTTCCTGGACAAGATCTAATAATTCAAGCCCTTGGTTTTGGTATTTTTTTGCAACTGAGACAACGAGCCTTAGATTAGCTGCCATCATTCTATCTCTTGCTCTTTTGCCAATCTTAATTTGATAAAGATTTCGTTGGGTTCTATCAGTTTCAGGAATTTGTAGCAACTTTTTCATGTTCTGAACATGATGAGCTAACTCTATTTCCTCTGCTGGAGTCAAAAGAGGTACTCTTCCAATGCTACTTAAGTAATAGCCAATAGAATCTGAAGCGAGTCTGCCAGATTTTTTTTGGCTTTGTTTTGCCGTAAGACTGGATTTCGATTTGCGAGATTTGCCCGCAGTGTTTGGTAATCTTGGCTCATCAAAATTATTTGAAGAGCTTTTCGCAGATTCCAGAGGGATCCCCATCACCCTGGCCTCCTAAATAATGGATTTTTTAAAAAGCTAGCACTGAAATTGAAATAAAAACTACTTTTACGTTGAAATTTTAAAGACAAAAATTTTTTTTTTAAAGCTTACTTCTTGAAATCCATTGATATGAGATGATTTTATAAAAAATAAAAAAAATTTAAAATATTAAGTATTTTTATAAATGTTGTAAAAATCAATATTAATTTTATTTTTCTATGAGGTCAATTTGCGAACGATTATGCGATGAATCTAATTCATATTTCGAATATGAACCATCATCTTTCATTATCCAAGAAAAGTAATTATCTTTAATGTAAGTTTGCAAAAGCGTGTATATTTTAGATTTCAATTCATAATCCTCTATAGGAGTAACAGCTTCTATTCTTCTATCAAGATTTCTTCTCATCCAATCTGCACTCCCTATAAAAACCTCATTATCCCCGTTATTACAAAACCAAAAAATTCTTGAGTGTTCAAGAAAATGGCCAATAATGCTTATAACTTTAATATTTTCACTTAAATTTTTTCTTTGGGGATATAGGCAACAAATACCTCTTATGATGAGGCTAATTTTTACACCTGAGTCTGAAGCTAAATAAAGCAGTTTAATTATTTCTGGGTCTACTAAAGAATTCATTTTTGCGATTATTTCGGCTTTTTTGCCTTCTTCTGCATTTTTAATTTCTCTCTTTATCAGAAATATAAATTTCTCTCGCATCGATGAGGGAGAAACTAATAACTTTTGATAACTTTTTTGTTTAGAGAAACCAGATAAGTAGTTAAATAACTCAAGTAAATCAGATGCAATATCAGGATCCGTTGAAAGTAATCCTAAATCTGTATAAAACTTTGAAGTATTAGAGTTATAATTTCCTGTTCCAATATGGAAATAATTCCTTAATCGTCCTTTCTCTTTTCTTACTGTTAAGGCAATTTTTGTATGTGTTTTAAATCCGATGATTCCATATACAACATGAATGCCAGCTTGTTCAAGTTGTTTGGCCCATTGAATATTATTATCTTCATCAAATCTTGCTTTTAGTTCAACAAGAGTCATTACTTCTTTACCATTCTCTGCAGCTCTCATTAAAGCTGCAATTATAGGGGAATCTTGGGAAACTCGATATAAAGTAATTTTTATAGCCATTACAAGTGGATCATCAGCTGCTCTGTTTATAAATTCTTCAACTGAAGTTTTAAATAGGTCATAGGGATGATGAAGCAGAATATTTTTTTTCCTAAGTATCTTGAAAATAGAATTAGGGTTTTTGTTTGAAGGCAAATCTAAATGTTTTAATTCTGGGTGAGTTTTTCCAATTAGTAGATTTTCTTTTAAATCATCTCTATCAATTTTTGTAAGCTGATTTAAATCGTCTAGGCCTAATAAACTTTTGCAAAAGTATATATATTCTTTCTGTATTGCGATACTTTCAATAAGTAACTTTAGAATATTTTCTGGCATATCTGACTCCACTTCTAATCTAACTACGTCTCCACCTAATCTTCTTTTTTGCAAACTTTGTTCAACAGCTAAAAGTAGATCATCAGCTTCAAGTTCTTTTAATTCTAAATCTGCATCTCTTGTCACTCTAAAAAAAGAGTAATTTATACATTCCATTCCGTTAAATAAAGTATTTATATTATTCCCAATTAAATCTTCAACACTTATGAAATAGTGAGAACTTTCATCACTAAGTTGAGTAATTTCATTGGGAATTCTTATAAATCGGGGTATATTTTTTGTTGGTATTTTTACTCTGACAAACTGATTTTTAGAATTCTCCTCATCCTTTATTAAAGCTGCTAAATTTAGACTTAAATTACTTATAAAAGGAAATGGATGTGCCGGATCAACAACTAATGGAGTTAATAAAGGGAAAATAGATGTTGTAAAGAAGTTATTACACCAATTTCTTTGATTATCACTTAGGTCCTTATATTTTTTTAAAATTACACCTTTTTCTTTTAATTCATTTTTTAATTCATTATTTACATAGTTTTCTTGGAGAATAGTTAACTTCTTTATTTCATTATTGATTTTTTTTAATTGCTCTTTAGGGGTAAGTCCGTCAATACTTTTTTTAGTAATTTCTGCTTCAACTTGAGCCTTTAATGAAGCTACTCTTACCATAAAAAATTCATCTAGGTTATTACTAAAAATTGAACAAAATTTTACTTTGTCTAGGATTTTGTACTCCTTTTCCATTCCAGTAAGGAGAACTCTTTTATTAAATTCAATCCAACTTAATTCTCTATTAATAAAAACATCAGCCTGGCGTTTCATTTCAATACTTTTGATTTTTGATTATTAAAAGAATTATTACTTTTACCCTCTGCAATAAGGTATATCATGAAAAGCAAGATAACGGAACCAGCTATAAAAGGAGATTTAGGACCAAAACTATCATAAACCCTTCCTGCCATTGCAATTCCTAAAACCCCCCCAAGACTCTGTAGACCTTGAAGATTACTTAAAATTGATCCTTGTTTATCAGTGTCTAATTTCTTTGATATTAGTGCTCTTAAGGTGGGCGTAATTAATCCTGCCCCAACGGCTAAAAATGATACAGCTGAATAAATATTAATTGTCGCATTTTCTTTTGGAGCAGTTATTAAAAGAGAACATGCAACAAGAATAAAGCCTGATCCGATAAGTGTTAATCGCATTTCTCCAAATTGTTTTACAAGAGGCCCAATTAGTCCTCCCTGAACGATAATTGCAATTATTCCTACTACAACAAGAGTTCCACTTGATGCTTTTGTCGTCCAGTTTAAAGATTCTTGAAGGAAGAATATAAGTATATTGGTCAATCCAGTAAAAGCAATAAAGTAAATAAAAAAAGCTAATGATAATTTTTTAATCTTTTCTTCTTTGAAAACTGTAAATAGGTTTTTTAAAGGGTTTTTTATAAAAGGTTTTGATTTATTTGAGTCACTATTAGGCTTGGTTTCCGGTAAGTAAAAAAATACAAGGAGGAAATTTATTATTGGAATGATTGAGGCTATCAAAACTGGAATAATAAAATTATTATTTGTATTTTTGGCAAAAATAACAACAAAAATATTACCTAAGAAAAAACTTAAACCAAAAGCTACACCAATAAGTCCAAATGTTTTTGCTCTTTTTTCAGGGCTTGAAATATCTGCAAGAATTGTTGTTGCAGTAGCTGCAGTTCCCCCACTTAAACCGTCAATTAGTCTTGCTAAAAATAATAAAAATAAAGGGATAGAGGCTATTGAATTTGACCAATTAAATAGAACTGTAAAAGATAATATTGATATTCCTATGACTGAACCAATAATACAAAAAAGAGTGACAGGTCTTCTTCCATATCTATCGCTCATAAGTCCTATAAAAGGAGAAGCTGTAAATTGAGCTAATTGGTAAGTGCATGATAATAAACCATATGTACTTGCTTTAGAATCAAAAAGTAAAACAAAGGAGGGTAATATAGGTAGTAGTATGCTTTCACTTAAACGATCATTTAGAAGAGTGATAAAGGCACTAAGGAGAGTAAATTTTTTATTTGGTTTTAATAAACTTTCTTTCACAATATTTACCTTCATTACCATTAACTTTTACTACCATACTTGTTAATGGAGATTATTGTGCCCGGCATTGTTTATTTAGTTGGAGCAGGTCCTGGTGACCCTGAGCTTCTAACTCTAAAAGCTTTACGCCTAATCAAAAATTGTGACGCATTAGTACATGATGCTCTGATCCCGGATGAAATAACAAAAGAGGCAGGAAAACATACAGAAATTTTCCATGTAGGTAAAAGAGCTGGAAAGTGTTCTGTACCTCAGAATGAAACTAATGCTCTTATTTTGAAATTGGCAAAAGAAGGCAAAAATGTTGTAAGGCTTAAAGGGGGAGACCCATTCGTTTTTTCTAGAGGTGGTGAAGAGGTATCGATTTTAGAAAAAAATGGAATTTCAGTTGAAATAGTTCCTGGTATTACTTCTGGAATAGCTGCCCCTACATATTTTGGTATTCCACTAACCCATAGAGATGCTGCGAGTTCCGTAACTTTCGTCACTGGACATGAGCGTGTAGATAAGGAAAAAAAGACAGTGAATTGGAGAGATTTAGCTAAATCATCAGATAGCTTAGTAATTTTTATGGGTATAAAAAATATTGAATTTATTGTGGAAGAATTAATTCTAGGTGGTTTAGATAAGAGTACTAAATGCGCTGTTATTCAAGAAGCTACTTTAAAAAATCAAAAATGTTTGATAGAGAAATTAGATAATCTTCCAGATAAAATCAAAGATAAAGAGTTTTTAGCTCCATCAATTATCATTATTGGAAAAATTGTTGAATTTAAGGTTAATAA
This sequence comes from Prochlorococcus marinus XMU1412, assembly GCF_017696315.1. Lineage (NCBI taxonomy): Bacteria > Bacillati > Cyanobacteriota > Cyanophyceae > Synechococcales > Prochlorococcaceae > Prochlorococcus > Prochlorococcus marinus. The sequence goes on along the minus strand of NZ_JAAORJ010000004.1, from coordinate 612,176 downwards.
CAATATAACTAAAGTATCTGATGTCTATTTACCAGATATTAATAAAGTTCAACTATATAATAAATCCCAAAAGTAAATTGGATCGAATTTAGGTTTAAGCTTTAAATCATTAATTTGATTAATTTGTCTGCAAGATAAGCTATTAATTGCAATTATTATGTCATCATTTTGAAATTCTGGAGGAATTAATTCTTCTTTTACAATTTTCAATTTTAAAGCTTCAGAAACCATAATCCCCTCTAAACAGCCGCTCTCTTTTCTAGGAGTTATCCATTGATTATTTCTTTTAATTAGAAGATTAAATGTACTTCCACAACAAAGTTCACCTGACGTATTCAAAAGGATAGAATCATCAAATGATTTTTCATTAGCTTCTGTCAAAACTTGTATTGCCTGATTATATGAAAATGTTTTGCATTTACTTATAAGACTGAATTCATTTATTTTTTCCGTTTGACTAATGCACACGCTTATCGGATTAAAATTTGGTTTGATTCTATAGAACTCAAGCCATAAATTATCCAAATCTTTTGTTTCTGAAGTGCTATCAATTGTTAGTTTTCGACCTTCATTAGTTCCTCGACTATAGTTTATTCTTACTGCAGCAAATTGATCATTTTTAAGCGATAACTTTTTAATTCCATCTTGAATAAGTTGTTTCAAAATTAATTTATTTATTTTGAGATTAATATTTAAAATCTTGCTACTTTTTTCTAATCTTTTCAGATGTTCATCAAAAAGAATAGGTTTGTTTTCTTTGATCAAAATGGTTTCAAATATACCATCAGCGAATTTTAATCCTCTATTATTAGCAGCAATAAATATTCTATCAATATCCAACCATTGATCCTTATGCCAGCCTAATGTTTCAATCATTTTAGTGAATCAATTAAAGGTAAAAGTTTCCACTTTAGTTCATTAGTTTCCTCTTCAGGGTTTGAGTCAATAACTATTCCGCAACCAGCATATATATTGATTTTTTTGTCTTTAATTAAAAATGATCTTATTAGTATATTGCTGTCAAACTCTCCATTCCAGTCAAGCTTCAAAAATGAGCCACAGTATGGTCCGCGTTCACATTCTTCTAATTCAAAAAGTCTCTGGCATGATCTTAATTTAGGTGCTCCAGTTATAGACCCCCCAGGCCAACAAGCTTTTAGTAAATCAATCCAGTTCTTGTCCTTTTTTAATTTGCCTCTGATTACTGAAGTTAGATGATGAACTTTTAAGAAACTTTCAAGTTTTAATATTTCTGGCACCATAATACTTCCTATTTCGCAAACTTTACTTAAATCATTTCTTATTAGGTCAACAATCATAATATTTTCCGCTCTATCTTTTTCGTTCGTTATTAAATCGATAGCATTAAGTGCGTCTTGATTTAAATCTTTATCTCTAGATCTAGTTCCTTTGATAGGCCTTGATTCTACAAAATTTTTATTATCTATTTTTATAAATCTTTCTGGCGAGGTAGATAATACAGCTTCTTTATAATTATCATTATTTATTATTATTCCTCCAAAGGGAGCTCTTAATTTCCTTCTTATTTTCAAATAAATATCTAGAGGATTATAGTTTTTGGAAGATTCAATTTGGCATTTAGTTGTTAGATTTGCTTGGAATATATCCCCTAGGGAAATTAATTTTTTCAATTTTAAAATATTTTTTTGAAATTTTTCAGCCATTTCGTCCAAATTTATTTTTGAAAAATCAAAATTTAAATTTGTTTCAATAATATTTTCTTCTTCAATATTTTTTATATTGTTGATTATGTTTTTATAATTCATCAGTTCAGATGAGTTTGTGCCTTCAATAATTATTTCTTTTTTTATTAGATTACATTTAATGATTGGATCATATGATGCAATCCATAATGTTGCCATATTAGATTTTCGCCATGGATTTTTTGGTTCTATGTAAACTCCAGCTTCATAACTTAACCATCCGATCCAAAATCCTTTTTCAATATTTTTTAAATTGTTAAATGGATTATTAGTTTTGTCTAAATTATTGATATCTCTTGATTGGATTATTTTTTTAGGTTTAATTCCTATTATTGACCATTCCCCATTTTCTTTGCCATCACTGTCTAGCCAAGCTAATCCTTTATCTCCGAATTTTTTTGTTAGATCATGCGTAATTAGTGCTGGATCTATCCATTTTTCAAGTATTATTTTTTTTATTTTCATTTTTTATTATTGTTATTAAGCCATTTTTCATAAGCGGCATTTCTAATTCTGCAGCTATCACACTTACCGCATGGTTTTGAATTACCCGAATAACAACTCCATGTTTTATCTAAAGGGACATGATTAGCAAAAGCTAATTGAATAATTTCCTCTTTATTTAAATCTAATAGTGGCGTCCAAAGTTTTATTGGATTATTTTCTCTTCCTCTTTTATTGGCTAAATCTGCTAATTCTTGAAATTTTTTAATGTAGTCAGGTCTACAATCTGGATAACCAGAATAATCTAGTGCATTAACTCCTAATCCTATAAAATCAGCATCTATTGCTTCGGCATAACTTAGTGCAACGGAAATGAATATGGTATTTCTCCCAGGAACATAAGTATTAGGAATTTTATTAGTTTGCAATCCTTCTTTCGGAATTTTTTTTTGAGTATCAGTTAATGAAGAGCCTCCCCATAAAGATAAGTCAAGCTTAATGATTTTAAATTCTTTGATATCAAAGTGTTTTGCAATTATTGATGCAGAATCTAGTTCTTTTTTATGACGTTGACCGTAGTCAAATGAAAGGCCAAAAATTTTAGCTTCGGATTTTTTTGCGATACCAGTAACTGTAGAAGAATCTAAACCTCCAGATAATAAAACTACTATCGATTTATTTTTAAGAAACATATGATTTCAATTAATTTTTAAGTATTTGTGAGTTTGAAGGCTCAATTTCCAATCTGGATTATTTTTTACGAAATCAATAGCAAGCGAAAAACCGTTCGCATTGTTCCATGCTGGCTGTAAATAAAAAATTTTATTTTCTTCTTTTAAGCCATCTTCGCTTTTAGAGAGTTGATATTGTTTTAAAGTTTCTTTTTTTATTTGAATAGCAAATTCAATATCTTCTATTTCATTTATGATTATTTTGATTTCATTACAGTTTTTTAAAAAATAATTTTTTGGAGGCGAGTGTCTTTTAGGAGATAAAGTAATCCAGTCATAGCTTCCTGATATCGAATTAACACCACTTGTCTCAATATGAATCTTCATTGGCTTTTGTTCTTCTCCCATCGTCAACTTTTTTATGGTTTTGCAAAAATTATCTAAGTTATGTTGTAAAGGTTCTCCACCTGTAATAACGCAAAAAGATGCTCCTTTTTCTCTGGCAATTTTTATGCGATCTATTATTTTTTCAATTGATATAGAAGGGTGCTTTTTTTCGTCCCATGAATTCTTGGTATCGCACCAAGAACATCCAACTTTACAACCAGCTAACCTAACAAAATAAGCACTTTTTCCAGCGTGATAGCCTTCACCTTGTAAGGAATGAAATTGTTCAACTAAGGGTAAAAAATTTGTCATTTTCATTCAAAAAAATAAAGAATATTAATTTGATTGAGTTAACTTTTCTTGAGAGGCTTTTATTAAACCTTTAAATAAAGGATGAGGTTTTCCAGGTCGTGATAAAAACTCAGGATGATATTGACATGCCAAGAAGTAAGGATGATTTTCCAACTCAATTAACTCAACTAATCTGCCATCTGGCGATGTACCACTAATTTTGTATCCGGAATTTAAAAAACTTTGTTTGTAGTAATTATTAAATTCGTATCTATGTCGATGCCTCTCATAAATAACATCTTCATCATACAATTTTTTTCCCGTTGTATTATTTGTCAATCTACATGGATAAACTCCAAGTCTCATTGTCCCACCTAAATCAACGACATCTTCCTGTTCTGGCAATAAATGTATCACTGGATTTGGAGTATTTGGATCTAGTTCTGAACTAGATGCATCTGGAAGATTAGCCACATTCCTTGCCCATTCTATAACTGCACATTGCATACCAAGGCACAGCCCTAAAAAGGGAATTTTATTTTCTCTTGCAAATTTTATAGCTGAAATTTTTCCATTGACTCCTCTATTGCCAAATCCTCCAGGCACCACAATTGCATCAACTTCATTTAAGAAAGTTTCTGCTGAATTTTTTTCTATCATTTCAGCGTTTACCCAATGTAAATCTAATAAAGCCTTGTGTTCAATGCATGCATGTCTTAAAGCTTCAACAACCGATAAATATGCATCTCCAAGTTCAATGTATTTACCTACGAGAGCAACTTTTATTGGAGCTCCAGGATTTCTTAGATTGTGAATTAGTGCTTCCCAATTTTTTAAATCACATTTTTTATCTTCAAGTTCTAGATACTTTAGGGTTTCTTTGCATAAACCTTCTTTTTTTAAAGAAAGAGGTACAGAATAAATACTATCTGCGTCTAATGCTTCAATTACAGAGTTAATATTGACACCGCAAAATCCACTGAGCTTTTTTTTAAGACCTTCATTTATCGATTTATCACTTCGGCAAACAAGTAAATCTGGCTGAATTCCAATTGATCTTAATTCTTTTACTGAATGCTGAGTTGGCTTAGTTTTGATTTCGCCAGAGGTTTTGATGAAAGGAAGTAATGTTACGTGTATGTATGCAACATCATTTCTATTGACATCATTTTTGAATTCTCTTATTGCTTCTAAGAAAGGTAGAGATTCAATATCACCCACTGTTCCACCAATTTCAGTAATAATAATATCTGCATTGCTGTTGGCGGCTACTCGATGGATTCTTTCTTTTATTTCTCCAGTTATGTGAGGAATTACTTGAACAGTTCCACCGTTATAGTTACCTCTTCTTTCTTTGTTGATGACTGCTTGATAGATAGATCCTGTAGTTACACTGTTTAATCTAGTCATTGCAGTATCCGTAAATCTTTCATAGTGACCTAAATCTAAATCTGTTTCAGCTCCATCTTCAGTTACAAATACTTCTCCATGTTGGAAGGGGCTCATTGTGCCTGGATCAACATTTAGATATGGATCTAGTTTTAATATTGAAACACTATATCCTCTAGACTTTAATAATCTACCTAAGCTTGCAGCTACAATTCCTTTACCAATGCTAGAAACAACTCCTCCAGTGACAAAAACAAATTTTGACATTAAATATTTTTAATTAAGCACAGCCTCCTTATATTTTATTTAAACAAAAAATTTTTAGAACATCCATATATATGCTTATTCATCAATTGTTATTTCAATATCTAATTCTTTTAATTGTGATTCAGAGACATTTGAAGGTGCATTTGTGAGAAGACATTTTGCTTGTTGATTTTTTGGAAAAGCAATGGTTTCTCTGATTGAATCTGCTCCAATGATCAGCATGGTAATACGATCCAATCCAAACGCTATTCCACCATGAGGAGGAGCACCCATTTCTAAGGCTTCTATTAAAAATCCAAATTTTTCATCAATCTCTTTATCAGTAAGTCCAACCGTTTTCAGAACCTCTCTTTGTAAGTTCGCTTCATGAATACGTAAAGAGCCACCTCCTAACTCCAATCCATTGAGAACTAAGTCATAAGCATTTGCTGTAGAGCTTTCAATTTCTTTTTTCAAGTTTTCAGAATCTTTAGATTTTATATTTTTTGGAGAACAAAAAGGATGATGTAAAGCTTCATATCTATTTTCATCTTCATTTCTCTCAAACATCGGGAAGTCAGTTACCCATAAGAAATTCCATTTACTTTTATCAATAAGGTTTAAGTCTTTTGCGATATATTGTCTAACCCTATCTAATGACTGATTGACAATTTGTTTATCTCCAGCTCCTAAGAGGATTAAGTCTCCATCTTTTGCGTCTGTGATTTTTAAAATATCAGCTATATGCTCTTCACTTAAATTATTTTTAATTGCCCCAATAGTCTCAAGCTCATCTCCTTTGACCCTTATAAAGGCCAAACCACCAGCTCCTGCATCTTGAGCTACTTGGAAGATATCACCTCCTGGTTTAATTCTTACGTTGCTAATACTTGAATTACCTCCTTTGACTGTTATGGATTTGATATAACCTCCAGACTTAATTGCCTTGGTGAAAATATTAAATCCAATATCACCTAATACTCCTCCTAAATCTTTGAATAACATTTGATATCTAGTATCTGGTCTATCAGTGCCGTAATTATCCATTGCTGATTGCCATGACATTCTTGGAAAAGCATTATTAAAATTAATATTTAATACTTCTTTCCATATTTTTTTTATGAGACTTTCATTAAAAGAAATTATTTCTTCTTCACTACTAAAGCTCATCTCAATATCTAATTGAGTAAACTCTGGCTGTCTATCTGCCCTTAAGTCTTCATCACGGAAACATTTTGCGATTTGATAATACTTATCTAAGCCCCCAACCATTAAAAGTTGTTTAAATAGTTGTGGGGATTGAGGTAAAGCAAAAAATTCTCCATTTGAAAGACGTGCAGGAACAAGAAAATCGCGAGCACCTTCAGGAGTTGACTTTGTAAGTAATGGGGTCTCTACTTCTGTAAATCCAAAATTATCAAGAAATTCTCTAGCAACTTTAATAATCTTATGTCTTGTTTTTAAATTTTCTAGTAATTTTCCCCTTCTTAAATCAAGGTATCTATATTTTAATCTGAGTTCCTCTTTTGTATTTTCATAATCATGTATAGATACTGGAAAAGGTAAGTTGTTTTTAATTTGGTTGAGAACTTGCAAATCTTTAACCTTGAGCTCTAACTCTCCAGTACTTAAATTTGTATTTATGGAATCTTTTGGCCTTTCATTAATAATTCCGCTAACCATTATTACTGTTTCATTTCTTAGAGTTTCTGCCTGTTTAAATAGATCTGCACCATCATCGGGGTTAATTGTTATTTGTAGAAATCCACTATGGTCTCTTAAATCAATAAAAATTACACCACCATGATCTCTTCTTCTATCTACCCATCCGCATAAATTAACCAATTTACCAATATCTGTATTATTGAGTTCTTTGCAAATTTTGTTTCTCATCTAAGTATGATTTATTTATCAATAACTTATAATAATTCTTTAAGGGTAAATTTAGTTAATAATTTTTTTTATAAAACGCTCTTTTTGTTATTACCCCTTTGAATTTTTTGCCTCTTATTAATATTTGAACTTCATTATTTATTAGGGCATGCGAAGTATTGATGTATGCAAAAGCTATAGCTTGTTGTTTAGTTGGAGACCAACTTCCGCTTGTGATAGTCCCAATATTTTCTTCACCTTTAAGAACTGCGCAACCTTTTCTTCCTATTGCTTTACCTTCTATAGAGAGACCAACTAACTTTTTTTGAATACCGAATCTTGACTGCTCTTCAAGAAATCTTCTTCCAAAGAATTCGTGATTATTTTCTAGATGTACTAGCCAGCCTAACCCTGCTTCATATGGAGAAGTTTCTTCATTGATATCTTGACCATAAAGATGCATGCCTGCTTCAAGTCTAAGAGTATCTCTTGCTCCCAAACCACAAGGTGCAACATTTTTGGAAATTGAGAAATCCCATAAATTAATTGCTGCTTTTTTAGATAAAAGTATTTCTAGACCATATTCCCCTGTATATCCAGTCTTTGAAAAGAAAATTTTTTCTTTAGGCGAAATATGTTCAAAAATTTTATATTCGCATCCAAAGTTAGGGATATGTGAGATCGAAGCTTCAATCCATTCTTCAAATAAATCGAATGAGTTTTTTCCCTGTAGTGCTAAAAGTACTTTGTCTTTTTTAAAGTTTGTTATCGAAAGTTCATCTTTATTTAAATTATTTTTTATCCACTGAAAATCTTCTTTATATCTACTTGCATTAACTATTAACAATAATTCTGATATGTCATTTTCTTGTATACCAAGGTCATAAATTATTAAGTCATCTATTATTCCTCCTTTATGATTGAGCATTACTGTATAAAGCCCCTGACCTTCAGAAGAGGAGTATAAATTAGTAGGGAAAAGTTTTTGAATATAATCCTTTGGATTAATTCCCTTAACAGATATCACACCCATGTGAGAAATATCAAATAATCCTGCTGAAGATCTAACTGATTCATGCTCTTTAATTAATCCTGAAAATGATATGGGCATTTCCCAACCTGCAAAATCCACTAATTTTGCATTGGATTCAATATATTTTGAGTAAAGAGGACTTTTTAGCAAATCCATGAAATATTTAGTTTATATTTAGTATTTTTACACTGTAGTTTAGAAATTTTTTATTGCATATTTTCTAATGACAAAATTAAGCTTCTAAGTACTTTGGCTGCAACTATGCTACTTACTCCGCTTTTATCAATTTCTGGAGATAATTCCACAATGTCTGAAGCCACAATTCTAAATTCTTTTAAAGTTTTCAGTATTTCTTCAAAATCATTCCAAAAAAATCCTCCCGGTTCTGGAGTGCCCGTCCCTGCTAATAAACTGGGATCAAACCAATCTAAATCTATTGTTAAATAGATTGGAGACTTAGCGTATGGTAGAAGAGCTTGTTTTAACTCATATGCATTTCCCCCTGGACAAAAGTTAACTAATTGGTTTTTGTTATACATAATTTCAAATTCTTCCTTAGTCCCACTTCTAATTCCGACTTGCAAAATTTTCTTTTCAGGTAGCACTTCTAAGCATCTTTTCATAGTACAAGCATGACTATGTTCATTTCCTATATATGATTCTCTTAAATCTGCATGAGCATCAAGTTGAACTAATATCAAATTTGGATACTTTTTTACTAATGCTTCAATAGCACCTCTTGTAATAGAGTGTTCGCCTCCAAGCATAATAGGACTAAGACTTTTACTAATTAAATAATTTGTTGCTGATTTAACCGATTCAATAACGGACTTTGAGTCATTTTTATCAATTAGTATTGATCCAAAATCAACATACATAATATCCTCTAAGTCTTTTTTTATTTTTGGACAATATGTTTCTAAACAAGTACTGACTTGTCTTATTGCATCAGGACCAAATCTTGCTCCTGGTTTAAACGAACATGTCCCGTCATAATTAACTCCAAATATACCAATTGAGCAATGCTCAGGACTTCTTTTTGCTCCCATATAAATTGCATTTTCGTTATCAAATAAATTTTTTGTCATCTTATGGATTTAGTTCTTTTATAATTTTATTTGGCATCATTTTGAATGCTGCATTTTGAAAATTTAAATTCCAAATTTCACATCCTTTTTCTATTTTTAGGGCTTCATCATAATTTTTCTTTGATAAATCTAGATCTTCTGAAGAAGCGAATGTCCAACTCCAAATCCCGCTTGGATATATAGGCACAAAGGAATACATAGTTTCAGAAACTTTAAATATATTTTTTAGGGTTTTCAAAATATTTATGTGAATATTTTTGAAGGATTCAGGAGATTCGCTTTGCGTTGCTAATATCCCCTTTGGTGTAAGTATTCTTTTACATTCTTCATAAAAAGAATCTGAAAATAACAAATTTGAAAATTCTGAGGGATCTGAACAATCTATAAATATAACGTCGTAAAAATTATCTCTTGTTTTTTTTACCCATTTAACACCATCATCAACATATATTTCTAATCTTTTGTCATTCCATGCTTCGCCTCCAATTTCTTTTAGAAATTTTTTAGATATTTTGATAACCTCCTCATCAATTTCTACTAGATCAATTTTTGATATTTGAGAATATTTAACGCATTCTCTTAAAGTACCACCGTCACCACCGCCAATAATTAGTACATTAGATTTTTCGTCAATGCTACTTAATGCAGGATGCACAAGACACTCATGATAATATTTTTCGTCTTTTAATGATGTCATCCAGCAACCATCTAACATTAAAGCTTTACCATAATATTCATTTTCAATAACAATAATTTCTTGAAATTTTGAGACTTTTTTAATTAGAATTTTCCCATTTAGGCCGAATCTTGAGCCTTTATGATATTCATCTATCCATGTTGTAATATTTGTCATTTGCTTTTAGGAAGTTTCCCTGCCAATTTTTGCTTCGCTATTTGCCAAAGCCGTTGAAAGTCTTTGGGAGTTTGTTTTTTAATATTATCTCCTGCATGCTCTTCGACGATTGAAAATCTGTCTAAAAATTTTATATTTGTTTTTTGAAGAGCTGACTCAGGATTTATTTTTAAAAAGTTTGAGAGATTCAGAAGGGTAAAGTAAATATCCCCAAATTCATTTTTTATATCTGAATCATTTTTGCATTTGATTGCCTCTTTTAATTCATTTATCTCTTCTTCTAACTTTTTAAAAATCTCATCAGTACTTTCCCACTTGAAACCATTTTCTTTAACAACATTTGTGATTTTATCTGTACCAATCGTTGGAGGTAAATTTTTAATTTTCAAATTTAAATTTCTACTAATTGAAGATTTTATACGAGGTGCATCATTTTCTAAATTTTTTATATTTTCCCAAATCTGTTGTGATTTTTTTAATGATACTTTTTCTTTTTTGTCAAAAATATAAGGATGTCTATTAATAATTTTCTTATTTAGATTTTTTATAACATCATTTAGTGCAAAATCTTTTTCTTCGTAGCCGATTTCAGCATGAAGCATTACTTGTAATAAAAGATCTCCTAACTCTTCACATATGTTATCTGCATTTTTTTCATATATCGCATTTATAAATTCATTACTCTCTTCATATAAAAATGGGATCAACGATATATGAGACTGTATTTTCTGCCATGGGCAGCCCCAAGTTTTATCTTTTAATGCTTTGATATTTAATATTAAGATTTTAAAACTATTTATAGTCTCTAAATCGGAATTGTTTTCCAATTTATATCTATTGTTTGAGGACATAGGATATATTTTATTAATTAAATTTTGCCTCAATCATGAAATATTTAAATACTTAGTATAAATTTTTCAACTTCATCTATTAGAATGATCTATTATGAGGGCGATTAGCTCAGCGGTAGAGCGCCTGCCTTACAAGCAGGATGTCCCTGGTTCGAACCCTGGATCGCCCATTTATTATTTTTCTAATGACTGAGATCGTCAATCTTTCAATCAGTCAAAGCGCTGCTTCAGAACTATCTAGGCAAGCTTCTTTTGGAGGTTCTCCTGGAGAAATGTCGATTGATTTGGTAAAGGATAAAAATTGTTCCGAAGGATGGATGCATATTAAATTAAGGCCAGGTACATGTAATGGATCACCTATTTCAAGAACTGAAGGAGTAACTTTATACGCGGATGTAAAAAAGTTTAATTTACTGAAAGATTTAAAATTAGATTATTACGGTGATTTGAGCGGAGGTGGATTTCTTATTTCAACACCAAAAAATGCAAAACGTTGCTCCTGTGGTTCTGGCTTCAAACTTTTGTAGAATGGGTGTGTCTTTTTTTGCAAACTAATATTATTTTCATTAATTGGTTGCTCTCAAGATAAAATAAACAAAAAGTTTATTGAAATAAAATTTGCACATGACAGAGATGAATGATCAATTATTTTTAGAGAATTATTCACCTTTTGAAGTAGAGAAAAAGTGGCAAGAAAAATGGGAAAGTCTCAAGGCGTTTAGTCCTAACCCCGAGGATGATGGGGAGCCTTTTTGTGTTGTTATTCCTCCACCAAATGTTACTGGATCTTTGCATATGGGGCATGCATTTAATACGGCTTTGATAGATGTTGTAGTACGTTTCCAAAGACTTTTAGGTAAGAATGTTTTGTGTTTACCAGGAACTGATCATGCTTCAATAGCTGTTCAAACTATTCTCGAAAAACAATTAAAAAGTGAAGGCAAAACAAGCGAGGATATTGGAAGAGATGAATTTCTTAAAAGAGCATGGAACTGGAAAGAACAAAGCGGTGGAAGAATAGTTTCTCAATTAAAAAGGATAGGATATTCAGTTGACTGGACTAGAGAAAGATTTACTCTTGATCAAAAATTAAATGAAGCAGTTATTGAGGCTTTTAATATTCTCTATAAAAAGAATTTAATTTATAGAGGCGAATATTTGGTTAATTGGTGCCCTGAATCTCAATCTGCCGTAAGTGATCTTGAAGTTGAAATGCAAGAAGTAAATGGTCATTTATGGCATTTTAAATACCCTTTAATTTCTGAAAGTGGTGAACAGTTAGATAAGTACTTAGAAGTTGCAACAACAAGACCAGAAACTCTTTTGGGTGATACTGCTGTGGCAGTTAATCCTGATGATGATAGATATAAAGAATTTATTGGTGTCAAAGTAAAAGTCCCTTTCGTTGATAGAGAAATACCTATTATCGCTGATTCACATGTTGATAAAGATTTTGGTACTGGTTGTGTGAAGGTTACTCCGGCCCATGATCCAAATGATTTTGCAATAGGAAAAAGGCATAATTTAAAACAGATTAATGTAATGAATAAAGATGGAACTTTAAATATTAATGCAGGTATTTTTCAAAATTTAGATAGATATGAGGCTAGAAAGAAAATTATCAAAGAATTGGATAACTTAGGCCTTTTGACAAAGATAGAGGATTATAAACATACTGTTCCTTTTTCTGATAGAGGTAAGGTGCCAATTGAACCTTTATTGTCAACACAATGGTTTTTGAAAATGGATGAAATATCACAAGGATGTCTTAATGAAATTGATTCTAAAAAACCATCGTTTATTCCTCCACGCTGGGAGAAAGTATATAAGGATTGGTTAGAGAATATTAATGATTGGTGTATCAGTCGGCAATTGTGGTGGGGGCACCAAATACCAGCCTGGTATGTTCTTGATGAATCTCAAGACTCAATAGAACAAAATACTCCATATATCGTTGCAAGAAATGCAGAGGATGCCTTAATCGAAGCTAATAAAAAATTTGGATTAAATATTAAATTGGTTCGTGATAAAGATGTTTTGGATACATGGTTTTCAAGTGGTTTATGGCCTTTCTCAACCCTTGGCTGGCCAAATATAAATGATCCGGATTTTAAAAAATGGTATCCAAATAGTGTTCTTGTTACTGGTTTCGATATTATTTTCTTCTGGGTTGCAAGAATGACAATGATGGGGAATACTTTTACAAATAATATTCCTTTTAAGGATGTTTATATTCATGGTCTAGTTCGAGATGAAAACAATAAAAAAATGAGTAAAAGTTCAGGTAATGGTATTGATCCAATACTATTAATTGATAAATATGGTTCTGATGCTCTACGATTTGCTTTGATTCGAGAAGTTGCAGGCGCTGGACAAGATATACGGCTTGATTTTGATAGGAAAAAAGATACGTCTTCAACTGTTGAAGCTTCAAGAAATTTTGCGAATAAATTATGGAATGCAACTAAATTTGTGTTAATTAATAAAACTTCTAATAATAACTATTCGCTTAATGAGAGTGATGAAACTTCTTTAGAGTTATGTGATAAGTGGATTTTATCGAAATTGAATCAGTTAAATATAAAAGTCGCTGCTTTGTTGAAAGAATATAAATTGGGAGAATCTGCGAAACTTCTATATGAATTTTCATGGAATGATTTTTGTGACTGGTATGTAGAATTTGCTAAACAAAGGTTTAATAATAAAGAGACTAAAAATAGACAAATATCTGAAAAAGTTTTAATAAAAGTGCTCAGTGATATTTTGGTAATGATTCATCCTTTTATGCCGCATATTACTGAGGAACTTTGGCATGTGCTGCAACTAAAACCAGATAATGCATTATTATCTCTTCAAAAATGGCCAATTCACGAAAATAAATTTGTTGATAATAAGCTTGATAATTCTTTTCAGCAACTCTTTGAAATTATTAGGCTGATTAGAAATTTGAGAGCTGAATTAGGTCTTAAGCCATCAGAAAAAGGTCCTGTATATTTAATTTCAGACAATGATGAATTGATTGATTTTTTAAAAACTTTAGTTGATGATATTCAAACCTTAACTAAATCTTCTGAAGTATTTATTTTTAAAACTAATGCTGTTGATAAAAAAGAGTTTGCTAAATCTTTTTCCGGGATAATTAGTGATTTAGAGGTTTACTTACCTTTTCAGGATTTTGTAAATATAGATGCATTAAAGGAAAGGTTAACCAAGGATTTAAAAAAGGTGACTATTGAATTAGAAAATTTAAATAAGAGATTATCTAATAAAAATTTCGTTGATAAGGCTCCAAAAGATATTGTTGACGAATGCAGATTAAAATTAAATGAAGGTTCGGTACAAAAGGAAAGTATTACAAAAAAACTCGAACTTTTGAATTGAGAATGAATATATTTCTTGAAAATATTTATAATTTGTCTTTTTTTTTTAATACTGGTTTTGGGATCTTTTCGTTTGTTTGCATTTATATTTTAATTGTTTTATTAATACTTCCAGCTTCTTGGTTATCTCTATTATCAGGTTTTTTATATGGCTCATACTTAGGATCAATTATCGTTTTCATTTCCGCTTCCATAGGAGCATCAGTTGCTTTTTTTGTATCAAAAAGTTTTTTTGCAAAAAAGCTAAAAAATCTTTTTAGCCGTTATCCAAAATTAAGTGTCATGGAAAAAGTAGTAGAAAAAGGCGGACTTAAATTAATTTTTTTAGCGAGATTATCTCCGATATTTCCCTTCAGTATTCTTAATTATTTTTATGGTTTGAATAATGTTAAATTTAGAGATTTCGCTCTTGGTCTTCTTGGAATAATTCCAGGAACTTTTCTTTATTGCTCAATAGGTAGTTTGGCAAAAAGTATTCAGGAGTTAAAAAATGTGCAATCACCAAATAATTTATATATTACTAGCATTGGAATTATTTCAACTTTTTTAGTTGTATATTTCTCATCTAAATACTCCAGAGAATATTTTGAAAAATCTTAAGAATTTACTCTTTAATATTCCAATCTCTAATTGACGCAATTAAGATAAACCACAAAAGCCTTAATTTACCTAGTAAAGTTTTGTTGGCTTCTAATTCGATATATTTTGCCTGTCCACAAGGTTTTTTTATAAAGTTGAAAACTGTTTTCTTCGTCATAAGTCTCTCAAAAAGTCCTGATAATTATTCTTATATTTTATAGCCAAGATTTTTTTTTTATTTAAAAACCAAATTTTTCTTTGACTACTTTGTTGAATATTTTTTTAAAATTTAAATTTTATCTCCATCTTTAAATCCTCTAAAGCATTTAAATCGAGGAAACCTCAGACTAAAAGCCACCGCATCCTTTGACTTGGTTTTTGCATCAGCTCTGATTTCTACAAGTTGACCAACGAGATGATTACGTTTTGACCAATATTCTTCACGTTGGATATCACTAAATCCGCTTCCGCAACTAAGACTGTATTCATACCCATCATCTTCTCCTTCTACTAGGATTGCTCCCAGTCTCCCTTTGTTGCGACCTGTACCTTCTTCAACCGATACAACTTTTAAAGTGACTTCAATGAAAGGTTTTGCTTTTAACCAACTGTGTGTTCTTTTACATTCATAGATAGCATCAGGATCTTTAATCATTACTCCTTCATACCCACCTTCCACAGCAGATTTATTCAGCTCTACAAATCTTTTTTGTCCTTCAATAGTGTCGAGATCTACATTTTCCCATTCAAGTGTTTGTATATGTTTTAGAAGCATAGAATGTTTTGCTACCCATTCTTTTACTAATAAACTTCTTTTCGTTTGACTAATGTTCCATTTCCCTTTTTGAAAGTTTTCAAGGGGACATAAGTCAAATAGGTGGAGAACTGCGTCTTTGGTTTGTTTACCATCTTTTCTATGTACCTGTTTCATTAAATCTTGAAAGTTAGCGCTCATCACTTCACCATCGAGTACTAAGTCATAAGGTGCTGGGTCTTCTTTTAAGGCGATTTCTATTTCTGAGATAATATGACCAAAATTATGGAATTGTTTCCCATTACGAGAAAACATTTCTACTTTATTTTGTCTAATAATAGTTAAGACGCGTACACCATCTAATTTGATTTCAATTTGCTTTTTTCCTATCATTTTTTTTTCATGATTTGCACTGTCATGAGCTAAAGGACAAGAAAAAATAGGAATAGCATATTTGGGAAATTTCTTTGCTATCTTGTTGATTGTTTTTTCAGATACACCACATCTAAGATCTTTAATTAAAACTCGTCTATAAAATCCATTCCACTCTTCTTTTGTTGCAGATTCCATAGCCGTAAGAATCGCATCGCGTGCAGCGTGACCAGTAAGTTCTCTTTGAATAAGCTTATTGGCTAATTTTCTAAAATCTTCCCATAAAAAATTTTGACTTTTTTCAGTCTCTTTCTCAGGGACAATTTTTACACCAAAAGTTACTAATGGATCAAGTGCCATACGTATACCTTCAAAAAAATCATCTAGACCTTCTTTCATTGCTTCTGAGATAATTTTTTCTTTATCTAATCTACTTGGGTGTAATTCTAATTGATGTATTATTTCTTCTTTAAACAATTCTTTTTGCCTCACAAAAAATTATTAATTCACTTTAGCTATTCTGTCTATTTTCCAATCATTGTCAGTTTTTGCAAAAGTAAAATCTAATGGGAGCTCATCTTGTTTGTCTTCTGATTTTAAATTTAAAGTTATTATGATTTGATCTTCTTGGACTCTAGGTCTTCCTGATTTTAAATTTCTGTATTTATTAAGGTTTAAACTAGCTAGAAATTTAAGAAAGTCTTGTCGTTTTACATGAGTTTTATAAGTTTTTGTAGTCAAACCATAAGCTGCATCAATTCTACCAGCAGCTATTTGATCGAAAAACTTTCTTACTAATGGATTAATTCCTCTGGCGCTTATAACTAATTTGACTGCATTAAAAGTCCAAAAAGAAACTAGTACAGCACCGCCAACTAATAATGCTTTAATTCCGATATCTTTAACTAGTGTTGCATCCATGTTAATTTGAGTTTTCTATTACTTTAAGAAAAGAAATCGTTTTTGATGGCTTTTTTTGTCAAAATAATACTAATTTTAATCCATAATGCCTGTAATTCCTCTTTTACCTTTATTTCATAGATTTAATAGCCAATATTTTGAAAATTCTTTAACGGTTAATAATCACCCTTTAGTAAAAGTTAGATGGAGTGATAATAGATTAAAAACTACTGCTGGTTTTTATAAAAGAAAACGTATTAATGGTTTTATAGATTCTGAAATTATCTTATCGAAACCTATCTTGAGTAAATTATCCACTAGTGAAATAAATAGCACTTTATGTCATGAAATGATTCATGCATGGGTAGATAGGATATTAAAGAAAAATGAGATACATGGTCCAAATTTCCTACAAAAGATGCATGAAATTAATTCAAAAGAGAAGAATTTTCAAATTGCTGTAAGGCACTCATTTCCTATAGAAAGGAGAGAATTAAAATATATAGGAACTTGTCAACACTGTGGTGAGAAATTTTTTTATAGAAAAAGAATAAAGAATATAGCCTGTAAAAAATGTTGTGTAAATTTCTTTAATGGAGCATGGAATAAAAAGTGTTTAATTTTGTTTGATTAGAAATAATTAGATGTGTTTTTGTTTCTATCTTTGGAATTATTGATTTTTTTAATGTAATTTATATTTTAAAAAGAACAATAATTTATGGATTCAAGGAGAATTAGAAATCTTAGAAATAGTTTTGATAGAAATATTGTTGATAAACAAGTTGATAAAATTTTTGAAACTGGAAGACAATTCGTTGATGGAGTATCTGGTGCTAGGCCAGGTAAAAGAAGGAACTCAGATTTTCAAGGAATAACAAGTAAGAGTGTTAAAAAAGTAGGAAGATGGGTATCTGAAAAAGTGGATTTATTTTTTGATGAAGAAAATGATGATGAGAATTTTTACGATGATCAAAGCGATATTAAGACATTTTCCAGAGAATCAAATTCTTATGAATCTACTACACAGCATTCAAAAAGACCTTTAGAAGCAATATCTTTAAGGCAACCAAAAAATTTACAGACAACTGAGCAAAAAAAATTACCTTATGTGAAAGAGAGTAAGGACGAAGATTGGCCAGATGAAATGGATTTCAAAGTTGAAAGATGGCAAAGATCTTCAGAAAATGAGAATAATACTTCGAGAGATCAATCAATCCAACAAGTTCAATCAAAATCAAGAAATCTTCCTAGATCAAGAAGAAGAAGAGTATAGTTTGGTAAATTCTTTAATTCCTGAATAACCCAGTAAAGTTTCTAAATTTGGATTGAAAACTTCCCTTATAATAGTTAAGGGTTTTTTGTCTCGAAAAAATCTGTAATTTCTTGACCAGAATGGTCCTTTAAAGCAAAATTGATCTTCTAACCATTTTGCATTGACAAGTGAAATACGATCAACTTCTCTAAATAATTCCGATCTGTCTTGTGTCAAATTCTTCCAAATTGGCTCTTCCTTGGCTTTTAAATTTTCACTCACTTGATCTGCATTCCACCAACTTTCTGCCCATGCAAGGTTTTTATTATTGCTTTTGATCCATACTTGTCTTCTAATTAAAGGGCCATTTAACTGATTCAATTCTGTAGGCCCTTCTTGAGTTGATAGAGGATCTAATTGCATTGAAATTAATTTAATTTTTGTCTCTTGATTAGTTAAAAGCTGCAGGTGTCTAGTTGGACTTCCATCCCCAAGCAGCATTAATTTCCATGGACCAGATATTTTTGGTAGTGAATTCTTCACTAAAAAATTAGAGGCTTTTTCTTCCCATAAAATTTTTGGAGAGTTAAAAAGTTTATTAATCAGTGCTCTTACGGAGTGCTTTTAAGATGATAACTTTTTTTCAGCAAAAATATTTGCCTTATCTTTTTTTATCTCTCTTATTTTTAGCCAAACAAGTAAAGCAGTTAAATCAGCTTTGCTAACCCCAGGAATTTTTGAAGCATCACCAAAATTTTTTGGCTTTATCTTATTCAAATTTTCTCTAGCTTCTAAAGATAATGTATCTATCTTTTCATAATTTATTTCTTGAGGCAGAGATTTACAGCTTTGACGATTTATTTGTTCAATGTTGTTTTTTTGTCTTTTAAGATAACCCTCGTATTTAATATCTATTTCGACACCTTCTTGTATTGAAGAAGCTATATTTTTTTCAGTCAAATTATATTTAATTAAATCTGAATAATGAAAGTTTGGTCTTTTTAAGAGTTCTTTCAAAGTTGTTGAGCCTTTGATTTTTGATCCAGTGGCTAATTCTAGTTTTTTTGATATTTCATCCGTGTTTTTTAAACGAGTGTTTTTTAATCTTAATTTCTCTTTTTCAAGGAGTTTTATTTTTTCTTGATAGACCGACCATCTTTTCTCATTAATTAGCCCTATTTCATAACCTAATGGGGTCAATCGCCTATCTGCATTATCTCCTCTAAGGGTCAACCTGTATTCACTCCTACTAGTAAGAACTCTATATGGTTCTTTGAGATCTTTGGTAATTAAATCATTGATCATTGTTCCTATATAGCTGCTTTCTCTAGTGAAGATGATTGGATCTTTTTTGTTTAGTTTTCTTGTCGCATTGACTCCGGCTACTAATCCCTGAGCTGCTGCTTCTTCATAACCAGTAGTTCCATTAATTTGTCCAGCGCTAAATAAATACTCAATTTCTTTCGTTTCGAGTGATGTTTGGAGTTGTGTTGCAGGTATATAGTCATACTCGACAGCATAAGCTGGTCGCAACATTTTACATTCATTTAATCCAGGTAAGGTTCTTAGAAGTTCTAATTGAATATTTTCAGGTAAACCTGTAGAGAATCCTTGAACATATATTTCAGGGGTATTAATTCCTTCTGGTTCTAAGAAAATTTGATGTGATTCTTTATCAGCAAATTTAACGATTTTATCTTCAATTGATGGACAATATCTTGGCCCCTTACTATCAATAAAACCGCCGTAAATCGGAGTTAAATGTAAATTGTCTCGAATTAGTTGATGTGTTTTGGTAGTTGTTCTTGTGATATGACAACTAACTTGGGGCATATTATTTTTGATATCTGGATCAAACGAAAAATATTTATCTGCTGCAGTACTTGGTTGAATATCTAATTCATCAAAAATGATACTTCTTTTATCAACTCTTGCTGGAGTTCCTGTTTTTAAACGTTCTGTTTTGATACCAATTTCGTGTAAATTTTGAGTAAGACCTTTTGCTGCTTGTTCGCCCGATCTACCAGCTGACATTGATTTATTTCCTATCCATATTCTTCCTTCTAAGAACGTACCAGCTGTAATGATAACTGATCTTGCTGAATAATAACTACCAAAGAAAGTCCTTACACCCTTTATTCTTTTTTTTACGATTTTTTTTGAGTTCAATCCAATTTCTTCAGTTTTTCCGATATCTAGTTCAGTAATCATTGCTTCTTTTAATGATAAATTATCTGTATTTTGTAGTATTTCAATCATCTTTTTTGAGTATTCTCTTTTATCTGTCTGAGCTCTTAATGCCCATACAGCTGGACCTCTACTTGCATTTAATATTCTTTTTTGTATAGCTGTCTCATCAGCTAATTTACCAATAATTCCACCTAATGCATCAACTTCATGTACCAACTGACTTTTTGCCGGGCCGCCAACAGCAGGGTTGCAAGGTTGCCACGCAATCCTATCTAAATTGATTGTAAATAAGGCTGTAGAAAATCCTAATTTTGCTGTTGTTATAGCAGCTTCGCATCCTGCATGTCCTCCACCAATAACGATGACATCAAAAGATTCATTTGTTGAGTGATGATCTTGCATTTTAGGATTGATTTAATTAGCTAAATTCCTAAATCTCGTAAATTGAGGTTCAAATAATAATTTAACAGTTCCTACGGGTCCATTTCTATGTTTAGTGACAATGATTTCTGTAATTCCTCTATCTTCAGTCTCTGGATTATAGTATTCGTCTCTGTAAATCATTAATACTAAATCTGCGTCTTGTTCAATAGATCCTGATTCTCTTAAATCGCTTAACATTGGTCTTTTGTTTGTTCTAGACTCAACCCCTCTACTAAGCTGAGATAAAGCTACTACTGGTACTTTTAATTCTCTGGCCATGCTTTTAAGACCTCTTGTTATTCGTGAAAGTTCTTGCACTCTATTATCAGGGGTTGATCCTTCCATCAACTGGAGGTAATCAATCACAATTAATCCAAGTTCTTTTTTTTGTTCAGCTATTAATCTTCTGCACAGAGATCTCATCTCTAAAACACTTAAGTTAGGCTTGTCATCTATAAATATTGGCAATTGACCTAATGAATTGATACCTTCTCCGAGTAATGGCCATTCATCTTGCTGTAATCTTCCTGTTCTTAGCCTGCCACTCTCGATTCCAACTTCCATAGAGAGCAATCTATATGTCAATTGTTCTTTACTCATTTCAAGGCTAAATACACACACAGGTAAATCTTGCGATTGTGCAACATTTTTTGCCAGATTAAGAACTATTGAAGTTTTCCCCATTGAAGGTCTTCCAGCAACAATTATTAAATCACTTCTTTGAAAACCTTGAGTCATCGCATCAAGGTCGTAGAAATTTACTGGAATACCAGCTACTGAAGTACCTAATGATCTTGACTCTATTTCATTGAAAGTACTTGTAAGGATTTCAGCTGCTTGAGTCAGGCCTTTTGAAGGTTTTTCTTGGCTGATTTCAAATATTTTTTGCTCTGCTTTATCTAGAACTTCATTAGTATCTTGAGTTTGATCAAAACCTAGTTGAACTACTTCATTACCAGATCTGATAAGTTGCCTTCTCATGAATTTGTCGTTAATTAAATTAGCAACTTGTTCTATGGAAGCTGTAGAGGAAACATTTTCAACTAGTTCTACCAGTTTGCTGTTTCCTCCAATTTTTTCTAGTGATCGATTATCTGCTAACCAAGCACTCATTGACGTTAAATCAGTTGGTTTACCCTGGGTATGCAACATTAATGCTGTTCTATAAATCTCTTGATGGGCATTTATATAAAAAGCTTCAGGTTTAATTAAGTCTGCAATTCTTCCGATTGCGTCTGGATCAAGAAGTATGCCCCCAAGAACAGCTTCCTCAGCTTGAACA
This sequence comes from Prochlorococcus marinus XMU1412, assembly GCF_017696315.1. Taxonomy (NCBI): domain Bacteria; kingdom Bacillati; phylum Cyanobacteriota; class Cyanophyceae; order Synechococcales; family Prochlorococcaceae; genus Prochlorococcus; species Prochlorococcus marinus. The sequence continues at coordinate 590,195 of NZ_JAAORJ010000004.1, read as the reverse complement.
TTTTGAGGAGGTACTAATCCAGAGTTTTCACTATTAAAATCCTTTTTAAAATTTTTATTTTGCCCATTATTTGGAAAAGGTACGGAAACCATATCTTTAATTGCTTAGATATATACTCTGGCTACTTTTCAAAATAATGCAACAAATTTATTAACTTGTTACTTCAATATTTACTTCTGCATTTACTTCTGGATGTAATTTCACTTTTGCAGTAAAGGAACCTAAATTATGAATATCAGGAACAGTAATGTTTCTTCTATCAATTTCTTTTTTAGTTGCCGCTTCTATCGCTTCGGCGACATCCCCATTGGTAACAGTTCCAAAAAGGACACCATCTTCTCCAACCTGTTTTTTGATAGTGAACCTACCTATTGTAGATAATGCAGTTTGGAAATCTAAAGCTTCTTTCTTTAATTTATCAGCAGCGATTTTTTCTTTTTCTTTCTTCCTCTCAATTTGTTTAAGGACTGCTGGTGTGACATTCATTGCCTTACCATAAGGTAATAGAAAATTTCTTGCGTATCCTGGTGCTACATCAACTAGATCTCCTTCTTTACCTAGTGAAGCGATTGATTCAGTTAATGCGACTTGTACTCTTTTAGCCATGAAAATATTGAACAATATAGTTAATAATAAGACCTAGAGGGTAACTTTACTTTTTTTGCTAAACCAAATTTCGCAAGAATCTTAATATGTTCCCATGTTATGTCTATCTGACCTTTAAATAATCCTTGTTTTGCTGAATTGGGAAATGCATGATGGTTGTTATGCCAACCTTCTCCAAATGTTAATGCAGCAACCCATGCATTGTTTTTAGATGAATCACCACTTTCAAATGGTGCTTTACCCCAACAATGCGTCGCGGAGTTTACTAGCCAAGTTATATGATAAACAACCACAAGCCTCAATGGAATTCCCCAAAGGACTAGAGCCCATCCTCCAACTCCTAATTTTTGACCTATTGCGTACAATGAAAGTCCAATAGGAATTTGTAAGAATAAAAAATATTTATTTAAAAATCTATAGTATGGATCCTTTATTAAATCTGCACTAAGTTTTGGAACAGCTTTGAGTGCTTCTACGTCTTTAAACATCCAACCCATATGACTCCACCAAAACCCCTTTTTACTATTGTGGTGATCTACTTCAGTATCTGAAAAAGAGTGGTGATGCCTATGTAAACCTACCCAATCTATTGGTCCATGCTGGCAACTTATGGCTCCACAGGTAGCAAAAAATCTTTCTAACCATCTTGGCACAATGAACGATCTGTGTGATAACAATCTGTGATATCCAAGGGTGACTCCTAAACAAGCAGTTACCCAGTAAAAAAATAATAATGAAGTGACTGCAGGGAGGCTCCAAAATTTTGGTTGTATAGCTACAAGAGAAAGAATATGAATTGCAACCATAAAAACTATTGTTCCCCACGTTTTATGTAGTCTTGGAGGATATTTTTTTGAATGACTGGAAGGTTCAAGTAATTTTTCTGAGAGTTCTATAACTTTTTCAGCTGGAACAGGTTTTTTTAATTTTGCTGTTTCTTGGAAAATTAATGAATTCATGATATTGAAATACTATTTTCAAAATTACCGATATGTAATATTATCATACTATACTATTGATAAGTTTAATTATCTGTGAGTCCCGGATATCGCGATAAATTATCTAGAGGTCGAAGGGCTATGGCTCATTTGATACACCTTTGGCATGAAAGAAATGGTTGGTCTCACAGAGTATTGCCATTACTTTCAGAAGTTCTTGATTTAGGTAAAGTTCATAATTCGCAAATTTCTAATCTTAGGAATGGGAAGTTATCTTCGCCAGGTCCTGAAGTATTTCTTGCTTTAGCTCAAGTTAATACGATTCTTGATCAAGGTATTGAAAAAATAAGGGATCGTTTTGAAAGCGATTACCCAGAGTTATGGAAATCTTTGGAAGAGTCTGCATTACCCTTAAAAAATGATTATGGTAATCCATTGTCGGCAGGGGAGTTATTCGAGATATTTTCAGGATTAAAACCTCTACCTTCATCTTTTGACTGGTACATAGAAGATGAAGAAGCTTCTGCTTTAAGTGATGCTCTTTCAGTGCATTTTTGTCAGAATAAGGCTTGGAGATCATGTAAAATGCAGGTAATGGAAGCATATGCTGTCAATAAATCTGCCCGTAGAGAACGTTTTGCTGAGGTAATTGCAGGAATTAGAGATTATACGGCAGAAGAATTAGATGGAGAACTTCTTGATTTATATGAAGCTTCAAAAAAACTTTCTTATTTTCAGGGTAGGGGACCTAATGCTTTCCTCGCAGAATTAAGAAATCTAGCTTCTGAAAAATAACATTAATTTTCATAATAAATGACTCTTGACAATAACTTAAAACTGGCTGAAAACGCTGTTCTTTCTGTCGAAGAGAGTTTAAGTAAAGTTTTCCAAGAAAGGTCCAATCAGGTTTTCCAGAAATTAGAAAATATTTTGACAATTTTTAAAGAAGAAAAAGTTTCTAGTAGTCATTTCAATCAATCTTCTGGTAGTGGTCATGATGATATATCTAGAGAAAAAATTGATGCGGTTTTTGCAAGATTGTTTCTTGCAGAAAAGGCTGCTGTGAGGATGCAATTTGTAAGTGGAACGCATGCAATAAGTTCTGTCTTATTTGGAATTCTTCGACCTGGAGATGTAATGTTATCTCTTACAGGACAACCATATGATACGTTAGAAGAAGTCATAGGAATTAGGGGAGGAGGAAAAGGCTCACTTAAAGATTTTGACATTGAATATAAGCAAATAAATATCTGCGAGAATTTTGATTCTTTTGAAGAAAAAATTGTTCATTCTTTTGAAAAAAATTCATGCAAATTAGTATTCATACAAAAGAGTTGTGGATATAGTTGGAGAAAGTCTCTTACGAATCATCAGATAGAGAAAATTTGTAGTCTTATTCATTCCCTTGATCCTAATTGTATATGTTTTGTTGATAACTGTTATGGGGAGCTTGTTGAAGACAGTGAACCAATTTCTAAAGGGGCAAATATAATTGCTGGATCATTGATTAAAAATTTGGGAGGAACAATCGTTCCTACTGGTGGCTATGTTGCAGGAGATGCAGAGTTGGTTGAGATGGCATGTTCTAGATTAACCTCACCAGGCATTGGTTCTTCTGCAGGAATAAATTTTGGACTAGGAAGATTAATTTTGCAGGGTTTGTTTTTAGCACCACAAATTGTTCACGAATCACTAAAAGGTGCTGATATGGTTGCAGCAGTCTTTAAAAATTTGGGATATAAGGTTTTACCAGAGCCAGCAACTTATAGATCTGATCTTATTCAGTCAGTAAGATTGAATAATCCTGATTTGGTACAAAAAGTTTGTCAATCTTTTCAAAATTCTTCACCAGTAGATTCTTTTCTGAATGTTGTTCCATCATCAATGGATGGATATGATTCAAAATTATTAATGGCAGGAGGTACATTTATTGAAGGTAGTACAAGTGAATTTTCTGCTGATGCCCCTTTAAGAGATCCTTACAATATTTTTGTTCAAGGTGGTTCTCACATAGCTCACATCAAAATTGCATTAATTCGATTATTATCTGAATTATTAGAGGAAAAATTAATTTCAAAGGATTCTCTACTTCCTTTATCTACTTAATCATGTCTTACAAGTTTCCAGACAACCTCAACTATGCTGATACTCATGAATATGTCTTGGAAGAAAATGGATTACTAAAAATTGGAGTTAGTGAATTCGCTATAGATCAATTAGGAGATATTGTTTTTGTTGAATTAGCTGATGAAGGGGCGACTTTAGAGAAAGGCGAGACTTTTGGAACAATAGAATCAGTTAAGGCCGTAGAGGAAGTCTATCTTCCTTTTTCAGGGGAAATAGTATCTGTAAATGAAAGTGTTATTGAGAACCCTGAGCTTTTACAGAATGATCCGATTGGAGAGGGTTGGTTAGTCATTTTGAAACCAGAATCAAAAGCATCAATTGCTGATTTGATGACTTCTGAGGAATATCAATCAAAGGTTGTACCAAAATAAGGCAAATTTTTTAAAAAGAGCTATTTTAAAGAAAAATATTTTAATATGACATCCAAATTTGGGTCTGATTTGTTTATAGATAGGCATCTTGGGTTAGGAGATAATGATGAAAGAATTATGCTGAACAAGCTTGGTTTTAATAATATTGATCAATTTATAAATCAAGTTATTCCTGAAGATATTCAGCTTAAAGATAAATCTTCAGAAATATTGCCCCAAGGTTGTTCAGAAATTGAGGCTTTAAATGAATTAGAAGAGATTGCGAATAAAAATACTAAAATGAGATCTCTAATAGGCCTTGGTTATTTTGACAATCACATGCCTAAAGTAATCCAGAGACATGTTCTCGAAAATCCAAGGTGGTACACGTCTTATACTCCATATCAAGCAGAAATTGCACAAGGAAGATTAGAAGCTCTATTTAATTTCCAGACTATTGTTTGTGAACTAACAGGATTTCCTGTCGCCAATGCATCTTTGTTAGATGAGGGTACTGCTGCTGCAGAAGCTATGGCCATGAGTTTTTCCGCAAGAAAAAATAAATCTTCAAAAGTGTACTTAGTGGAATCAAATGTTTTTGACCATACTTTTAATGTTCTACAAACCAGAGCAAAACCTTTAGGAATATCCTTAAAACGCTTTACTCAAAGCAATCTTCCTAATCACGATGATGTTTTTGGAATGTTGTTGCAATTACCTGGTAAAAATGGGGAATTATATGATCCCACATTCTTAATCTCCCAAGCACATAGATCAGAAATCATTGTTACTGCATGTATTGATCCACTGGCACAAGTTTTGATTCAACCAATTTCTGAATTTGGTGTCGATGTGGCAGTGGGTAGTATGCAAAGATTTGGTGTTCCAATGGGTTTTGGTGGCCCCCATGCAGCATATTTTGCTTGTAGCGAAAAATATAAAAGGCTGATACCTGGAAGAATTGTTGGGCAAACTCTATCTAAAAATGGAGAAAAGTCTCTAAGACTAGCATTGCAAACAAGAGAGCAACATATTAGAAGGGAAAAGGCCACTAGTAATATTTGTACTGCACAATCTTTGTTAGCAATAATTTCTTCTTTTTATGCTATTTATCATGGACCCTCTGGATTAACGCAAATTGCTAAGAGATTAGTGGAGTTGAGAATAAATTTAGAATCAAGTTTAGCTGCTTTAGGTTTTGATATTCCTGATGGGATTAGATTTGATAGCGTTGATGTTTATTCTGAGCATTCCCACAGGATCCATAATGAAGCTTTAAAAAATGGCTATAACTTAAGAATTTTGCCGTTGGGAGCAACTATTGAAAATTCAACTGGCTTTGGGATCTCTTTAGATGAGCTTAGTAATGAAAAAGAAATCAAAGATATTTTGACTTTTATTGCAAACCTTATAGAAAAAGAAGAAGATATAGAGCATATAAAATTCGATAAAGTATTTCATCTTGAAAGTTTAGCTTTGAGATCCAGTGCATGGATGCAGCAAGATATATTTACAAATTACCAAAGTGAAACTGAATTAATGAGATATATATTCCGACTTGCTGAAAAAGATTTTTCTTTGGTAGATGGGATGATGCCATTGGGAAGCTGTACCATGAAGTTAAATTCTTCAGCAGAGTTAAATCCAGTCTCTTGGGCTAATTTATCTTCTATTCATCCTTTTTCCCCACCAGATCAAACTAAAGGCTATTCAAAAATCATATCTGACCTAGAAAAATGGATAAGTGATATTGTTGGTTTAAAATCAGTTTCTTTTCAACCAAATGCTGGCTCTCAAGGAGAGTTTGCAGGCCTATTGGCAATAAATTCTTATTTTGAATCAAAAGGTGAACTGTTTAGAAAAAAATGTTTAATTCCTAAAAGTGCTCATGGAACAAATCCAGCAAGTGCAGTTATGGCAGGTTTTGATGTGTTAACTGTTGAATGTGATGACGAAGGAAATATTGATTTTCAAGATTTGTCGATCAAGGTCAAGAAATTTGATAACCAAATAGGGGCTCTTATGTTGACTTATCCCTCTACTCATGGAGTGTTTGAATTACAAATCAGAAAGATATGTGATTTAATTCACTCTGTTGGAGGATTTGTCTATTTAGATGGAGCAAATTTGAACGCACAGGTTGGATTATGTAAACCGGGGAATTATGGTGTTGATGTTTGTCATTTGAATTTACATAAAACATTCTGTATTCCACATGGAGGTGGTGGTCCAGGAGTAGGTCCAGTTGCTGCATCAGAAACTTTAAGCCCATTTCTTCCTACTCATTCCTTAATGGATAATAATTTATCTAATAGTTCCAATTACGTATCTTCTGCCAAGTATGGGAGTGCAAGTATTCTTCCAATAAGTTGGATGTACATAAAAATGGCTGGTCTTAGTGGTTTAAGGAAAGCAACTGCGCATGCAATTTTATCTGCAAATTATATTGCGCATTCTTTAAAGCATAAATTCAAGATTCTTTATAAAGGAAAAAATAATTTTGTCGCACATGAATGTATTTTAGATTTTAGAGATTTAAAATCCAAAACTGGTTTGAGTGTAAATGATTTAGCTAAACGATTAATAGATTATAGTTTTCATGCCCCAACTATCAGTTGGCCTGTTCCTGAGACCATAATGATAGAGCCTACTGAAAGTGAAAGTTTGGTTGAATTGGATAGATTTTGCGAGGCTATGCTATTGATTGGAGAAGAAATCAGCGAAATAGAAAAAAATATTGAATTAAAGAATAATAATGTAATAAGTAACGCTCCTCATACGCTGAAAGAGTTAATTGCTGATAATTGGCATTATCCTTATTCCAAAGAAAAAGCTTCTTTTCCTTATAAAAGTCCAAAATCTATTAAGTTTTGGTCTTCAGTTTCTAGGATCAATAATGCATATGGTGATCGCAATTTAATTTGTTCTTGCAATATAAATCAAGGAGAGACTTTCGAAGAAAAAAAATGTGCTTAAAGGACTAGCGTCCTTGAATTTACTTAGTTATTATCAGTGAGAATAAAAATTTAATATTTTCTTATAGAATTTTTTTAAATTTTTTTATTAAAATATTCAAGCATCAAATTTTTTGGGGTATTTGAAGCTATGACCAAAGATTTTAAATCTGGTAATGTTAAGCACCTGCCAGTTAAAAATGTCGACTTACCAAATTTTGTCAATAATTTTTCAGGAGATAACTCAAACATTTGTTCCATTGAGGGAACTAATGTTATAAGAGTGCCTTTTGGTAAAAAATTCTCAAAGAAAAAAAGGCCTGAAAAGAATCAAAACATTGCTACTCTAATACTTCCTTTAAGTTCGTATAGCAGTCCTACACCTCCACACGTAGCATAATTAAGATTTAGTTTAATCTATTTCTTTGAGAGTATCTGCATAATAATTTTGCAGTTGTAACGTTGCTTGATTCCAATCCCATTTTTCTGCTTCGCTTCGTGCCTCTTTCCTCATAACTTCTCTTTTATCTTCATTTTCTAGAATTTTTTTTGTCGCTTCAATCAAACTCTGTTCCCCATTATCTTTTTCATCAGGATCATATAAACAACCATTAACCCCATCGCTAATAATATCTGGAATCCCCCCCTTGTTGGCTCCGATCACTGGACATCCTGCTGCCATAGCTTCTAATAAGACTAACCCAAGTGTTTCTGTACTTGATGGAAATAAAAATATATCTCCTGACGCATAGGCGCTAGCAAGCTCATCACCAGATAAATATCCTATGAAATTAGTCTTGGTATTTTCGAAGATTTTTTCAAGCTGGTTTCTATATGGTCCGTCACCTACAAGTGCTAGGCAAGCATTAGGGATACTTTCTAATACTGGTTTGATTCTCTCAATTTGTTTTTCTGCTGATAATCTTCCTACATAAATCAATAAGTAATTAGCGTCGTTATATTCCCCAAATAATTTTTTTCTCATTTTCTTACTTCTCAAATCTGGTCGGAAACTGTAAGTATCTACTCCTCTTTGCCATAGAGCAGTCCTTTGAATACCTTTATCTTTTAACTCATTTACCATAGCGGTGGATGTACATAAATTTAACAAGGCTTGATTATGTGCTGCTTTAAGTAATTCCCACAAAAGTGGCTCTAACATACCCATACCGTAATGTTCTAGATATTTCGGAAGATGAGTATGATAACTTGCAATTAAAGGAATATTATTAGTTTTCGCTAACCATATGCCCCCTAAGCCTAGTACAGCTGGATTAACAACATGTATCAAATCTGGGTTAAATTTTTCTAACTTATCTGAGACTGCTGGACCTGGTAAACCAAGCTTCAACTCTGGGTATAAGGGTAATGGCATTGCAGCAACTCCGACTACAGTTGCGCCCATATATGACTCTGGACACCCTTCGGGACAAAAAATTATAACTTCATCACCATTTTTTATTAAAAATTCAATCGTTTTAGTCAGTCTTGTGACTATGCCGTCAACTTTAGGTAAAAAAGTTTCAGTAAACAATGCAATTTTCACTTTCTTAAGGTAATTATTTCAGAAATTTTAATTAGTTTTTATGGCCTCAGCTTGTTTTTTAGTCCACGATGAAACACAAGGTATGCGTTTCAGATCACATCTATTGGAGTATTTTTTAGCAACTTCAACAACTTCTTCTAATAAACCATTATCCAGAGTCGTTGGGTTTAAACCTAATTCTATAAAGCATTTATTATCAACAATCAGATCATTTTCTACTGCTTCATTCCTAGGATTTGGCAAATAATTGATATCAGCACCTGTTAGAGACGCAACTTTTTTGGCTAGTTCTCCAACTTGATGACTTTCAGTCATTTGATTAAAGATTTTAACTCTCTCTCCAGGTTTTGGAGGATTTTCAAGAGCAAGTTGTACACATTTAACAGAGTCTTTTATGTGTATAAAGGCTCTTGTTTGCCCTCCTGTTCCATGAACACTTAATGGATATCCAATTGCAGCTTGCATTAGAAATCTGTTTAGAACAGTTCCATAATCTCCGTCGTAGTCAAATCGGTTTGTTAATCTAGGATCTTTTAAAGTTGCCTCTGTATTTGTTCCCCAAACGATACCTTGATGTAGATCAGTAATCCTTACAAGATCATTTTTGTTGTAGTAAAGAAATAATAATTGATCTAAAGTTTTAGTCATATGGTAAACACTACCAGGACTTGCAGGGTGTAATATTTCTTCTTCAAAGCGACTTCCATCTGGTTGTGGCACTTCAACTTTTAGATAACCTTCTGGAATTGTTGCACCTCTATGTGATCCATATCCATAAACTCCCATTGTTCCTAAATGTACAACATGAATATCTAAATTACTCTCAACTATTGCGGCAAGAAGGTTGTGGGTGCCGTTAACATTATTATCAACTGTATATCTTTTGGTAAAACTAGATTTCATCGAGTAAGGCGCTGCTCTTTGTTCTGCAAAATGGATCACAGAATCTGGCTTTTCATCAATGAGCAAATTGAGTAATTTTTGATATTGTTTAGAGATATCCATGTTAAGAAATCTCATAGGCTTACCTCCAATTTCTTCCCATGCAGAAAGCCGTTCTGTTATCGAAGCAATTGGAGTTAAAGATTCTACCTCTAGATCAATATCAATTTTTCTACGACTTAAATTGTCTACAATAATTACATCATGATTTTGCTCTGCTAAATTCACCGCACAAGGCCAACCGCAAAAACCATCTCCACCTAGAACAATAACTTTCACTCAGAACTCCAGAATTAATAGATTCATAATATATTTATTAAATTACTACAGTGCGCTTCCAATTTGCGAAAAAACATTGAAAATAGTTTCAAATCTTCTTTCTTAATATGATAAATAAAAAAATAACTTTTTATTCTCTTTTAAGAACTTTGCTCAATGAAGATAATTAGATAGATATGTTTTTTTCCGGTGAACTTGCTACTGCAAAGTCTTGTTTTTTAATTCTTCCTGCCAGAAAAGCTTTCCTGCCAGCTTTTACTCCATAATTTATCGCTTGAGCCATTAGAGGAGGATTTGCAGATTGTGCTATTGCACTATTGATTAAAACACCATCAGCTCCAATTTCCATAGCTTGAGAAGCTTCACTAGGCACCCCAATTCCTGCGTCAATTATTACTGGCACTTTTGCATTTTCAATAATTATCCTTATATTTGATAGATTTAATAAACCTTGGCCGGAGCCTATAGGCGAGCCCAATGGCATTACAGTTGCACAACCTATTTCTTCTAGTCTTTTTGCAAGAATAGGATCTGCATTGATATAGGGAAGTACAGCAAAACCCTTTTTTATTAAAATTTCGGCTGCTTTAATGGTTTCTATTGGATCTGGTAGCAAATACTTTTTGTCAGGAATAACTTCTAGCTTCACAAAATTATTTTCTTCTTGACCAGACAATTTTGCAAGTTCTCTTCCCAAAATTGCTATTCTCACTGCCTCATCGGAATTAACACAACCAGCTGTATTAGGAAGCATCCAGTATTTTGTCCAGTTGATCTTTTCGAGTAAATTTTCTCCGGTCTGATCATTCTTAATTCTTCTAACAGCGACGGTTATAATTTCCGTGTCAGAATTTGACAAACTTTCCACCATATCTTGAGTAGATTTGTATTTGCCAGTACCAACCATTAATCTACTGGAAAATTGTTTTCCACCAATTAGTAAAGAAGAATAATTTTCCATATTTAGAATCCCTTATCTTTAATACCTTTATAAGGTTCATAATTGTTTCTTTTTTCTAACTCCTTACTTTTTTTAATTGCTGTTTTGTTTTTTGGATCTATCACCAAAACTTTTTGATAAGTTTCATATGCCAAGTCGTACTCAAGTAAACGCTGTTGTGCTGATGCGAGGTTATTTAGGGCTATAGGATATTCTGGAAGTGATTTTATTGCAGATTTATAGTGTTTAATTGCTTTCTTAAATTCATTTTGAGCAGCATAAGAAAATCCTAAAGCATTATTTATTATCGCTTTGGCTTCATCAGGTTCATTTTCATAATTTTCAATTGCTTTTAAAAAAGTTTTAGTTGCTTCAGAATATAATCTTTTTTTTATCTGAATAGACCCAAATTCATATAATTCTGTGGCTTGAGTGAGAGAATCTAAACCTTTCTGCTCGAATTTTACTAAATTTAATTCTTCACTTCTTGTTTTTAGAAATTGTCTGAATACAAAAATAGAAATTATTATCAATACAACAAAAAGAATTATTAAATAAGATTGAAAGGAAGATATTTCCATTATTTATAATTACTTTTCTAGATTATATTCTTTTTTCTACTTACTAACGGAAGAAACAATTTTTTCAAAACACTTAGGATCGTTTAAGGCTAATTGAGCAAGCATTTTTCTGTTGATGATAATTTCTGCATTTTTCATCCCATTTATTAACTTGCTATAGTTTGTTCCATTTATTCTCGCAGATGCGTTAATTCTAGAGATCCAAAGTCTTCTAAAATCTCTTTTTCTTCTTCTTCTATCCCTATACGCATTACAAAGAGCTTTCATCACTCTTTGGTTTGCGGTTCTGAAAAGATTTTTGTTGCCGCCTCTAAAACCTTTTGCAAGATTTAAGATTTTGTTTCTTCTTTTTCTGGCTATGTTGCCTCTTTTTACCCGTGCCATGAATATCTAATAAAAATTGGTTAAAGATTTATGCGTATGGAATCATTAATTTTACATTATCAGCATCTCTTTCATCAACTACGGCTTTTGTTGATAGATGTCTTTTTAATTTTGAGCTTTTATGATCAAGTAAATGATTATGGAAAGCTCTTCTTCTCATGAATTTACCCGTCGCAGTAGCTTTAAATCTTTTGGCAGCTGATTTACGAGTTTTTAGTTTAGACATTTAAGTCAAATGTGTTTAATTAGGATAATCTAAACCTTTATACGCATTGGTGCAAATTAAAGTTTTTAATTGATAAGGAAAGTTCTAATTTATGAAACTTAAATTTGCCTTTTTAAACTTATTTTTAGGCTTTATTTCTCTTTTAATAATAAACACTAAATTTATTTCAAATGCAAAAGGAGAAGAATTACTAAAGGTTGAACTCCATAATGAAATTAAAAAAGGAAAATTTTTAATTGGTTTAAAGCAACATTTAGGCGGCGAGAATGATAGTTTTTCGGAGAAAAAGAATATAAACTTTACAACTAATAAAGGTTTTTTAAATTTGATATCGTCCAACGGTATTAAACATAAATCAAAACAGATAAATATTACCTGGGCGGATATTCCCGTCAAAAATCCAAAAACAATTGAAAGAATTGTTTTTGGTCCTTTTGCTAGCTATGAATCGGCAAAAAAACAATCAGACAAACTAAGAGATAAAGGATTTGAGACTACTGTTGCCTACCCTAAGAATTGGGAAGTATGGATTCCATTTCAAGATGATCTGCCAGAGTTTGAATTGAAAAATAAGATTTTCAGAAAAATAAAAAATTTTCAAATTACTCCTCTTCTTAGAAATGACTACAGTAGTATGCAACTTGAAGGTCCTATATATATTTATTCTGAAGAGAAAATAAAAATAAATGGTGTAAATTTTGGCAAAAATTTTTATTTAATAAAGGATTTATATGGAACTTGGACCTTAGTTCAAAAAATTGAATTTGATGACTATTTGGCAGGTGTTTTGCCATATGAAATTGGACCGAATTCTCCTTTAGAAGCACTCAAGGCTCAAGCAGTTATTGCAAGAACTTGGGGCATATTTAATTCTGATAGATTTAATATGGATAAATATCATTTATGTATAAGCACTCAATGCCAAGTTTATAAGCCTTCTGAAATTTCATATAAAAACGTACAAAAAGCCATAGACGAAACTTCAAATTTAATTCTCACTCATGAAAATCAACCAATAAATGCTTTTTACCATGGCTCTAATGGTGGAGTATCTGCTACTGCAGGCGAGTCTTGGCAAATTCAAGATTATTCTTATTTCAATTCAATCATTGATGGTTCTAAATCATTAAATAAAATTTTTAAACTTCCAATTACAAATGAATCTTATTTAAATAATTTTTTAGATTTTGATAAAGAACAGTTTTATGGGAGTAATCATTCTCTTTTTCGATGGAATAAGAAAATTTCTAATCTTGAAATTAAAGAAAAGTTAATTAAAAACAAACTTATAAATATTAATGAAGATGTTTTGGATTTAAATTCTATTGAACGTGGGTCTAGTGGCAGAGTGACAAAATTGGAAATACAAACGGACAAGGGTAATAAATCTATTGTTCTTGTTAAAGATGATATTCGACGGGTATTAAATTTTATACCTAGTAATTTGTTTACTATTAATAAATTAAATGATGATTTATGGCTTTTGAGAGGAGGAGGTTTCGGTCATGGTGTAGGTTTATCTCAGTCAGGAGCAATTGAAATGGCTAAATTAGGATTCTCTTATGAACAAATATTGAATCATTACTATCGAAATGCAAAACTAAGAAAATTTGAGATATTGTCTCAATGGAAGTTAAGTAATTAACAATTTACTTTTATGAGTAAGGGTTTTTATAAAAATCGAAGATTGAAGTCGTTTATATTTCTTAGTGCTTGTTTTTTAGTCGCTTTTATTCCTCATGCTAACAATATCGAAAATTTCTTTTACATAATATTGACTCTTTCTTTTGTGATTGTTTTTTACGGTTTAATAGTTATTTCTAGAAATTTCAAAAGGAACAATGTTTTAAATACTGTAAGCAGAAGAATTAGCAATAAAGAGTTACCTGTGCTTGATATTTTAGTTGCAGCTAGAGATGAAGAGAATGTCATATCAAGATTAGTTGAAAGATTATTTAGTTTAGATTATCCAACCAATAAATTAAATATTTACATAATCGATGATGGTAGTTCTGATAAGACGCCCTTAATTTTAGATCGATTATCTAGACAATATGACAAGCTAAAAGTCATAAGTCGTTCTCCAAATGCAGGAGGAGGAAAGTCAGGAGCTTTGAATTATGCCTTGAAATTTACCCATGGTGAATGGCTATTAGTTTTGGATGCTGATGCTGAATTAAAACAAGATTCTTTGATAAGGTTATTTAGTTTTGTAGAAGAGGGTGATTGGTCTGCAGTTCAACTAAGAAAATCAGTAACAAATGTAAGTAAGAATTTTTTAACTTCCTGTCAGTCAATGGAGATGGCTATGGATGCAATCTTTCAATATGGAAGATTATCAGTTGCTGGAGTTTCCGAATTAAGGGGAAATGGTCAATTAATTAAAAAAGAAACATTATTAGCATGTGGTTCTTTTAATGAAGATACAGTTACAGATGATCTTGATTTGAGTTTAAGATTATTATTATCAAAATCTAAAATTGGAATCTTATGGGATCCTCCAGTCATGGAGGAGGCAGTTGAAAATTTAAATGCTTTATTAGCGCAAAGGCAAAGATGGGCAGAGGGGGGGTTGCAAAGATTCTTCGATTATGGAGATCAATTATTTACTAATAAAATTGATTATTTGCAGAAATTTGATTTAACTTATTTTTTCATCTTGCAATATGCATTACCAATCATTTCTATTTTTGATTTAGTTTTCAGTATTGCTTTTTTAGATTCACCAATTTACTGGCCTATTTCATTTACAGCTTTTATGTTATCTGGAATTGCTTTTTGGTACGGTTCTTCTTGTAAAAGTGAAGTACCTGTATTGCAAAAAAGCAATTTTTTGATGGTATTTGTATCGGTTTTTTATTTATCACATTGGTTTTTAGTAATCCCTTGGGTAACTATCAAGATGTCTATTTTTCCCAAAAAGATACTTTGGCGAAAGACTCTTCATACTGGAGTTTAATCTATTCATCAATTTCTATAATTTCTCCATTAAAAAAATTTGCTAAGTTTTTTGAACTATCATCATAAGTTTCCTCGTTAGATATTTTTGTTGACGAATTAGTTTTTGGTTCTATTTTTTTTATTGGTGGGAAATTATTTACTTCATTTTGGGTTATTTCTGGAGTGTTTGTTGGGTTACTTTTATTTAATTGTTTGGTTGAAAATTTAAGTATTATTCCATCTCCAAATATCTTTTTTACAGTATTTTCAATTATAACTTTTCTGCTTTTTATCATACTTTCCCAGTTTGGAGATAATGCAATTGTGATTTTTTCCGAATCAATACTTTCAAGTTCGGCTTGTTGTGAAAGTAACATTCTTGTTGATGGTAACTCTACTTTAGAAAGAATTAATTCCCATTTATCTTTTAAATTTGATCCAGGATTATTTTGGTCATTTTCAGAAATATTTTCAATACTTTCTTTTTCAAGAACTTCAAATTTTACTAATTTTTCGTCTTTTTTTTCGATCAATTCCTTGTGCTTTATCTCTTCTTGGATACTTGGTTTTGGCATCTCATCTGAAATATTTTTTTTATTAATTGGAATGTTTTTTTTACTTTCATGCTTCTCCTCAGTCGTATTATTTTTACTTTCTTGTTTATTTTCAAAACTATTTATCTCTTGACTATCCAGAAGACCAGTTAAATGTATTTCAAACCAAAGCCTTGGATTATCACTTGATTTGATTTGATATTCAATATTTCTCAGATTATTATGCCAATTAATTATTGTGGATTTATTTATTGTTTTTGAGATTTTATCTAACTCATCTCGAAATTCATCAGACGTATAATAAAGATCTGAATATTTATTATTATTAGTGTGTAATAGTAGATCTCTTGTTATGTTCAATAATCCGATAATTATTTGAAGAGGTTCGTTTCCGGCATCATATAATTTGTTGCAGGTGTCAATTAATGACTCTGGATTATTCTCAACCAATGATTTAATCAGATTTGTTAATTCACTTTCTGATACTTCTCCTAGGAGGTTTTGGATATTATTAGTTGTTATCCCTTCAGGTAAAAGATTCAATTGTTCAAGGAGGCTTTGTGCATCTCTCATACCTCCATTAGACCTTTTTGCAATCATTTTTAACGCCTGAACTTCGTACTTAATCGATTCTTTTTCGGCGATTTCTGATAAATGTTCAAAAATATCACTAGGGCTTATTCTTCTGAAATCAAACTTTTGGCATCTACTTTTTATTGTATTTAATACTCTCTCAGGATTTGTCGTAGCAAGTATAAATACAACTCTTGAGGGCGGTTCTTCAATAGTTTTCAGTAAAGCATTTGAAGCTGCCGTTGAAAGCATATGACATTCATCAATTACATAGACTTTCCATCTCGCTTGAGTAGGTGCAAATCTCGCTCTTTCTATAATTTCTCTTATATTTTCTACTCCTGTATTTGATGCGGCATCAATCTCGATAATATCTAGAGCGCTCCCATCTGTAATTTGTCTACATAAGTCACATTTACAACAAGGAGTTATCGTAGGTTGGTCGAATGCCTGGCAATTTAGAGATTTTGCAAATATTCTTGCACTCGATGTTTTTCCAGTGCCTCTTGGACCATTAAAAAGATATGCAGGAGCAATTTTTTTTGTTAATAGAGCTTGTTTGAGTGTAATGGATATAAATTTTTGCCCAACCAGTTCGTCTAAGTTATTTGGTCTATATTTTTGATGAAAAGGCTTATGTATATTTGGCATTTATTTTTCATTAATTAGAAAAATTAGGGATTCAATTAAAAAAATTAAACTCTAATTTTATGCAGACTCTTTGATGATTCTTTTTGATCCTGAAGGTAGTTTAACAATTTTAGATGAGAACAGATTATCTACCATTTTTTTCGTAATTGTGAATTCTTTTACATTTTCTTCAGAAGGCAAAGTGTACATTATGTCTAGCATTAGCTCTTCAATTATTGATCTTAATGCTCTTGCACCTGTTTTTCTTTTGTATGCTTCATTTGCTATCGCTTCAACAGAATCAGGCTCAAATGATAATTCAACATTATCCATACTTAGCAAAGTTTTGAATTGCTTTACTAATGCATCTCTTGGTTGAGTTAAAATAGATTCTAAAGTTTCTTTAGTAAGACGATCTAATACAGCACAAACCGGAATTCTTCCAATAAATTCTGGAATTAGGCCATATTTCACTAAGTCATCTAATTCTAAATTTTTCAGGGAATCTCTTGGGTCTACTATTTTTTTTGTATCAATTTTGTTTTGATCTGAATTGGTGGTAAATCCTATAGAGTGTTTACCCATACGCTTTTGAACGATATCCTCTAAACCTATAAAAGCTCCCCCACAAATAAATAGTATTTGACTCGTATCAATTTGGATGCAGTCATGATAAGGATGTTTTCTTCCGCCTTGAGGTGGCACATTAGCAATTGTTCCTTCAAGCATTTTTAATAATGCTTGCTGTACCCCTTCACCGGAGACATCTCTAGTAATTGAAGGATTCTCGCTTTTTCTTGCAATTTTATCTATTTCATCAATATATATAATTCCTTTTTGAGCTAGTTCTACATTCATTTCTGATTTCTGTAGAAGTCTTAAAAGTATGTTTTCTACATCCTCCCCAACATATCCAGCTTCTGTCAAAGTCGTTGCATCAGCTACTGCAAAAGGAACATCTAAAAACTCTGCTAAAGTTTGCGCCAATAATGTTTTTCCACTTCCAGTAGGGCCGATGAGTAAAATATTTGATTTTTGTAATTTAGTTGCTTGTGAATCAGTTGAATTGCTATTTTTACTATCTTCTTTAACTTTCCAAGCTAATCGCTTGTAGTGATTGTATACGGCTACTGATAATATTTTTTTTGCAGATTCTTGTCCAACAACTTGATTATCTAGAAAACTTTTTATTTCTAATGGCTTAGGAATTGAGGTTAATTCTAAAGGAACAGATTTTTTTGGATTATCAGTTGGTAATTTCTTTTTTACTTGTGGAGAGTTGTTTGTGTTCGCTTGATTATCAAGTAGTTCTTCGTCGAGAATCTCATTACAAAGGTCTATGCACTCATCACAGATATAAACCCCAGGACCAGCTATAAGCTTTCTTACTTGGTCTTGTGACTTCCCGCAAAATGAACATTTAAGATGGGCGTCGAATTTAGCCATCGATTATAAGTTTTTAAAGTGAAAGGTGTTAAATATTCCCTATTCACTAGGATTGCTCATAAATATCGATTCGTCATCATATTCTTAAAAAATCAGAACCCCTTGTCACTTTTTGATAACTTTATCAATTAATCCATATTCGACTGCTTCAGAGGGGGATAAAAAGTAATCTCTTTCTGTATCTTCATTAATTTTCTCTAAAGGTTGACCAGTATGTTCAGCTAAAAGTGAATTTAATGTTTTCTTGAGAAAAAGTATTTCTTTAGCTTGTATTTCAATCTCTACTGCTTGACCTTGTGCACCTCCCAGAGGTTGATGAATCATAATCCTAGAATTAGGTAAAGCCAATCTTTTCCCCTTTGCTCCTCCAGAAAGTAGAAATGCCCCCATACTTGCGGCTACTCCAAAACATATTGTCACTACATCAGGCGATATTTGTTGCATGGTATCGTAAATGGCCATTCCTGCAGTTACTGAGCCTCCAGGAGAATTGATATATATTTGTATGTCTTTTTCGGGATCTTCAGCTTCAAGAAATAATAATTGTGCAACAAGGGAGTCAGATACTTGATCATTAATTCCAGTACCTAAAAAAATTATTCTTTCCCTCAATAATCTTGAATATATATCAAAAGCTCGTTCACCTCTACCTGATTGTTCTATAACGGTGGGAACAGCGGCAATAGTTTTATGATTACTTTCGTAAGAACTTATTGAGCTTTGGATTAAATGTTTTTTTTCTGAGTTCACAAATTAGTTTTCGTCTTATAAATAATTTAGGGGGTTTTTGTTTAATTAGTAGGAAATTTCATAAATTATTTTTTTTCTTTTTTATTTCGAGTTTTTGTAGTTCCTGTAGTTTTTGTATTTTTAGTCGTAGTTTTTGCTGCTTTTGATGTTTTGGAGGTTTTTGTAGCTTTAGAAGTTTTTGTAGTTTTTTCTTTTACTTCAGAATTTTCTTCAAGCCAAATTATTAATTTTTCTTTGAGTAGATCGTTACTTACTACTTCTTCTAATCTTTTAATATCTATTTGTTTTGAAGATTGAGAGATTGCATCTTCATAATCTTTCATTTTTAAATCAATTTCATCTTTCTCGACTTTTATGTTTTCTGTTTCAGATAATGCTTTTAAAGCTAAATTTCTTTGAACATTTTTTTCAGCTTGAGGCCTTGTGGACTCTGCTAATGACTTAACTAATTCCGGAGTGAAAGTAGATTTTACATCAAGACCTTGTTGAGCAAATCTTTGAGCGGTTTGTTCAATATTATTCCTCACTTCTATATCAATCATAGATTTTGGAATTTCAGCAACCAATTCGTCTGTTAAGGCATCTAATAAAGCTTCAATTTTGATATCTTTTTGAGTTTTTTTAAAATTATCTTTAAGTTGCTTTTCAATATCTTTCTTTAACTCTTTTAATGATTCTTTGTTGCCAGACTGTTTTGCAAAATCGTCATTAAGTTCAGGCAATTCTTTTTCCTTAAGATCCTTAAGATTTACTTCAAAAATTGCTTCTTTGCCTCTTGAATCCTCATGAGAATAATCATCAGGAAATTTAAGGTTAAGTGTTTTAGTATCACCAATTTTCATCTTTACGATTCCCTCAACGAAACCGGGAATCATTTTGTTCTTTTCTAACTCAAGATCCATTGATTCACTTGTTCCACCATCAATCTCTTTCCCGGAATCTTTATATTTTCCTTTGAAACTAACTACAGCAATATCTCCTAATTTTGCTGCTCTATTGGTAACTGGAATAATGTTTGCAAACTGATTTCTAGATTTTTCTAGCGCTTCATCTATTGACTTAGGATCAAACTTTGTCTTTGATATTTCAACACTTAGTCCTTTGGATTTTTTAAGTTTTAATTCTGGGGCAACATCAGTTTGAAGAGTAACCTTGAGTGGTTTTTCAGGACTAAACTTTGCAAGTAAAGATTCAAATCCATCTACCAATTCTGGCTCACTTAGTGGCTCTATAGATTTTATTTTTAACGCTTCTTGCCATGATTTATCAATAATTTTTTCCAGAGCAGAGGCATGTAATTGTGTAATGCCAATTCTTTGGATTAAGACTTGTTTAGGAATCTTACCAAGTCTAAATCCCGGAATTTTAGCCGAACGACTGATAGAACTGATTGTTTCATTTACACACGTTTTGCATGTCTCAGATGGTATTTCTAATTCGAATGAAATTCTACTTTGAGGCAGAGGAGTTGTTTTGACTATTAGTGCATCTTTAGCCATGTTTTTCTAATTTATTACTATGAGCCGAACCTTAATTATTTCACATTATGTGATTTCCTTGAAAGTTAATTTTTTGATAAAGTAAAAAAAATAGTCAATCTATTTATAAAAATCATTTTAAAGTGTGAGACAATCTCCGTATTTGCCTAATAGGCCATTAAAAGTTGCTGTTTTAGGTTCTTCAGGTGCTGTGGGATCTGAATTACTGAAAATTCTTGAACAACGTGATTTCCCAATATCAGAATTGGTCTTGCTTTCATCAGAACGTTCAGAAGGAAAAAAAATTATTTGGAAAGGTGAAGAATTAGTTACAAAAAAAACAACTAAGGAAGAATTTCTGAATCTTGATTTAGTTTTAGCTTCAGCTGGTGGAAGTATTTCAAAAAAATGGTTGTCTACCATTATCGAACAAAATGCTTTATTGATAGATAATTCAAGCGCTTTTAGATTAGATAAGAATGTACCTCTTATAGTTCCTGAAGTTAATGCTAGTGAAGCACTTAATCATGATGGGGTAATAGCTAATCCAAACTGCACTACAATTTTGTTGACATTAGTTTTAGCTCCATTAAATAAACTTTCTACTATTCAAAGAGTTGTTGTCTCAACATATCAATCTGTAAGTGGGGCAGGCCAATTAGCGATGGAGGAACTCAAACTTTTAACTGAAAAATACCTTCATGGTAATCCTCAAAAAAGTGAAGTTTTGCCATATTCACTGGCTTTTAATTTGTTTTTACATAATTCACCAATGCTTGCAAATAATTACTGCGAAGAAGAGATGAAAATGGTTAATGAGACCAGGAAAATATTAAATATTTCTGATTTAAGGATCTCTGCTACATGTGTTCGAGTTCCAGTACTAAGAGCACATTCTGAATCGATCAATATTGAATTTGCTGGAGTAGTTGAGCCTAAAGATGCACTTAAAGAATTAAAAAAATCTCCAGGAATTGAAATTATTGAGGATTACAAAAATAATAGATTTCCTATGCCAAATGACGTTATGGGAAGGGATAATGTTGCTGTTGGCAGGCTAAGAACTGATATAAGTCAGCCTAATGGATTAGAATTATGGTTATGTGGAGATCAAATAAGAAAAGGCGCAGCTCTTAATGCTGTTCAAATAGCTGAGTTATTAATTCCAAAAAAATGATTCTAGAAAAAACTGAGTGTAATAACCCACTATTTGGAAAAATATTGACTGCAATGGTTACTCCATTTACTGAAAGTGGAGATGTAGATTATGAACTAGCTATTAAACTCTCAAATTATCTTTATGAGAACGGTTCCGACGGAATAGTGTTATGTGGCACTACTGGAGAATCTCCGACTCTTTCATGGACTGAACAGCATGATTTATTTATTGCGGTAAAAGGATCTTTGGATTCAAGCTGTAAAGTAATAGTTGGCACTGGTAGTAACTGTACAAGCGAGGCTGTGGAAGCTACAAAAAAAGCCTACGACTCTGGTGCCGACGGTGCTTTGGTCGTTGTTCCTTATTACAATAAGCCACCTCAAGAAGGTCTTTTTAAACATTTCAGTTCTATTGCTAATTCCGCAAAGGATTTGCCTCTAATGCTCTATAACATTCCAGGAAGGACTGGATGCAATTTATTACCTGATACTGTAAAGAAACTTATGGATTTCTCTAATATTCTCAGTATTAAAGCTGCAAGCGGTAGAATAGAGGAAGTAACAGAAATAAGAGCTATTTGTGGCTCTGAACTCTCTGTATATAGTGGCGACGATTCATTGTTGCTTCCAATGTTATCTGTAGGTGCTGTAGGAGTAGTAAGTGTTGCAAGCCATTTAGTTGGATTGCAATTGAAAGAGATGATTCTTTCCTTTCAGAGTGGAGATGTGTCCAAGGCGCTTTCTATTCACGAAAAACTTCAGCCTCTTTTCAAAGCACTCTTTATGACTACTAATCCAATCCCGATTAAGGCTGCCTTAGAGCTATCTGGGTGGAATGTGGGTAATCCTAGAAGTCCTTTGTCACCATTAAGCAATGACATGAAAAAGCAATTATCTTTTATCCTGAAATCCCTATAATAGGGATTATATTTAACTTGATAATTAAATTTAAATAAACCTTATTTGATTACAAGCAGGCCTTCATAAATTTCAAAATTATGCAATCAAGTACAAATTCAACTGTAAATAGATCTACTAATGATTCATCTAGATCTAAAAGTAATACGCCAGCATTACGCGTAATACCTCTTGGAGGACTACATGAAATAGGAAAAAACACTTGTGTTTTTGAATATGGTGATGAGTTGATGCTTGTTGATGCAGGCTTAGCTTTCCCATCTGATGGTATGCATGGGGTAAACGTTGTTATGCCAGATACAACTTTTTTAAAAGAAAATCAAAGAAGAATTAAAGGAATGATTGTCACTCACGGTCATGAAGATCATATTGGAGGTATTTCTCATCATCTAAAGCATTTTAATATTCCGATTATTTATGGCCCAAGACTGGCAATGTCAATGCTTAGAGGAAAAATGGAGGAAGCAGGGGTATCTGATAGAACAACTATACAGACAGTAAATCCAAGAGATGTTGTAAAAGTTGGACAACATTTTTCTGTTGAATTTATTCGAAATACCCATTCTATTTGTGATAGTTTTTCTTTAGCAGTTACAACACCTGTTGGCACAATTATTTTCACAGGAGATTTTAAATTTGATCATATGCCAGTTGACGGAGAGCAATTTGATATTGAAAGAATGGTGCATTATGGAGAGAAGGGCGTTTTATGTATGTTCAGTGATTCGACTAATGCCGAAGTTCCAGGCTTTTGTCCCTCTGAGAAGACTATTTATCCCTCTTTAGAAAAACATATTGCGGAGGCAAAAGAACGAGTTATCCTTACCACTTTTGCTAGTTCTGTTCATAGAGTGACAATGATCTTAGAGTTGGCCATGAAACATGGAAGAAAGGTCGGTTTGTTAGGTAGATCGATGATAAATGTTATTGCTAAGGCGAGAGATATTGGTTATATGAAATGCCCAGATGATTTGTTTGTTCCTATCAAGCAAATTAGAGATTTGCCAGATAGAGAGACCTTATTATTAATGACTGGAAGTCAAGGAGAACCCCTAGCAGCGTTAAGCAGAATATCTCGTGGTGAACATCAGCATGTTCGTCTTAAGACTACCGATACTGTAATATTTTCAGCCAGCCCAATTCCTGGTAATACGATTTCTGTTGTTAATACAATAGATAGATTAATGAAACTCGGAGCAAAGGTTGTTTATGGAAAGGGTGAGAATATTCATGTTTCTGGTCATGGTTTTCAAGAAGATCAAAAGTTAATGTTGGCTCTTGCAAAACCTAAGTTTTTTGTTCCAGTTCATGGAGAACATAGAATGCTTGTTTGTCATGGCAAGAGTGCACAAACTATGGGGGTTCCAAAGGATAATATTTTAATTATTGAAAATGGAGATGTAGTTGAGTTAACACCTAATTCTATTCAAAAGGGTGATCCTGTAAAAGCTGGAGTTGAACTGCTTGATAACTCACGAAACGGGATAGTAGATGCTCGAGTATTAAAGGAAAGGCAGCAATTAGCTGGGGATGGTGTAGTAACTGTTTTAGCTCCTATTAGTACAGATGGGAAGATGGTTGCGCCTCCCAGAGTGAATTTAAGAGGAGTTGTAACTACTGCAGAGCCAAGAAAAATGTCTATGTGGACAGAACGAGAAATAAGCTGGGTCTTAGAAAATAGATGGAAACAATTATCCAGGCAAACTGGACCGAATAATTTTGAAGTAGATTGGATTGGTGTACAAAGAGAAATTGAAAATGGTTTATCGAGAAGAATGAGAAGAGAATTACAAGTTGAACCACTTATTTTGTGTTTAGTTCAACCTGCTCCAAGTGGAACTCGTGCTTATATTCCAAAGATTACTGAAGAGAAAAATTTTTCCAATAGAAATAGAAATAATAATTTCCATAAGAAATCTAATAATAATCACCCGAATAGTTCAAATAATCCACAAAATACCCAAAAAAGTCCAAAAGTTTCAAAGAATCCAACAGCTGATACTGCTATAGAAGATTCATTTGAAGGTAGAACAAGAAGAAGAAGATCTGCTGTCACATCTTAACTTTTTCAAAATTTATATAGTTTTTATTCCAAACAATTTTTAAAAACTCTTGTAAGTTAATTTGACCTTTATTTTTTTCATAAATTGAAGTTGCTAATTTTGTTAGATTTTTAGAACTCCATTGCTTTGCAGATATTTCTTTTAAAAATTTATTTAAGATTGTGCACCTTGCTTCAACACACATGTTATTTAAGAGATTTCTATTGATACCTTTCACATCTTTACAATATAGGTATGCTAGTTCACTAAGATCATTACGTTCATTATTGTAATTGCTCATTTTTTGGGAAAAATTATTTATCCTTTCAGAACAACCTGGATAGATAACTTCTAAAGCTGGAATAATTTTTTTTCTAACTAAATTTCTTTTTAATTTAAGATCTGTATTTGTAGGATCTTCCCAGACAGGGATTTTCATATTATTACAAATTTGTTGTGTATCTTCTCTACTGAAAATCAATATTGGCCTTATTAAAAAAATTTGATTTTCTAGTAATCTTTTGCTCTCAATATTACTCAGGCCGGCAAAATTGCTCCCTCTAGATAAATTGAGGATAAATGTTTCTGCGTTATCACTACTCGTGTGACCAGTTAACAAATAAATATTTTGTTTTTGCTGGTACTTATTTAATAAAGTTTTGGCCCTTTCACATAATTTTTTATATCTCCATTCTCTCGCTTTTTCTTCTGAAGAAATGTTTTCTTTTTGTGCTTTATCAAAATAGAATGAAATATTTTTATCTTCGCAATAACTTTTTAATTCAAGAGCATACACTGAGGATTTTTCGTGCCACTGATGATCACCATGCCAAACACTAATAGACCAATTATGAATTTTTTTTAGGTCATTAATTAGTGTTAATAAGACCATGGAGTCTTGTCCTCCTGAAACACTTATTAAAATATTAGATCCTTTGGGAATTAATATTTTTTTGCTAAGAATCTCTTTGTGAAGCTTATGATGCCAAGATGACCAATTTTTCTGAGTTAATTTTTTATCAGACATTTTGTGTTGCTCAGATAATATTTTTTAAAAAATGCACTGTTTTACTAAAACAATGTCACAATCGGGTAATAAATTCATTAAGTAAATGAGTCTGATTAATCTTTTGCCACAAAAAATCAAAGAAGAGTTAAGAAGCAAATCTTTACTCAAAGTTATTTCAGGATTGAATAATTTCGATGTTCAATCTGTGAAAATAATTGTTGAGGCTGCTTCATTAGGAGGTGCAGATCTTGTAGATATTGCTTGTAAACCTGAACTAGTTGATTTAGTACTTAAAAATTCAACACTACCCGTTTGTGTTAGTTCAGTAGTACCTCAATCTTTTCAAGATTCTGTAAAAGCAGGAGCATCATTAATTGAAATAGGAAATTATGATACTTTTTATGAAAAAGGCATTAATTTTTCAGAAAAAAAAGTTTTAAACATTACAAAAGAGACGAGGGATTTATTGCCTAATGTTCCTTTATCAGTAACTGTTCCTCATACTATGCCTATTGATAAACAAGTTGATCTTGCTATAAAGCTAGTGGAAGAAGGTGTTGATATTATTCAAACAGAAGGTGGCACCAGTTCTACTCCTTACTCTTCAGGAATTCAAGGCTTTTTTGAAAAATCAGTACCAACTCTTGCAGCTACCTATGCTATTCATCAAGAATTTAAGAAACAATCTCTTAATATACCAATCATGAGTGCCTCTGGATTAAGCCAAGTAACTTGTCCACTAGCAATATCCTCTGGAGCCTCAGCAGTTGGCGTTGGATCTGTAGTTAATAAATTAGATGATTTAATATCGATGATTGCGGTTGTTAGGGGCTTAAAAGAATCTTTGAAAAATTCAATAATTGGAGAAAAAATTTCTTAGTATAGCTATACCCTTTTGCTACAAGGTTGATGAACAACTATAAGCTTCAAGCTCCTTACGAACCAAATGGAGATCAACCAGAAGCTATTAAACAATTAGTTAAAGGCGTCAATACTGGTAAAGAGTTTCAGACTCTTTTAGGAGCTACTGGAACTGGTAAAACATTTACTATTGCGAATGTAATACAACAAACAGGAAGACCGGCACTTGTATTAGCCCATAACAAAACTTTAGCTGCACAACTATGTAATGAATTAAGGGAATTTTTTCCAAAAAATGCTGTTGAGTACTTCATTTCTTACTACGATTATTATCAACCTGAAGCTTATGTACCCGTAAGTGATACTTACATAGCCAAAACGGCTTCAATCAATGAAGAAATAGATATGCTTAGGCATTCTGCAACACGCTCATTATTTGAAAGAAAAGATGTAATTGTTGTAGCCTCAATAAGTTGCATTTATGGTCTTGGTATACCGAGTGAGTATTTAAAAGCTGCGGTTAAATTTGAAGTGGGAAAATCAATAAATCTACGTTCCTCTTTGAGGTCTCTCGTTGAAAATCAATACACTAGAAATGATATTGAAATTACTAGAGGCAGATTCAGAATTAAAGGCGATGTTTTAGAAATCGGTCCAGCTTATGAGGATAGATTAATTAGAATTGAATTATTTGGTGATGAAGTCGAAGCTATTAGATATGTTGACCCTACTACAGGAGAAATACTTGAAAGTTTGGAACAAGTTAGCGTTTACCCAGCGAAGCATTTTGTGACCCCAAAAGAAAGACTTGAGAGTGCAATAAGTGCAATTAGAAGTGAATTAAAAACTCAACTAGATAAATTTACATATGAAGGAAAATTATTAGAGGCTCAACGTCTAGAACAACGCACAAAATATGATTTAGAAATGCTCAAAGAGGTTGGCTATTGTAATGGAGTTGAGAATTATGCTCGTCATTTATCAGGGAGGAAGGAAGGTTCACCGCCAGAATGCTTAATAGATTACTTTCCCAAAGATTGGTTGTTGGTAGTTGATGAGAGTCATGTAACATGTCCTCAACTTCACGCGATGTACAACGGTGATCAATCTAGAAAAAAAGTTTTAATAGATCATGGTTTTAGATTGCCCAGTGCTGCAGATAATAGACCTTTAAAATGTGAAGAGTTTTGGGAAAAATCAAAACAAACATTATTTATTAGTGCAACCCCAGGTCAATGGGAATTAGATCAATGTGATGGTGAATTTATTGAGCAAGTTATAAGACCAACTGGGGTATTAGATCCTGTAATTGATGTAAGACCTAGTGAGGGCCAAATAGAAGATCTGTTATCTGAAATAAGAATTAGAGCTGATAAGAATCAACGAGTGCTAGTGACAACACTTACTAAGAGAATGGCTGAAGATCTAACAGATTTTTTATCTGAAAATAAAGTAAGAGTTAGATATTTGCATTCCGAAATCCATTCAATTGAAAGAATTGAAATTATTCAAGACCTCAGAATGGGCGAATATGATGTTTTGGTAGGAGTTAATTTATTAAGAGAGGGACTAGATCTTCCTGAAGTATCCTTAGTTGCCATTTTAGATGCTGATAAAGAAGGTTTTCTCAGAGCTGAGAGGTCATTGATTCAAACAATAGGCAGAGCTGCAAGACATGTTGAAGGTGTTGCTTTGCTTTATGCAGATAACTTCACAGATTCAATGAAAAGAGCAATATCTGAAACTGAAAGAAGAAGAACTATTCAAAAAAAATATAACCAAGTCAATGGTATTACTCCAAAACCTGCAGGCAAAAAAATAGAAAATTCAATATTATCTTTTCTAGAACTTTCCAGAAGACTAGATGCTGGTGGTTTATCTAAAGATTTAATAAATATAGTTAATAACAAAACTGACGCAATTCTCAGTTCCGGTGATAATCAATGTTTGCTCGAAGAATTGCCTGACTTGATAGAAAAGTTAGAAATTAAAATGAAAGATGCAGCAAAAGAGTTAAATTTTGAAGAAGCAGCAAATTTGAGGGATAGAATCAAAAAATTAAGACAAAAATTGGCAAGAAATAATTAAAAAGAATTTATTTTTCTAATTCGAAATGATTATGAATAGCATTAACTGCTTTGTCACAATCTTTTTCTAAAACAATACATGAAGTCCTGATTTCACTAGTGGCAATCATTTCAATATTGATATTTTGGTCAGCCAATGCTCTAAATATTTTTCCAGCCGTTCCAACCTTAAATGCCATTCCCGCTCCTACGGTACTTACTTTGGCTATAGCAGGGCCATCTTCAATGTATGATCCGGGTAATTTTTTTGTTAAGGCCTCAAAAACTAAGTTAGCTTTTTCTCTATCTTGTTTATTCATTGTAAGACTAATATCCTTAGTTTTTAAAGAGGAAATTCTTTCAGACTGAACGATAGTATCGATAAGTAAATTATTTTCAGCTAATGCTAAACATATCGATGCTG
The DNA here is from genome assembly GCF_017696315.1 of Prochlorococcus marinus XMU1412. Classification (NCBI taxonomy): domain Bacteria; kingdom Bacillati; phylum Cyanobacteriota; class Cyanophyceae; order Synechococcales; family Prochlorococcaceae; genus Prochlorococcus; species Prochlorococcus marinus. The sequence continues at coordinate 561,473 of NZ_JAAORJ010000004.1, read as the reverse complement.
CTACACCTGGACGATCAGGCAGTTTTCGAAAACTTACTTGAACTTGGTTTTTATCTAATGCAATTCCTCTTACTTCAGGTTGATCTTGTTTTTCATTGATTGGATTAACAAATATTTGTGTATCGGATAACTTAAATTTCTCAGCAACAAATCTAATAGTTTTTGGTATATTATCGATTTCAATTACACAGCTGACTTTAATTTCACTAGTAGCTATTAACCTCACATTTATATTCGCTTGAGATAAAGTATCAAATAAATCAGCTGAAACACTAGGTCTGCCCATAATGCCTGCTCCTTGAATACTTAATTTAGTCATTTTTGTTTTTAAGTTATATTCTCCTCCTAATTGACTAGTTATAAGTTCACATTGTTCTGCAGTTTTTTTAACTTCTAATTCACTAACGGTAAATGTAATATCGTTTTTATTTCCATCATTTGTCGCTTGTATTATTAAATCTACACTAATACTTGCTTCTGAAAGTTTTTCAAATATTTGAGCAGCAATCCCAGGCCTATCAGGAATATTTGAGAGACTGAATACTGCTTGGTTTTCTAACACCTCAAGACTATTGACTGTTTTTGTTAATTCTAAGCTTCCTCTTTTTAGCGGGAGAGGTTGGATTTGACTTTCTAGGAGAGTCCCACTTGAGTCACTTTGGCTTGATTTGACACACAATTTAATTCCATAATTGCGAGCAATTTCTACTGCTCTTGGATGCAAAACTGAAGCACCGACACTTGCAAGTTCAAGCATTTCCTCGCAGCTAATTTCATCTAAGAGTTTTGCATTAGGAACAATTCTTGGATCAGTAGTAAGAACTCCCGGAACGTCTGTATAAATTTCGCACGTTTCAGCGCCTAAAGCTGTTGATAAAGCTACTGCGGAAGTATCTGAACCACCTCTTCCCAAAGTTGTAATTTCCATTGAACCCGTATGGCTTAATGTTGTTCCTTGAAATCCAGCCACTACAACTACAAAACCCTGATTTATATAATTTCGGATCCTTTCTGTCTTAATATCCAGAATTCTCGCTTTCCCATGAATTGATTCAGTAATAATTCCAACCTGGCTACCGGTCATTGAAATTGCGGGTATTCCGTATTCGTTTAATGCCATTGATAGAAGAGCTATGGTTACTTGCTCTCCAGTTGAAAGAAGCATATCCAATTCTCTTCGATTAGGATTTTTACTAATTGATTCCGCTAAACAATTTAAATCATCTGTAGTTTGCCCCATTGCAGAGACAACTACGACAATTTCATTTCCTGCTTCTTTACTTTGACAGATGCTACTTGCAATATTTTTAATTTTTTTAATATCACCTACAGAAGTACCGCCAAATTTTTTTACTAGTAAAGCCATATTTAAATCATAATGTAAATTCTTAAACTTATAATTTGGTTAACTTAAATTAATTAATTTCTCTGTAAAAACATTTATAGGATTATTACCTTGTTTTAGTAATGATTCAATATCTAGTAAGTTACTCATTAAATTAATTAAATATTCTTGAGATACATTTTTGACTTTTCTTCGAATAAAAAAAATTCTTTTTGGATTAGAAATGCCTGCAAGATTACAAATCTTATCTGCATTATCGTTACCTGAATTAACTGCTAATTTTATAATGGTATGAATTCTTATTTGACTAATTAAACCTGCATTTAGTCTTAAAGCAGGTTCCCCTTTCTGTAAGGAATAATTTATTTCTATGAGGCTTTCATTAATATTTCTTTGTAAGAGAAGATCAATGATTTTGAAAATATTGGATTGATGATCACTAAATATTTTTTTTACATCAATACTTTTAATAAAAAGTTGTGAATTCGAATCACTTGATACTGCAGAAAGGTATGTTTTTGCTTTGGCTAATTCATTTATTAGTTTAAAGCTATCATTACCAACTGAATCAATTATTAATTCAGCTGCATTTTTATCAATTTTGATATTCATTTCATTTGCTGCATTTTCTAAAAATCTTTTTTGCCCCTCATAGTCCCAGATTTCTGGTAAAGAAAATGACTTTTCTTTAGCTAAATTATTTTTGATAAGTTTTTGTAAAAATTTAGTGCTCTTTAGTCTTGAGTCTGGTTTTTTTGTATTTTGTAAAATGAAATAAGTATTTTGAGGTATGTTGTCATGAATTTTTTCAAATTTAGTTCTTAGATCCTCATTTTTGGCAGTAAAAATTGGATTATTTTTCAATGTCACTATTCTATATCCCTCTCCAAAAGGAGGTGTAAGAACTTCATCAAAAGCTTTATTGACTTGCTCATCATCATCTCCATTTAAATTTGTTACGTTAATTTCTTTCCATTCTTTGGATACTTCCTTATCAATTAATTTTTGAATAAATGTATTTTGAGCATTTAAATCATTACCCCATAATATTTGTATTGGCATAATAGCTCAATAAAAACCATATATTAACTATGATTACTTCTAACACAAATTAAATTTAATGGTAATAGATCATCCAATTTTTTTGGAAAGCATCAGATTCATAAGATCTCATTTATTAGCAAATGATCTAAATTATTTGGAAACAAAAGTGTTGGAGAGATTAGTACATACTTCAGGAGATTTTTCAGTTCAAAATCTTGTAAATTTTAGTGAAGGTGCTTGCGAAAAAGGGCTTAAGGCACTTAAAAATGGTGCTCCGATTTTAACTGATACTGATATGGCTGCAGCAGCAATAAAATCCATGGCAGAAAATACCACTAGGAATAAAGTATTCACCGCTAGAATGTGGTTTGAAAAAAATAATCATACAAATTTAACTAAAACTGCATATGGATTAAGTGAAGGTTGGAAGGAGTTATCCGCTATGCATTCTGGAAGCAAATCACCAATTATAGTTATTGGCAGTTCTCCTACAGCGTTAACTTATTTAATTGATATTTTAGAGAATGCAAAAGATTTACCTAGTTTAATTATCGGAATGCCTGTTGGATTTATTGGAGTAGAGAAAAGCAAAAACAAACTAATTTCAACCGATCTTCCTAGAATTGTTTTGAATTCAACTAGAGGAGGCGCTGCTATGGCAGCTGCTGCGGTTAACGCCTTATTGAGGGAAACTATTTAAAAAGTATTTATTTTATAAAAATGTCAAAAATCTACTTAATATCATAATTTAATTTGTTATTTTCTTCTAAAGAATTTAAAACTGATTTTGCTTTTTCTATAACTTCTTTTGGAACTCCTGCTAATTTAGCTGCTTCTATGCCATAGCTTTTGTTTGAGCCCCCTTTAACAATTCTGTGGCTAAAAATTAGCTGATCGTTATTTTGTTCTACTAAAACTTGAAAATTTTGTATATTCCTATTTGAATTTTTTAAGTAATTAAGCTCATGATAGTGCGTAGCAAAAATAGTATTACATTGAATTTTTTTTGCAAGATATTCACTTACTGACCAAGCTATTGAAAGTCCATCAAAAGTTGATGTCCCTCTGCCTATCTCATCAAGTAAAACTAGTGAGCTAGAAGTTGCCTGATTTAGAATTGATGCAGTTTCAGACATTTCTACCATAAATGTTGATTGCCCAGATGATTGATCATCAACTGCCCCAATTCTTGTGAAAATCCTATCTGCAATCTTGATTTCAGCATTATTAGCAGGAACAAAGCTTCCAATTTGTGTGAGAATTTGTATTAAACCGAGTTGTCTTATAAAGCAACTTTTTCCGCTTGCATTGGGACCGGTTAATATAATTAATTTTTGATTATCCTCAAAAGAGATATCGTTTGCTACAAACTTTTTATCACTTAACAATTGCTCTACAATTGGATTTCTTCCTGCGATAATTTTTGTACTATTTTTTGTCATTGAATCATTTATTGGTATTAATGAAGGTTTTATAAAATTGTTTTCTACTGAAGTAATTGATAAACCAAGCAGTGCATCAAGAGATGCTATGGATTTTGCGATTGATCTTATTTGTTTTGTTTTTTCAGCAACTATATTTCTTAATTCGCAGAAAATTTCATATTCTTTTGAAGAAGCTCTACTTTTTATTTGGAAAATCTTATTTTCTTTATTTTTAATTTCTGAAGTGATATACCTTTCTTCATTAGTAAGTGTTTGCCTTTTGATCCAATGTTGTGGAGCTAAATTAACTTTTGATTTATTTATAGAAATGTAATAACCAAAATTTTTATGAAATTGAATTTTTAGGTTTGAAATTTTGCTAATTTTTCTTTCTTTTAATTCTTCTTTATTTAGCCACTCAGAGTAATCATCCATTAAATTACGTAAACCATCTAATATATTGTCAACACCATCGTGGATCATGCCTCCTTCACTAATATTTAGAGGGGGATTTTCTATTAGTTTAAAACTTATAGTATCAGCTAATTCTAAGAGTCCTTCATCAATATTTTTTAATTGATCAGTCCAATCTGGGAGATCATATTTAAATAATTTAATTATGGATTTTAGTCTAGGCAATTTTTTTAAACCTTCAGCTATTGCAATTAAGTCTCTGGGACTTGCATGACCTGCACAAGCTCTACCTGCAAGTCTTTCTAAATCCCCCATTGCTCTAAGTAAATTTTGAGTATCTGTACGTAATTTTTTAGATTCAATAAAGTTTGTAATTATATTTTGTCTTTTATAAATTTCATTAACGTTTAATAGTGGTGAATCTATCCACCTTCTTAAACACCTTGCACCCATGCAAGTATAAGTTCTATCAATACTCCATAAGAGCGAGCCTACATAATTGTGTTCTCGTTGTGTATTTTTGATTTCTAAGTTTTTTTGAGTTTGATAATCAATAATTAATTTGTTGTGACCATATTGGATTTGTGGAAAGTCTAATGAGATTTTTAATGAAGAATCTTTATCTAAATTTGAAGGATTAATTTTTTCTAAATAATTTAATAAGCCTCCAAGTGATCTAGTTGCATTGTTTAAATTTTTAAGTCCTATTCCCTCTAAGTTTGCAATTTGGAAATAATTTTTTATTAGATAATTTGCTTCATTAATTCCAAAATTAGTCTCTTGAGAAACAGTATATGTAATTTGCCTATTTCCTTTAATTAATAAATTTCTTACTGCATTGCTTCCTACAATGATTTCTGAAGAATCTAATTTAATAATTTCATCAAATAGTTTTGACAGAGATTGGCCTTCTAAAGTTATTAATTCTCCTGTGCTTACATCAGCCTTTGATATGCCCCATTCATAAGATTCATCTGAGTTTTCTTCTGATAAGTAAATAGCAGTAATCCAATTATTTTTCTTTGCTATCAACATCCCCTCTTCAATTACAGTTCCAGGAGTAATTATTCTTGTTATTCCTCTTTTAATTGGAGTCCCATAATTGCCAGAACTTTTTTCTAATTGATCGCATATAACTACAGAGTAATTTTTTTTAATTAAATCAGCACAGTATCTCTCCATTGCATGATGGGGAACCCCTGCCATAGGGATCTTACCAATCTCTTTGCCAGCATCTTTACTGGTAAGCGTTATTTCTAAAAGGTTAGATATTAATACAGCGTCCTCAAAAAAACATTCAAAAAAGTCTCCTAATCTATAAAGTAATAACCTATCTTTATTTTCTTCTTTTAGAGTTACATAATGCTTCATTACAGGAGTTAATTTCAGTTTTGAAACAGTTTTATAGCTATAGGATTCTTCATTGATGCAAACATTTTTGTTATTTGAAATTAAATCAGTCTTGAATTTATTTATTAAATTAGTTGAATTTTTTCTTTGTCTGGGTCTTTTTTGCGATTCTTTTTTTAAATCTTCCAAAGATAAATCTTCTGTAATTTTTGTTATTTCTTTTTGCTCATTATTATCATTACCAATTGCAAATAAATTCTTTTGAATTATCGTATCTTCTTGCATACTTTTTTAATTCCTAAATAGATATTAGGTAGAAATTTTTTTTTTGCATTTTAAAGTGGCTAAAGTATGTAAATTTTCTCTAAAAATTATCATTTTCATGAGATTATAGTATTTATAATATTTGAAACTTAAGACTGAATTATGCAGGCTGTTAACTTTTTCTTCGTAAATGCTCTATTATTTGCTTCTCTAATTGCGGTAGTTGGAGTACCCGTTTTATATGTGACTCAACCTTCTACTGAGGAAGGACAGCGAGAAAGTAGGAGAAAAATTTATTCTATTGCTGCTGTTTGGATTGTTTTGGTTTTTGTTACAGGGATAGTTTCTTCATTAGTTTGAACTTAATACCTTTTCGTGAGAGTCTATTAATATATCTAAGTAAAATTTAATGGCTATTTTTGAGGGTTCTTTTACTAATGCCTCTACTTTAAAAGTTGGGATTGTAATAGCAAGATTTAATGATTTAATTACAAATAAAATTCTATCTGGTTGTCTTGATTGTTTAAAAAGACATGGTTTAGATACTTCTGTATTAAGCAATCAAGTAGATATAGTTTGGGTTCCTGGTTCATTCGAATTACCAATCGCAGCTAAAACCCTCATGAAAAAAAAGAGTTATGACGTTGTAATTGCTCTTGGGGCTGTGATCCGTGGTGAAACTTCCCACTATGATGTCGTTATATCAGAGGCTAGCAAAGGTATTTCGCAAGTTTCAAATGAAAATAATGTTCCAATTATTTTTGGAGTTTTAACTACTGATACTATGCAGCAAGCTTTAGAAAGAGCAGGGATTAAAAATAATCTTGGTTGGAATTATGCTTTACAAGCAATTGAGATGGGATCTTTAATTAAAAATTTAAATTAATTGAAAAAATTTAATTATTTTAATCATTGATCCCTTCTTTGAGATAAAATAAGAGAGTTATGCGGATGTAGCTCAGTGGTAGAGCATCTCCTTGCCAAGGAGAATGTCGAGAGTTCGAATCTCTTCATCCGCTTTTAATGATTGTATCTTTTAAGATGTTCTTAATAAAAATTTCGTAATGACAAGAGTAATTTCTATAAAGGATTTAAAGGGATTATTTACTAAACCTTATGGTACGGATGCACCAACAAAACAAAAATGGGCTGAATTTTATAATGAGAATGTTATTTTTACTGACCCAACTCAGGAAACAGAGGGCTTAGATTCTTATGTTAAAGCTCAAGAAAAGCTAGTTAAAAGATGTGATGATGTTTTTTTAGAAACTCATGCAATTTCCATAACTGGGGATTGTGGATTTGTTGAATGGACAATGGGTTTAAAAATTATGGGTAAAGAATTTATTTATCCTGGAACCACTCGTTTATTATTTGGGGAAAATGGATTAATCAAAGAGCACAGAGATTACTTTGATTTTTGCGGACCAACTTTTGGACCAGTTCCTATTTTAGGAACTTTTATAAGATGGCTTTATAGTAAATTTGTATCTTGATTTTATTTCTCTAGAAACAAAGTGCCTTATATTTCATGAATCAATAAATTTTGAGAAGTAACTTCTTTAAAATCCAATTGAGAATAAAACAATTTTTTATTTGTTGTCATTAAATATAATTTTTTTGTATTTTTAATTTTTTTAGAAGATAAAAGATTTTTTACAATTAATGTGCCAAAACCTTTGCCTTGATGATTTTGATCTATAACAATATCCCAAAGTACTCCGCGGTAAATCCCATCGGTCAAAGCTCTACCAAATCCAACTATTTCCTTACCAACCCAAAGACTTATTACGACATCACTGTTAGCAAGACATTTTTTTAGATCATTAATTGTTCTATTTTTTGCCCAGAAAGCATTGGTATCTAGTAATTTTTGTAGCTTAATTAAGCCATTTGTTGGTTTCAGATTAGGACCTAATCCAAAAACCCTTAACCCTAAAGCTCCTTTGGCATGTTTGATTAGAGATATTTCTTTCATTTAGTAAAAAAAATTTTGAAAAGTGATGTCAGCTAGGTTATTTTTGTGACTTCAATCTAAATACCTTAATCGATCGTTTCTATAAAATAAAGAGATAATAGTTTTCTTCATTCTGTTGTAACGCACTAATTTATAATGTTTGTAATAAGATGAATTTTTTAAGGACTTTGACTTATGCTAAAACTTTTGTTGGGAGATCCGAATACACGAAAGTTAAAGCGCTATCAACCAATAGTCGAAGAGATAAATTTTTTAGAAGAAGAAATTTCTCAATTGACTGATGATGAGCTTAGAAAAGAAACTCAAAATCTTAAATCAAATATTTCAGCAGAATTAGATTTTAAAAAGCAAAAAGAACTCCTAGAAGAATTTCTTCCTAAAGCCTTTGCAATCGTAAGAGAAGCAAGTAAACGTGTTCTTGATATGAGACATTTTGATGTTCAGTTAATTGGCGGGATGGTTTTAAATGAGTGTCAAATTGCTGAGATGAAAACTGGAGAGGGAAAAACTCTTGTCGCAACATTACCTTGTTATTTAAATGCTCTTACTGGAAAAGGTGTTCATGTTGTTACTGTAAATGATTATTTAGCTAGAAGGGATGCAGAGTGGATGGGACAAGTTCATCGTTTTTTAGGTTTATCCGTTGGTTTGATTCAGCAAGATATGAATCCAGTTGAGAGAAAGAAAAATTATGATTGTGATATAACTTATGCCACAAATTCAGAATTAGGTTTTGATTATTTAAGAGATAATATGGCTACTGATATTAGTGAGGTAGTTCAAAGGAAGTTTAATTACTGCGTAATTGATGAGGTTGATTCAATATTAATTGATGAAGCAAGAACACCTTTAATCATTTCTGGCCAAGTTGAAAGACCACAAGAAAAATATCAAAAAGCTGCAGAATTATCTCTGGCATTAGTCAAAGCAAAAGAATTAAGTAAAGATGGTATTGATCCAGAAGGAGATTATGAAGTTGATGAAAAACAGAGAAGTTGTATATTAACTGATCAGGGTTTTGCAAAATGTGAAGAGTATTTGGGAGTTAATGATTTATATAATCCTCAAGATCCTTGGGCGCACTATATAACAAACGCTTTAAAAGCCAAAGAATTATTTATTAAAGATGTAAATTATATTATTAAGAATGATGAGGCTGTAATAGTGGACGAATTTACTGGTAGGGTCATGCCTGGAAGGCGTTGGAGCGATGGACAACATCAGGCAATAGAAGCAAAAGAAAATCTTAAAATTCAGCCTGAGACTCAAACATTAGCATCCATAACTTATCAGAATTTTTTCCTTCTATATCCTGGTTTAGCAGGAATGACGGGAACTGCAAAAACTGAGGAGGTTGAATTTGAAAAAACTTATAAATTAGAATCAACAGTTATACCGACAAATCAAATAAGAAAGAGACAAGATTGGTCTGATCAAGTATTTAAGACAGAGATTGGTAAATGGAAAGCCGTTGCTAAAGAAACTGCACAAATTCATAGAGATGGCAGACCTGTTTTAGTTGGTACAACGAGTGTTGAAAAAAGTGAATTATTAAGTTCACTTTTATCTGCCGAAAAAATCCCACATAATTTGTTAAACGCTAAGCCAGAGAACGTTGAACGTGAGGCAGAAATTGTTGCTCAGGCAGGAAGAGCAGGTGCTGTTACGATTGCGACTAATATGGCTGGAAGGGGAACAGATATAATTCTTGGCGGTAATAGTGACTATATGGCAAGGCTTAAATTAAAAGAACTTTTAATTCCTTTGTTAGTCAAGCCTGATAATGAGCATAAGCCACCAATACCTAAACAAAGAAATTCAAAATCTAAGGGTGGTTTTTCCACAAAAGCTGCTTCAAATTCGAAAAAGAACATTTCAAATTCTTCAACAAGTCTTTTCCCTTGCAAACTAGATGAAGTAATTGAAAAGAAACTCTCTTTTTTATCTGATGAACTTGTTAATAATTGGGGAGATAGACAACTTTCTGTCTTGGAACTTGACGACAGAATAGCTACAGCAGCAGAAAAAGCACCAACTGATGATAACTTGATAATGCTTTTGAGAGAATCATTGTCTGATGTAAAGGAAGAATATGAAAAAGTTTTGATTCATGAAGAAGAAAAAGTAAGAGAAGCTGGCGGTTTACATGTCATTGGTACTGAGAGACATGAATCAAGAAGAGTTGATAATCAACTTAGAGGTAGAGCAGGAAGACAAGGTGATCTTGGAAGTACAAGATTCTTTTTATCTTTAGATGATAATTTATTGAGGATTTTTGGAGGTGATAGAGTAGCAAATCTAATGAATGCTTTTAGGGTTGATGAAGATATGCCTATTGAGTCAGGCATGCTTACTAGGTCTCTTGAAAATGCTCAAAAGAAAGTTGAAACCTACTATTACGATATTAGAAAACAAGTTTTTGAATACGACGAGGTAATGAACAATCAAAGAAAAGCAGTTTATGGCGAAAGACTTAGAGTATTGAAAGGAATTGATTTAAAGAGACAAGTAATAGGATATGGAGAAAGGACAATGATTGAAATTGTAGATGCTTATATCAATCCTGATCTTCCTCCTGAAGAATGGAATATTGATCAATTAATTTCTAAAGTCAAAGAATTTATATACTTATTAGATGATCTTAAATCTGATGATATTAATTTACTGTCAATAGAAGAATTAAAAAACTATCTTCAAGAGCAGTTGCGAATTGCTTATGATTTAAAGGAATCACAAATAGAAAAGATTCGTCCAGGATTAATGCGAGAAGCTGAAAGATTTTTCATTTTGCAGCAAATCGATAATTTATGGCGAGAACATCTTCAATCAATGGATTCCTTAAGGGAATCAGTCGGATTGAGGGGTTATGGTCAAAAAGATCCATTAATCGAATATAAAAACGAGGGATATGACATGTTTCTCGAAATGATGACTAATATGAGACGAAATGTTATTTATTCAATGTTTATGTTTCAACCTAAAACTGACGCTAATGAAAACAATTAAATCGATATTTAATCATCTCCAAGAAATTCAAAAATTTCTTTGTCTTTAAGATTTTGAGAATCACCGAGTTTAGAAATATCAATAGATTCTGAGCTGGCTATACATTGTAGAGTTTTTTGTAATTTAAGAATTTCATTTTCAAGAGAATCTATCCTATCCATTAAATTTTTTATCACATTAGCTTCTGCATCTGGTAAGGCAGAGTGAGCTAAAGGATTTACTTTGACACCACTTTGATGTACTACCCTGCCAGGAACCCCAACCACAGTACTGTTCCCCTCTACATTTCGAACAACTACTGAGCCAGCACCAATACGGGTATTAGATCCTACTGTGATTGATCCAAGAACTTTTGCGCCCGCTCCGACTACAACATTTTCCATTAAGGTGGGGTGTCTTTTGCCATGGCTTTTACCAGTACCTCCTAATGTCACTCCCTGATAAAGCAAACAGTTATTTCCTATCTCAGCAGTTTCACCAATTACAACTCCCATTCCATGATCTATGAAAACCCGTTTACCAATTTTTGCCCCAGGATGGATTTCAATACCTGTTGCTAGCCTATTAAGATGACTTAGTAAACGGGGAATCAAAGGAATCTTTAATTGCCATAATTTATGCGTAAACCTATGTATAACTATTGCTTGAAACCCGGGGTAGCAAAGAAATATCTCTACTATTCCTCTTGCGGCCGGATCTCTTTCTCTGATAATTTCTATATCTGATTTAAAAGTTTTTAGCATCTTAGTCTAATTAATAACTCCTATTTCTTTTTTTAATTGGTTTATCGTTTCGTTGCTTAAATAATTTTTAGCGCATATTATTTGAGGTAATCTCATTAACTGTGAACGATTTTTTAATAGTGTGTTTTCTACAACTGACAAACTAGGCCCATCACACACTATATGGTTAGAAGCCTTTAAAAGTGATAATAATCTACTGTTATTATCTGAGATTGCTGTCATAAGCATTAATTCACTACCTCGCATGCTGTGTATAATAACTTCGGCTGCTCTTAATAAGCCAGGACTTATGCTAACAATACCTACACAACTCCCTGCATTTAATTCCTTCAGAATTTTCAATTCCTTTTGAAAGTCGCTTAAGTCGACTGCAATAGCACGAACTCCATGTTGTTTGGCAACTTTTTCTAGAGGCTGTAAAAAATATCTACTTGTGACAATCGTACCATTATTTGAATTACTCAAAACTTTTTCTAATTCTTCCATAGGAACAACTTCTACTGGTACATTAACTGTTGAGGAAAGGTCTTCTGCTATTAACATAGAAGCTCCAATATCTTCTCTAGGAGTACTGACTATGATTCTTGATCCGCACTTAATACGCCAATTAATTTCATTGTTCAATATCTCTCTCGTCTCTTGTAAAGTGAATCCAAGACTTATTAAATTGTCAATTACCGTCTTTGCTTCTTGATCTGGTGCTTTACTTATTTTATCTTTTGAGTAAAGTGATTTTGTAAATTCTCTTTTAGTAAGATTATCTCTGACATAGATACCTGATCCAGCTATTGCTTCAACAACCCCATCTATTTCCAGCTGTCTGTAAACTTTGCTTATAGTATTCCGATGGAGTCCAGTCTGCATTGCAAGTTGCCTCGTACTGGGTAGTCTGTGCCCTGGAGGATAATGTCTTGCTGCAATTGCGAAACAAATTTGATTACTTAGTTGAGTAGATGCTGGGATATCACTGTCTTGTTGAATATTGAATCTCACTTGAAAAAAACCCTGAATAATTTATTTTTAAACCATAGTGACACTTTAACATTCGTCATACCTTAATAAAAGCATTTTTTACCCATCAATTTTTTTAATTAGAGGAGTTTTTCGAGGGCTTAAAAACATAATCATGTTTCTTCCTTCTCTTTTTGGCTTTTGTTGAACTTCTGATTGTTCTTCTAAATCATTAGCCATTTTCAAAAGAAGTGTCTCGGCTAAATTTGAGTGTTGAATTTCTCTTCCCCTAAAAATTACAGTGCATTTTACCTTATCTCCCGATTTCAGAAATTTAGTAGCTTGACCAATCCGAACATCGTAATCATGCTTGTCAATTTTGTATCTCATTTTTACTTCTTTAACTTCTGTTTGATGAGATTTTTTTCTTGCTTCTTTAGCTTTCTTTTCTTGTTCAAATTTATATTTCCCGTAGTCCATGATTCTACAAACAGGAGGATTTGCTTTTTCGCTCACCAAAACCAAATCAAGTTCTCTTTGAGATGCTATTTCTAATGCTTTTAACCTATCTATGACGCCTAATTGTTTTCCATCTGAATCAACCACTCTTAATTGAGGGTATTTTATTCTTTCATTTATATTTGGTAGCTCTCTAACTGGAGCTCGGCGGTCAAAGCGTGGGCGTGGGGGCATTCAGTTAATTTAATAAATTGATTGGATGATGAACAAAATCTATTTTTATAAAGTTAGCTTAAAAAAGACTCTATTTTAATTATTGCATCTTTTAGCAGGTTTTTGTTATTAAGCCAAAGAGGATTATTTTTATTACGAAACCAAGTTTTTTGTCTTTTGGCAAATTGGATTGTTTTAGTCGCAGTCAACTCAATCGCTTTGTCAATTGTTGAACGGTTATTTAAAACATCTCTAGCTTCTCGGTAACCAATGGTTTCTAATAATGGCAAATCAAATCCGTATTTAGAGATAAGTTGGTAAGTCTCCTCAATAATTCCGGATAAAAACATATTTTTTGTTCTTTGAAAAATTCTTTCTTTTAAATTATCTCTATCTAATCCAAGCTCTAGGATTTTCCAGTTAGGGGGTTTTTGAACTTTCAGAGTTGACAAAGGTTCACCTTTTACGTAGAAGACTTCCAAAGCTCTTATTGTTCGAATGTGGTCAGCAAAATTGATTTTTTTTGTTGATAATGGATCACAATTTTTTAACAGGTCCCAACATTGTTCTTGCCCCATTTCTTCTAATTGTCTTCTTAAATTATTTTGAGGAGGAACATCTGGGACAAAAAACCCTTTTGTTATTGAGTTCATATACAACCCACTTCCTCCAACAAGAAAAGGTAATTTTTTTTGTTTAATTTCTTCCTTAATAGATTTTTGAGCAATTTCTTGAAATTGTTTTACATTAATTGGATTGATTGGTTCCTCAATATCTATTAAAAAATGCTTTATTTTTTTTTGTTGGATTTTTGATGGCTTGGCTGTTCCAATATCCATGGACTTATAAATTTGCCTTGAATCGACATTGTGTATATGAGTTTTAAAATATTCTGCAATTTCAATAGCTAATTCTGTTTTGCCACTTGCAGTAGGCCCAATTAAAATTATTACATGAGGTGGATATGAAGACATATGGATTTCTGAAGAAAAAAATTTTGGCTATATAATTAAAGTGATTAAATTTTTCATTGACTTCAAGCCTTTATCTTATTGCGGTGGTAAATTTAATGAAAGACCTTTTAAAAATAACATTTTAAAAGTTTAATATTTTTTTTATATTAAATGAGTGAGGACAAAAGATCTAATAAAATCTCAAATGATTATGGCGCGGAACAGATTCAGGTTTTAGAGGGGTTAGAACCAGTTCGTAAACGCCCCGGGATGTATATAGGTTCAACAGGACCTAGGGGATTACATCATTTAGTATATGAGGTAGTTGATAACTCGGTTGATGAAGCACTTGCAGGACATTGTGATCATATAGAAATAGTTCTTCGCGCAGATGGTTCTGCTTTAATTTCTGATAATGGACGAGGTATTCCAACAGATATTCATCCAAGAACAGGGAAAAGTGCCTTAGAAACTGTACTAACTGTTCTTCATGCAGGAGGTAAATTTGGAAGTGGTGGTTATAAAGTTTCAGGGGGTTTGCATGGAGTAGGAATATCTGTAGTTAATGCTCTAAGCGAATGGGTTAATGTAACTGTTTATAGGGATGGAAGCGAATTTAATCAAAGATTTGAAAAAGGCGTATCAAAGGGTGAATTAGAAACTAAAAAGCAGACTGGCAGACCATCTAAGAAAGGAACAACTATTTGCTTTAAACCCGACAAAACGATTTTTTCTGGAGGAATTGAATTTGAATATGCTCTTCTTTCATCTAGATTAAGGGAGCTAGCTTATCTTAATGGCGGAGTAAAGATTGTTTTTAGAGATGAAAGAAATCAATTATCAGATGGCTCTTTTAAGGAAGAAATTTACTTGTATCAAGGAGGTATTAAAGAATATGTTGAATACATGAATGCTGAAAAAGATTCTATTCATCCTGAAATAATTTATGTTGACTCACAGAAAGAAAATGTATATGTAGAAGCAGCTTTGCAATGGTGTTCAGATGTATATTCAGATAATATTTTAGGATTTGCAAATAATATTAGAACTATTGATGGAGGAACTCATATTGAAGGGCTAAAAACAGTCCTGACAAGGACTTTCAATAATCTTGCAAAAAAGAGAGGCAAGAGAAAAGATATAGAAAAAAATTTAGCTGGCGAAAATATTAGAGAAGGTTTAACTGTTGTTTTATCAGTAAAAGTTCCAGATCCTGAATTTGAAGGACAAACAAAAACAAAATTAGGAAATACTGAAGTACGAGGAATTGTGGATTCTCTCATTGGGGAGGCTCTCACAAAATATATGGAATTCAATCCAGGAATTTTGGACTTGATTCTTGAAAAAGCAATTCAATCATTTAATGCAGCAGAAGCTGCGAGAAGGGCTAGAGAATTAGTAAGAAGAAAAAGTGTCCTAGAAAGTTCTACATTACCGGGAAAATTAGCAGATTGTAGTTCCAGAGATCCCTCAGAATCAGAAATTTATATAGTTGAAGGAGATTCAGCTGGTGGTTCCGCAAAACAAGGACGAGATAGAAATTTTCAGGCTATTTTGCCTCTCAGAGGTAAGATTCTTAATATTGAAAAAACTGACGATACTAAAATATATAAAAACACAGAAATACAGTCATTAATAACAGCTCTAGGATTAGGAATAAAAGGAGAGGAGTTCGACGAGAGCTCTTTAAGATATCATAGAGTTGTAATTATGACTGATGCTGATGTTGACGGTGCTCATATAAGAACTTTATTGCTGACATTTTTTTACAGATACCAAAGAGAACTTGTTGAGAAAGGTTTTATATACATTGCTTGTCCGCCTCTTTATAAAGTTGAAAGAGGTAAGAATCATAATTACTGTTATAACGAGAAACAATTAAAGGACACAATTCAAGGTTTTGGAGAAAATGCAAATTATAATATTCAAAGATTTAAGGGATTAGGTGAAATGATGCCAAAACAATTATGGGATACAACTATGAATCCTCAAACGAGGATGATGAAAAGAGTTGAAATCGAAGATGCACTTGAAGCTGACAGAATATTCAATATTTTAATGGGAGATAAAGTTGCACCAAGAAGAGAATTTATTGAAACCCATAGTAGCAACTTAGATATGGCAACTTTAGACATATGATTAATAATGTTCTCAAGAATTTTTGCTTAATTACTTTTGCTTTAATTGCTCCAATTACACTACCTGCTGGTGGGATCCAAAAAAGTTTAAATCAAAATAAGTTCCCTAATAATACAAATGAAATTATATTGAGTTCCAATACTTCTCTTTTTTCTTGTCCGGAAATTTATGCTAAGGAATTATTAGTTCTTGATCTAGGTACAACCTTATCAGTATTACGTAAATGGAAAGTCAGCAATAGTGAAACTTGGGTTAGGGTTGAATTAGCTTCTAATAAATTTTTAGATGATCCTAATAAGATTTTAAGAGGCTGGATAAAAATGTAAATTTTGGATTTTAGTTCAATAAGTATAATTTTAATTGGCAGTACTTTTGGATTAATACTGAGAATATTCATACAAAATAATTTTAAAAAAAGTATAGGTTTTGATATTCAAAATACTTCAATAGTAAATTTCTTATCATCTTTTTTTTTAGGAATTTTAGTAGCTTTAAATTTTATTAATAACGAAATATTAGTATTATTTTATATCGGTTTTTTAGGATGTTTTAGTACATTTTCTTCTTTTATATATCAACTATTTATCCTATTTAAAAAGAGAAAATACCTAAGATTATTTTTACATTATATTGAAGTGATAATTTTTTCATTCCTTTTTTTTTATTTAGGTTACTTTCTTATTCAGTTTTTTTAAAATGAAAGTAAATAATTTTATTTATATTCTTTTATCTGCTTATCTTGCTACCTTTCTAAGATTGACTATAAATAATAATTTTTTTATTTCAATAATTGGATCATTTTTAGTAGGTTTTTTCATCAGTAAAAGATTAAGTTATTCAACTGAAAAAATTTTATTGAGTGGTTTTTTTTCTTGCTTTACATCTTTTAGCGGATTTATATATTTTTTGTACAAAATTTTAAATCAAGGGGATTGGATAAAATTTATAATATTTTTTAATTTAATCATAATAGTAAATTTATTCACAATGGTTTTCGGGTTCTGGATAAGTAGAAAAATTACTTAGATTTCTTATAATGGTGTTGTTACTTTGATAAGGGATTATATGTATGAATGAAAATAATCTTGAAACAGTTACATCGTTATCTTCTGATTTAAGTACAAGAGAAAATATTACTATTCAACTTGAAGAATTGCTCATTGCGGGAAATTATGATGAGGCAAAGTTACTTTTAGAACCATCTCAACCTGTTGATATTGCAGATGCTATTGGAAGTCTTCCACAAATATTGCAGGCATTAGCATTTAGATTATTAAAGAAAAATGAAGCAATTGAGGTTTATGAATATTTAGATCCAGTAGTTCAGCAAACTTTATTAGAAAGACTGCGTTCAGGAGAAGTTTTAGAAATCGTTGAAAAAATGTCCCCTGATGATAGGGTTCAACTCTTTGATGAATTACCTGCAAAAGTTGTTCGAAAATTTTTATCTGCTCTTAGTCCTGGTGAAAGGAAAGTAACAGCTGAATTACTTGGATATGAGCCTGAAACTGCTGGAAGATTAATGACAACTGAATTTATAGATCTTAAAGAGATGCAAACAGCATCTGAGGCCCTTTCTTTAGTTAGAAAAAGAGCCCCATTCACTGAAACTATCTATAGCTTATATGTTACAGATAAAGAAAGACATTTAACTGGTATTCTCTCCTTAAGAGACCTTGTAACTGCTGATCCCTCTAAGCCAATTGGTGATGTTATGACAAGAGATGTAGTTAATATCTCTACTAATACGAATCAAGAAGAAGTTGCTAGAGCAATACAAAGATATGATTTTTTAGCTCTCCCAGTCGTTGATAGGGAAAAAAGACTTGTTGGGATAGTAACCGTCGATGATCTAATTGATGTCATTGAACAAGAAGCAACAAGAGACATTTATGCAGCGGGGGCAGTACAACCTGGCGATGAAGATGATTATTTTCAAAGTAGTTTGTTTACGATTGCTCGAAGAAGAATTTTATGGCTATTAATTTTGGTTTTGGCAAATGGTTTAACGACAAAAGTTATAGCTATGAATGATCAAATATTAAAAGAAATAGTTTTATTAGCTGCATTTATTCCACTACTTATAGGTACTGGCGGAAATGTTGGTGCTCAAAGTTCAACGGTTGTCATTCGAGGTTTAAGTACTCAAAAATTGAAGTCTCTTGGAGCAATTAAGGCAGTAGTTAAGGAGGCGATAACAGGTGCTCTTTTAGGTGTTTTTATGATGCTTGTAGTATTTCCCTTCGCTTGGTGGCAAGGCGAAGGGCCTTTAATCGCCTCTGCGGTGGGTATAAGTTTAATATCCATAACAACTTTAGCTGCTACAACAGGAGCAATCCTCCCATTGTTGTTTGACAGAATGAAATTGGATCCAGCCTTAATGTCCTCACCTTTCATTACAACCGTCACTGATATTGCTGGTGTATTTATTTATCTAAGTACAGCAAAATGGCTATTAAGCTCTTCATTAGTTTAAATTAAGTAGGTATTTATTCTCATTTTTGTAAAAATGTGGATTTTTTTGTTTAACTTTACATTTCTTAATGGTATTGTTTACAAAACATCATTCAACTTTCATGTCTTCTGAAACAATAAGTGAAAACAAGCTAGCGTCAATCGCAAGCATAAAAGCTAGTAATGATGTAGATCTTGTTCGATCATATTTAAGAGACATAGGAAGAGTTCCATTACTATCGCATGAGCAAGAAATTACTCTAGGTCGTCAAGTTCAGGAGTACATGGAAGTTGAAAGAGCAGAATTAGAAATTATTGAATTAACAGGAGATAAGCCCAGTATTGATGAATTATCGGCCAAATTAAACTTATCTACCTCAATAATTAAAAAAAGATTGAGAGCTGGTCAGAGAGCTAAGGAAAGAATGGTTGCAGCAAATTTAAGATTGGTAGTAAGCGTTGCAAAAAAATATACAAAAAGAAACATGGAACTTTTAGATTTAATTCAGGAGGGAACTATAGGATTAGTAAGAGGAGTTGAAAAATTTGATCCAGCCAGAGGTTATAAGTTTTCAACATATGCATACTGGTGGATTAGACAAGGCATTACAAGAGCTATAGCTGAAAAAAGTCGGGCGATTAGGCTGCCAATTCACATAACTGAAATGTTGAATAAGTTAAAAAAAGGTCAAAGAGAGCTCAGTCAAGAAATGTCTAGGACTCCAACTGTAACTGAACTTGCAAAATACGTAGAGCTTCCTGAAGATGATGTGAAAGATTTGATGTGCAAAGCTGGGCAGCCAGTTAGTCTTGAAACTAAAGTTGGTGATGGCGAAGATACTGTTTTATTAGATTTACTGGCAGGGGGCGATGATTTACCAGACGAACAAATAGAGATGGATTGTATGAGAGGTGATCTACATTCTCTCTTGCATCAATTGCCTGATCTGCAATGTAGAGTTTTAAGAATGAGGTACGGAATGGATGGTGATGAGCCAATGTCTCTTACAGGTATAGGAAGGGTACTAGGGATAAGCAGAGATCGAGTAAGAAACTTAGAAAGAGATGGATTAAGAGGCTTAAGAAGACTTAGTGATAATGTAGAAGCTTATTTTGTTTCTTGAATAAATTCATTTATTAACTTATTTGTTTTTTCGGGTTCTTCATCATGAGGGCAGTGACCAGCGCCTTTTATTATGTCTAATCTTTTGATATTACTGAATAGTTTCTTCCACTCTATTGCTTCATTTAAAGATTCCCAAGGATCTTCCTCACCCCATATCAATTGGATTGGAGAATCAACTTTAGGGAAAAGGTCAGTAGCAAGATAGTCATCAAATAAGTTAATAAAACCACGAAAAGCTTCTTTAGAATTTTTCCTTTGGGAGGGTTGATAAAGTATTTCAATCAATTCTTTATCGATATTTTTTCCTGAAGGATAAGCCTGTTCAAGTATTTTCTTTATAACTTTTGGATTAGCGGCTCTTGTAAAAAGTGTATTACTAATTACTCTTTGCCTGACTATCGTTTTAAGGACAGGTCTCAGTAGATTCATTAAGATATCACTTTTTTTTAAACGTTTATCATCCATAGTTCTTTGTGCACAATCAATCAAAATGATACCTTTGCAATTATCTTTGAGGATTTCAGCAGCTTTCAATGCAATAACACCTCCAATTGAATTTCCTACCAAGTAAACAGGAGATTTTATTACCTCTGCACAAAATGTTGATATTTGATTACCCCATAAGTCAAAAGAATATTTAATGGAGTTTACTTTGTCAGGTTCGTAATTTAATAAAGCACTAGGCTGACTACTTTCACCAAATCCTAATAAGTCAATTGCATAGCAGTTAGAAAATTTACCAAGAAAATCTTGATTATGTCTCCAGTGGTTTTTTGATGCCCCAAATCCATGAACTAATAAAATTTTAATATTTTTTTCAGAAGTAGATTCTTTGGATAAAGACCAAGAAATTTCCCAATTTTTCCACTTCCAAGTTTCAGATTTATTTAAAGACACTGTGTATATGCTTTTAATTAAACTTTAATTCAAAAAAAAATTATTCGTTTTTAATAAATTATTCTTAGTTAAGAAAAAGCGTTCATTTTATGAAAAAGAAAAAGGTTATATGTATTGGTGAGGCTTTAATAGACAGAATCAGAAATAAGTCAAATAAAGGATTTACAGATTTTTTGGGTGGTGCGCCGGCTAATGTAGCTTGTGCATTGAGAAAATTAAAAATAGATTCAATCTTTATGGGAAGTTTGGGTAATGATGATTATGGAAAAAAATTTATTTCTCAATTTGATCAATTGGGAGTTAATTTAGATTTCTTGCAATTAAATAATGATTCATCTACTCGTGTGGTTAATGTTGATAGGGATCAATTTGGAGATCGTTTTTTTTCAGGCTTTGAGGAAAGTTCTCATGTATGCTATGCAGACGAAGTTCTTAGCAAGAAATTAATAGAAAAAGAAATTTTAAATTTGGAGAAATCTTTTCTAGAAATAAAATATTTGGTAACAGGAACGAACTTATTATCATCTCCAATATCAGCAGAGACTATTTTTTTTCTTATAGAACAGGCTAATAAATTTGAAGTCAAAATAGTTATTGATTTGAATTGGAGAGAGGTCTTTTGGGATCATACAAGTTTCTCATCCGAAATTAGTAAAGCCGCGAGAGTTAATTTAATCAAGAATTTTTTAAATCATGCAAATGTTTTAAAGCTTGCGAAGGAAGAAGCAATTTTGTTTTTTGAGGATGAAAATCCCTTGCTAATATCTCAACGACTGTCTAATAGACCAGATGTAATAATAACTGATGGAAAAAATCCTGTTTTATGGAGCATCAACGGATTTCAGGGAATTACCGAAACTCCTACTTCACAAAAAATTGTTGATACAACCGGGGCAGGCGATGCTTTTCTAGCTGGCTTTATTTCAAAATTAATTTCTTCTGGCTATCCTACAAATGATTTAGAGATAGAAGATTGCATTAAGTTCGCAGGTGTTTGTGGATTATTAACTTGTCTTGGTGAAGGCGCCATCGAGCAACAGCCATATTATGAAAAGGTTAATAAATTTTTGGGATCTCTTATTTCGTAGTTTCTTCCATAATCTTTTGCGTAACTAATTTCTATTTTCCAGAAATTATCAATAACTGGTTCTATTAATTCTGGCCATTCAATAACTAAAATAGCTTGTCTTTGTATTGCTTCTTCTTCTTCAGAAAAAAAAACTTCCTTTGCTAAAGATACATTTCCTAACCTGTATAAATCAAGGTGGATTAGTGGAATTTTTCCGGAGTTATAGTGATGCGATAAAGCAAATGTAGGGCTTGTAATGTCCTCAGAGATTGATAAGCCTTTAGCAATCCCTTGTACAAATGAAGTTTTCCCAGCCCCAATTGGACCCTTTAATAAAACAATTGATTGTGGATTTAATTTGTGTGAGAGTTTTTTTCCTAAATTTAAAGTTTCTTTTAAATTTTCAACAAACACAAAATTACACAAAAATCATTTATAGTTTAATAATAAATGTATTTACTAGATATGGTTATCGCAAATTCAGTTAAAACCCCTACACCAAATTATGAAATTGCTGATATCTCCTTATCAGATTTTGGCCGTAAAGAAATTAAAATTGCCGAAACGGAAATGCCTGGATTAATGGCACTTAGAGATAAATATCAATCAGAAAAGCCACTAAAAGGTGCAAAAATAGCCGGAAGTTTGCATATGACTATTCAGACTGCAGTCTTAATAGAAACTCTTGTTGATCTTGGGGCAGAAGTGAAATGGGCTTCATGCAATATTTTTTCAACTCAAGATCATGCGGCGGCGGCTATTGCAGATCAAGGAATTCCTGTATACGCAAAAAAAGGTGAGACACTTGATGAATATTGGCAATATACCCACTACATTCTTGATTGGGGTTCAGACTCTCCAAATATGATTCTTGATGATGGTGGGGATGCAACTGGTTTATTGATACTCGGCAGTAAAGCGGAAAAAGATTTGTCTGTTTTAGATAATCCTGGTAATGAAGAAGAAATTGCTTTATTCAATTCTATTAAGTCTAAATTAGAAAATGATAATGACTTCTATTCTAGAATTAAAAGTAATATCATTGGTGTCACTGAAGAAACTACGACAGGAGTTGCAAGACTGTATCAACTGCAAAAGCAAAATGCTTTACCTTTCCCTGCGATCAACGTTAATGATTCAGTAACTAAGAGCAAATTTGATAATTTATATGGCTGTCGCGAATCTTTAGTTGATAGTATAAAGCGCGCAACTGATGTGATGATTGCTGGGAAGGTTGCTTTGGTAATGGGTTTTGGAGATGTAGGTAAAGGTTCAGCTCAGTCATTGCGTGGACTTGGTGCAATCGTAAAAGTTGCTGAAGTTGATCCAATTTGTGCTCTTCAAGCGGCAATGGAAGGTTTTAGCGTTGTCACGTTAGACGATGTTGTGGAAGATATAGATATCTTTGTTACAGCAACTGGGAATTATCAAGTAATTACAAATGAAAATCTCGTCAAGATGAAAGATGAGGCTATAGTTTGTAATATTGGTCATTTCGATAATGAAATTGATGTGGCTTCATTGAAAGATTATCCATGGGAAAATATTAAGCCGCAGGTTGATCACATAACTTTACCAAGTGGCAATAAAATAATTCTTTTAGCCGAAGGTAGATTAGTTAACTTAGGCTGTGCCACTGGACATCCAAGTTTTGTTATGAGTAATTCTTTTACTAACCAAGTATTAGCTCAAATCGAACTTTTCAATAAGTCCGAGCAATATGCGAAAGAGGTTTATGTTTTACCAAAGCATTTAGATGAAATGGTAGCTAGATTACATCTTGATAAAATTGGTGCAAAATTAACAAAATTAACTAAGGAACAAGCTGATTATATTAATGTCTCTGTTGAAGGACCTTACAAACCAGAGCTTTATAGATACTAAGTTTGAGTTTAATTTTTGTAAATTTTCTTACTTCAATTCCCGACTATATTAGTTTGGCTGTTGAAAAGAATTCAACAATTGCATACCTCACTATTTGTTTGGCTATGTTTTTGGAAAACATAATACCTCCAATTCCTTCGGAAATAATAATGCCATTAGGAGGTTTTTTTGTTTATCAACAAAAATTAAATTTCTATATTTTAGTTTTTTGGGGATTACTTGGAACTATTTTAGGTTCATTACCTTGGTACTATTTAGGTAGATTAGTAAATGAAAAAAGACTTTCAAATTTTCTAGATAAAAAAGGAAAATATCTGGGTATTTCTCCTAGTGATTTAAGTAAAAGTAAAAGGTGGTTTGATAAATACGGTGTTTCTTTAGTTTTTTGGGGCAGATTAGTACCAGGTATAAGAACTTTAATCTCAGTTCCTGCTGGCATAGAACTTATGCCATTGAGAAAATTTTTGCTTTGGACTACATTTGGGAGTCTAATATGGGTAGCACTTCTCACTTATTCAGGTTATTTATTTGGTGAAAATTATCGAATCATTCAAACTTATTTAGATCAAATCAAATATGTTGTAAAGCCAATTTTAATTTTAATTTTCTTATATTTTTTTATAAGAATACTTATTAGATTTCTTAAAAATAGAGCTTAAAAAGGAATTTCACTTGAGTTATTGCTGTTGGAATATTGGTTATTATCAGAATCCTTTCGTGAGCCTAGTAAGTTTAATCTATCTACCCTAACAACTGGTTTAAATCTGTCTTCTCCAGTATTTTTATCTTTCCAGCTATCAATCTTAAAGCTTCCTGTAATTCCAATTAATGATCCTTTTTTCACATAATCTGCGGCTATTTGTGCTTGCTTGCCCCATATTTCTAAATTAAACCAATCTGGCTCTTCATCTCTGCTTCTTCTGTTAACTGCAATTGTGAAGTTCGCTACTATACTGCCTGATTCGAAATATCTGACATCTGGTTCTCTTCCTGCTCTGCCAACAAGGTTAATAGTGTTAATTTCCATAAATTTTTTTTTTTATAATACTCATATTTTTAGTTTCTGCTCAAAGTTTTACGTGCTATTCATAACTAAACGTCAGAATTCCGAGAGCTTATCAAAAAATAGATATATTATTTATAAAAAGAAATTCTTATTGTGATTTTTAACAGATTTAAATTTTCTCGAGATATTGGCATAGATTTGGGAACGGCCAATACTCTTATACATGTATCAGGAAAAGGCGTTGTTTTACAGGAGCCTTCTGTGGTAGCTATGGATTTAGAAGAAGGGATTCCATTAGCTGTTGGTAAAGAAGCAAAGTTAATGCTTGGAAGGACCCCTGGCAATATAAGAGCTGTAAGACCACTAAGAGATGGAGTTATCGCAGATTTTGATGCTGCAGAACAAATGATAAAAACATTTATTCAAAAATGTAATGAAGGCAAGGGGATAGTAGCTCCAAGGATAGTGATTGGAATTCCAAGTGGAGTGACTAGTGTTGAGCGAAGAGCAGTAAGAGAAGCTGGATTAGCGGGAGCTAGAGAAGTTCATTTAATAGATGAACCTGTCGCAGCAGCAATAGGAGCATCATTACCAGTAACTGAGCCAATTGGAACAATGATTGTTGATATTGGTGGAGGTACTACTGAGGTTGCAGTATTAAGTTTAGGAGGAACTGTTTTGAGTGAATCTGTTCGAATAGCAGGCGATGAGATAAATGAGTCAATTGCGCTTTATCTTAAAAAAGTTCACAATTTAGTTGTTGGAGAGAGAACTGCAGAAGATATCAAGATAAAAATTGGATCTGCATTTCCAGATGATGATTTTGATAAAACTACTTTAGAGGTTAGAGGTTTACATCTTTTATCTGGTCTACCTAGATCAGTCACTTTGACATCAGGAGAAATCAGAGAAGCTATGGCTGAAACACTTAGCAAAATAGTCGAAGCTGTAAAAAGAACTTTAGAGCGAACCCCTCCTGAACTTGCCGCAGATATTGTTGATAGAGGTATTATGCTTGCAGGTGGTGGAGCTTTAGTGAGAGGCATTAATGATTTATTGAGCGATGAAACAGGAATTTTTACTCACATAGCAGAAAACCCACTGCTTTGCGTAGTGAATGGTTGTGGAGAGGTGTTGGATGATTTTAAAAAACTCAAAAGAGTTGTTGACACTCCAGAATTCATAAGGAATGCCATAAGAGATTAATGTTATGTTAGGTATCCGACGAATTTCTAATAGTCGTTGGTGGCATAAAAAGAAAAATTGGCTATTTTTTGCAATTTTTTTATTTTTGGTTTTTGTAAGAATATCAAAAGGAGCTTTTTATAAAGATTTTTATTATTTTATTTCAAAACCTTTTTGGCCTGGTCAATTTCAAAAAGAAATTGTTCTTGAGAGTATTGATCAAGAATATTTAATAAAGTTAAATCTTCTTACAAAAGATAATATAAGATTGCGACAAATCTTATCTCTTCAAGAATCATCTAATGATGAACATATTTCAGCTGCAGTTATTTCGCGAAAAACAGGAGGTTGGTGGAGACAAATAATTTTAAACAAAGGTTCAAAG
This sequence comes from Prochlorococcus marinus XMU1412, assembly GCF_017696315.1. Lineage (NCBI taxonomy): Bacteria > Bacillati > Cyanobacteriota > Cyanophyceae > Synechococcales > Prochlorococcaceae > Prochlorococcus > Prochlorococcus marinus. Next base: position 535,184 of record NZ_JAAORJ010000004.1, on the reverse strand, counting down.
GATGGAGTAGAAATTGGCAATATTGTGATTGGTCCGGGTGGATTATTAGGTAGAGTAAAGAATACTTCTTTATTCACTTCGTCGGTAACTTTGATAACTTCTCCAGAAAGTAAGTTAGGCGTTTGGGTGGATAGAATTCAAATCAATGGATTACTAGTCGGTTTAGGAGATGATTATCCTAGCCTAATACTTTATTCAAAAGATGCCGATATTAAAGTCGGAGATTTTGTATCATCATCTCCTGCTAGTACGTTATTACCTCCAAACATCCCTATTGGTATTGTCCAATCTATAGATGAGACGTTGAAATCAAAAAAAACGGCAAAAATTTCACTTATAGCAAAACCTCATGTAATTGATTGGGTACAAATTTTGAAAGTAAATATTTAATGAATAAATTTTTTACCAAAAAATTTCCCATTATAAGCTTTATTTTTATCCCAATTATTTTTTTGTGGCACCCTAATTGGCTTGGATTTTTAGGTGTTCAGCCTTATTGGCCGTTATTTTGGTTATTGCCTTGGGCAATGATTAATGGATCAATTAATGGATTAGTATTTGGTTTGTTTTTAGGTCTCATTTTAGATTCTCTAACTTTAAATGAAAGTTTTACCCAAATTCCAGGCCTAATTTTTTGTGGATTTTTCTTTGGGAGAATTAAATCACATAGTGATATTTTGGTGGGACATTTTAGGTATGGTTTAATTTGTTCTTTTGGAAGTTTTTTATGCGGTACTCTTTATCTTGCACAAATTTTGTTTAGAAATTCTTCAGATGGTAATTTTTTAATGTTTATTCCAGGTGTAAAAAATATCTTAGCTGAAGTTTTTTTGACAGGTTTGTTTGCTCCCTTTATTTGCTCCCAACTTATAAGGATGTTTAAATTTTCAAGAAGAAAAGTGTGATAATAAATTTTGCCAAGAGGAAAAAATGCTTGAAAAAATTTATATATTTTCAATTAATTTAAAATGTTTGTAAACCTTAGGAATATCTCTTTGAGGGTTCGTAATGTTATATTTTTAATTGTTAGAATAAATGTTCAATGCAATAGTTCTTTGCTTTGAAATATCGAGAAATCTTTTTTTAACTATGTCAAAAGCAAGAATTTTAGTTGTTGATGATGAACCAGCAGTTTTGAAGGTATTAGTTACGAGGCTTCAACTTGCAGGATATCAAGTATATTCAGCCACTAACGGCGAAGAAGCTCTTGAGTCTTTCCACAGGGATTCCCCAGATTTGATAGTTCTTGATGTTATGCTTCCAAAAATGGATGGATTTGCTGTTTGTAGAAGAATTAGAGCTGAGTCAGTAGTACCAATAATATTTTTAACCGCTCTAGAGGCTATTTCAGAGAGAGTTGCTGGTTTGGATTTAGGAGCCGATGATTACTTATCTAAACCATTTAGCCCAAAAGAGTTAGAGGCCAGAATAGCTACAATTTTGAGAAGAATGGGGCCAACTGTATCGGTTACTGAAACCAAAGAAGTTCCTTCAGGCAAAGGAGTTATGAAATTTGGAAGTTTAGTTGTTGATACTAATCGCAGACAAGTTTCTAGAGCTGGAGATAGAATTAGTCTAACTTATACTGAATTTAGTCTCCTAGAGTTATTATTTGACGAACCTGGTAAGGTTGTTCCTCGAGCAGAAATTTTGGAACAGCTGTGGGGCTATCCTCCTCGTAGAGCGGCAGATTTAAGAGTTGTAGATGTATATGTTGCAAGACTAAGAGGTAAATTGGAACCAGATCCAAGAAATCCAGAATTAATACTAACTGTTAGAGGAATTGGTTACGCATCTCAGAGAGTTGGCGAAACAGCAACATCTTTGGCAAGTTGAGCAATAGTCTGATAATTTTATTAAATAAAACAAATATATTTAAATAAATTTTGTCTGAAATTAAAGAAGCGCGCTTACAAAAAGCTAGTTCACTCGTGAATAAAGGATTTGCTTCTTACGCACAGAGCTTTAAGGTTTCACATACTACCAGTTTTCTTATTCAAAAATTTGATCATCTAGAAAATGGTCAAGAGGAAGACTTCAGTGTTTCTATTGCTGGTAGAGTTCTGGCAAAAAGGGTAATGGGCAAAATTGCCTTTTTCACAATAAGCGATCAAGAAGGTCAGATTCAGCTTTATCTAGATAAAAGGATTATTAATTTCAATTTAGAAAAACAAAAATTACTTTCTTTTGAAGATCTCAAGGAAATAGTAGATATTGGTGATTGGATAGGAGTCTATGGAACTATTAAAAAAACTAATAAAGGTGAGCTTTCAATTAAAGTAGAAAAATGGGAAATGTTATCCAAATCATTACAACCTCTCCCAGATAAATGGCATGGATTGACTGATATTGAAAAAAGATATAGACAACGTTATTTAGATTTAATAGTTAATCCTCACTCTAAAAATGTATTTAAAACCAGAGCGAAATGTATAAGTTTTATAAGAAAATGGCTAGATAATAGAAATTTTTTAGAGATAGAGACTCCAATTTTGCAATCTGAAGCTGGTGGTGCTGAAGCAAGACCATTTATAACTCATCACAATACATTAGATATTCCGTTGTATTTAAGAATAGCTACAGAATTACATTTAAAGAGAATGGTTGTTGGAGGTTTTGAGAAAGTCTATGAATTGGGAAGAATCTTCCGTAATGAGGGGATAAGTACAAGGCATAATCCAGAATTCACCTCAGTGGAAATTTATGAAGCTTATTCTGATTATGTAGATATGATGAATTTAACTGAAGAATTGATTAAAGATATCGTAGCTGATGCATGTGGGTCCTTAACTATAAATTATCAAAATAAAGAAATTGATTTTTCTAAGCCTTGGTCAAGAATATCCATGAAAGCTATTGTCAAAAAATATACAGGGATTGATTTTGATTCTTTCAGTGGAGACTTTCTAGCAGCAAAAAAAGCCGTTAAAAATATCAATGTTGATTGTTCTAATAAAGTAAATACTATGGGAAGACTTTTAAATGAGGTTTTTGAGCAAAAAGTAGAATCAAAACTTATAGAACCCACTTTTGTCATTGATTATCCTGTTGAAATTTCTCCTTTAGCTAGGCCTCATCACGATAATAAAGAAATAGTCCAGAGATTTGAATTATTCATTGTTGGTCGAGAACTGGCAAATGCGTTTAGTGAGTTGATAGATCCAGTAGATCAAAGAGAAAGAATGCAATTACAGCAATCTCTTAGAGATGAAGGAGATCTTGAGGCTCACTGTATAGATGAAGATTTTTTAAATGCTTTAGAGATTGGCATGCCGCCTACGGGAGGATTAGGTATAGGCATTGATAGGCTAATTATGTTAATTACTAATAGCGCATCGATTAGAGATGTAATCCCTTTCCCATTGTTAAAACCAGAAATAACTTCCAAAAAAAGTTAAAAATTACCCTCGAATGAAGTAAAATAGTTAAATCAATCCAATACGAAATTTTTTAAATGAGTGGTGAACGTGTTGGTTTCCGTTTCAAACACGCGGATGCAGTAGTAAAAAGAAATCCTCAAGGCCGATCAAGAAGAGGATGGGTTATTGAACCAGTAGAGCAAACTACAAGTAGAGGTACAAAAATGCCTGCATACAAAATTCGCTGGAGAGATAGTGAGAGGCCAGAAACTGTATTGCAGCATATGCTAATTGCAGATCCAGATCCTTCACCACCACCAACTTCAGTAAGTTTAGATTGATACTTTCAATAATTCTGACTAATCTTTTATCTTTTTAGTGCAGAGTTGATTTCTTTTTTTATGCTTTTTTGTTTTTCATCTTGTCGTTTGTCATGTAATTTTTTCCCTTTACCAACTCCAATAGTTAGTTTTATCCATGAGCCTTTTAAATAAAGAGATAATGGAACAATAGTCATTCCTTTTTTTTCAGTATTAGATTTCATTTTTATTATTTCTTTTTTATGTAGTAGCAACTTTCTATTTCTTAGTGGATCATGATTAAAGAAAGACCCCACATTTGTATGTGGTGAAATGTGAACATTTAATAATAAGATCTCCCCATCTCTGAATGAACAGTATCCGTCTCTTAAATTTGCTTTTCCGTTTCTAATAGACTTTACTTCAGTCCCTAAAAGCTCAATTCCAGCTTCGATTGTTTCAAATATTGCATATTGAAATTTTGCATATCTATTATCAGCTAGAAGTTTAAAATTATTTCCTTTATTAGTATTTTTTTTAACTTTGTTTGAATTTTTTGCCATTTTAGTTGTAAAAAATCTTTCTACTCAGAACAATTGCAATTAACCTTTCATTATGGCAATAATTTCTTCCAATATAGGCGATAATGACTTTTCTTTTCGAAAAAAAGAACTTAGGCTAGTTGATTCAAAAAACATTCCAGAAGAAAAGAGAAATAATAATTTGAACTTAGCCCGGCCTCTTAATTTAAAAGAATTTATTGGCCAAGAACAACTTAAATCTTCTTTAAGAATAGCTATAGATGCTTCAATTATTAGAAAAGAACCTTTGGAGCATACTCTTTTATATGGACAACCTGGTCTAGGTAAGACTACTCTTGCTTTTTTGATAGCCCACGAATTGAATACAAAATGTAAGATTGCGACTGCACCAGCAATTGAAAGACCAAGAGATATTGTAGGTTTACTTCTTGGATTAAAAGAAGGTGAAGTTTTATTTATCGATGAGATACATCGCTTAAATAGGTTAACTGAAGAGTTGTTATATTCTGCAATGGAGGATTTTAGACTTGACTTAACGATGGGAGCTAATAGAGGAGCCCGTTGCAGAACAATTAATCTTCCTAGGTTTACTCTGATTGGCGCGACAACTAAATTAGCCTCAATAAGTGCACCTCTAAGAGACAGATTTGGGATATCTCAGAAAATTGAATTCTATACATGTGATGAATTAAAACAAATTATTGTTAATTTCTCCCGATTAATAAACCTCAATTTAGAAGATGAAGCATCTTATGATTTGGCAAAGATATCTCGAGGGACTCCAAGAATTGCATTAAGATTATTAAGACGAGTTAGAGATTATGCTCAAGTTGTTATGAAAACTAATACTATCTCAGTGAATTTAATAAAAAAAGCTTTAAATTCTTACCAAATAGACGAAAAAGGATTGGATTCTTTAGATAGACACTATTTATCTTTTCTTAACCAAAATAATAATATTCCAACTGGCCTTGATTCAATTGCATCTGGGTTGGGCGATGATTCTTCAATGTTAGAATTTGTTGTTGAGCCATATCTTATTAAAATTGGTTTTCTCACGAGAACTCCTCGAGGAAGATTGCTTACTGCTTTAGGAAAAAAGTACATTGATTCAAAAGATGATAACTTTTAAAAAAGTTAAGGTTTGTTTTTTATTAATTTTTATTTTTTTCAATATTTTTTATATTGCACCATGCTATTCATTATCTTCGAGGGAGGATTTGTTTAAAAATGCGTTAGATCTTAGTTCAGGCGGAAAATTTAATCTCGCGTTACAAGAATGGAATCAATATCTCGATTCTTATCCTGATGATGCTGCAGGTTTTAGCAATAGAGGAAATGTAAGACTTGTTGTAGGAGATGTTAAGGGATCAATAGATGACCAAAATAAGGCAATAAGTTTGAATCCTAGTGAAATAGATCCTTACATTAACAGGGGGATTGCTGAGGAAGCATTGGGTTTATGGTCGCAAGCGAAAAAGGATTATATGTTCGTTATTTCCCTAGATAGTAAAAATTTCTCTGCATTATATAATTTAGCTAACGTAGAAGGATCTACATCCCATTGGGATAAAGCAAGAGATTTATTCTCCAAAGCTGCTTTATATAATCCAGGATTTGCCATGGCTAGGTCAAGTTTGGCGTTAGCAGATTTCCAGTTGGGAAATATTGATGAAGCTGAAAAAGAATTAATAAAGTTAATTAGACGTTATCCAACTTTTGCAGATGCTAGGGCAGCTTTGACAGCTTTGAGTTGGTCTAATGGTGAAGCTGGTAAAGCAGAGAGTAATTGGATAGCGGTAACTGAATTAGATCCTAGATATAGTGATGAAGAATGGTTAAAAAAAATAAGAAGATGGCCTCCTCAACCAATTAAAGATTTAATGAATTTTATCGATTTAAAATAAGTAATGAATAGAGATCAGTTACATAAAAAAATTGATTCGTTTAATGATGAACTAATTAACTTAAGAAGACATATCCATGAACATCCGGAATTAAGTGGACTTGAAAATCAAACAGCGATCTTGATCAGTGGTTTTTTAAAAGATATTGGTTGGAATGTTAGAGAATCTATAGGTAGGACTGGAGTTATAGCTGATTTTGGCCCTTTAGATAAAGGTATTATAGGTTTAAGAGTGGATATGGATGCATTGCCAATATTTGAGGAAACTAAATTAAGTTTTTCTTCAAAAGTAGATGGTGTTATGCATGCCTGTGGTCACGATTTGCATATCTCGATTGGATTGGGTGTCGCAAAAATTCTTAAGGATTTAAAACTAAATTTTGGGACTCGGATAATTTTTCAGCCTGCTGAAGAAATTGCGAGTGGAGCTAGATGGATGATTAAGGATGGTGCAACTAATGGTTTAACCCATATTTTTGGAGTTCATGTCTACCCCGATTTATCCGTAGGGACTATTGGCATTAAAGAGGGAAGTTTAACTGCAGCTGCTGGAGAACTTAATGTTGAGATTAAAGGAAAATCAGGCCATGGTGCTCGACCTCATGAAGGAGTTGATGCTATTTGGGCTGCCTCAAAAGTTATCTCGGGAATTCAAGAATCAATAACACGGAAGTTAGACCCTCTAGATCCAGTAGTAATAACTTTTGGGAAAATAAATGGTGGCAATGCATTCAATGTTCTCGCAGAAAAGGTTAATTTAATTGGTACTGTTAGATGCACTAATCGTAAAGTATTTATGAATCTTGGTAATTGGCTCAATGAAAATATCACTTCTTTAGCTAATAGTTGCGGAGCTGAAGCAAAAGTTATATTTAGAGAAATCACTCCGGCAGTTAATAATAATCCTGAAATGAATAGAGTCCTCAGAGATTCGGGAATTAAGGTTTTGGGTCAAGAAAATGTAATCGAATTACAAAAACCATCATTAGGAGCTGAGGATTTCGCTGAATTCTTAAATGAAATTCCTGGAGCTATGTTTAGGCTTGGGGTTTCTAGTTCCAATGGATGTGCTCCTCTTCATAGTTCTAAATTTGATCCGGATGAAAGAGCTATTGCTGTTGGAATTAAAGTGATAACAGAATCCATAGTAAAATTAAATAATGAAATAATTAATACTATTGGCAAATGAAAATTAATAAAAGATTTATTTTATCTTTTGTAGCTCCTTTCATGATTTTTATATCTGCCATTGGATTAATATTTAGGGATAATTCCAAGAAGATTTTTTATTTACCTATTGGCTTAATGGGGATTGTAATTATTTTGGAGAGGGGTATGAGCAGACAATTGGATAGAAAAAATATTTTAAAAAAGATAAAGTCTTATCAAAAAAATAAATAAAACAATTTTATTTATTTTCACGCAATATGAGATGACTTATTTTTAGAAAAGAGCTATTAATAAGATAAATACTAGGGGTGCTAAGAAATTTAACTTAGCTGAGATCATACCCTTTGAACCTGAATCATTAATTTCGATGCAGGGAAGTTGAGATTTGATCAAACTTTAGTAATACCACTTTTAAAAATTAAGAAATTATGAGAAGTTCTTGGATTAAGCCTCGCCTTGGGAAAGACAATGTAACTCAGATGAACTTTGCGAGAAATGGCTATATCACTGAAGAAATGGATTTTGTTGCTAAAAAAGAGAATCTTCCTTCTTCTTTAATAATGGAAGAAGTGGCAAGAGGAAGATTAATTATTCCAGCTAATATTAATCATTTGAATCTTGAGCCAATGTCTATAGGTATTGCTTCAAGATGCAAAGTTAATGCCAATATTGGTGCTTCCCCTAACGCAAGTGATATCAATGAAGAAGTAGAAAAGCTCAAACTTGCTGTTAAATATGGTGCTGATACGGTTATGGATCTTTCTACGGGAGGAGTAAATTTAGATGAAGTCCGACAAGCAATTATTCAAGAATCTCCTGTTCCCATAGGAACTGTTCCTGTTTATCAAGCTTTAGAAAGTGTTCATGGTTCAATAGATAGACTAACAGAAGACGATTTTCTTCATATTATTGAAAAACATTGTCAGCAGGGCGTAGATTATCAAACTATTCATGCTGGTCTATTAATAGAGCATTTGCCAAAAGTTAAAGGAAGAATTACTGGAATTGTCAGTAGAGGGGGAGGTATTTTAGCCCAATGGATGTTACATCATTTTAAACAAAATCCCCTCTATACAAGGTTTGATGATATCTGTGAGATTTTCAAGAAATATGATTGTACTTTTTCTCTCGGAGATTCACTTAGGCCTGGATGTTTGCATGATGCTTCTGATGATGCTCAGCTAGCTGAATTGAAGACCTTAGGCGAGCTTACTCGAAGAGCATGGGAACATAATGTTCAAGTAATGGTTGAAGGTCCTGGTCATGTCCCTATGGATCAAATTGAGTTTAATGTGAGAAAGCAAATGGAAGAATGTTCAGAAGCCCCTTTCTATGTACTTGGACCATTAGTAACAGATATTTCTCCTGGTTATGACCATATATCAAGTGCTATTGGGGCGGCAATGGCGGGGTGGTATGGAACTTCTATGCTATGTTATGTAACCCCAAAAGAACATCTAGGCCTTCCAAATGCAGAAGATGTACGAGAAGGATTAATTGCTTATAAAATAGCTGCTCACGCTGCTGATATAGCAAGACATAGAGCTGGAGCTCGTGATCGAGATGATGAACTTAGTCATGCAAGGTATAACTTTGATTGGAATAAACAATTCGAACTTTCTTTAGATCCGGAAAGGGCAAAGCAGTACCATGATGAAACATTGCCTGAAGAGATCTTTAAAAAGGCTGAGTTTTGTTCAATGTGTGGCCCAAAACATTGTCCAATGAATTCAAAGATTTCAGATGAATCACTAGATCAACTAAAAGATAAACTTGAAGAATGTAATACTTCAGTGTAGTTATCAATTACAAGTTATAGAATTTCCTTAGTCTTATTAACTACGTTTTCGACTGTAAATCCAAAATTTTTCATACATTCTCCACCTGGTGCTGATGCACCAAACCTATCCATAGTGATACAAATACCATCAAAACCTGTATATTTATGCCAACCAAATGAATGAGCGGCTTCTACTACAACTCTCTTTTTCACACTACTAGGTAAAACACTTTCTTTATAAGATTCTTCTTGCTCTTCAAAAAGTTCTACACAAGGCATAGAGACAACTCTAATTTTTTTACCCAAGCTTGAAAGTTCCTTACTTGCTTCAATGCAAAGATTCAGTTCGCTTCCAGTACCAATAAATATTAAGTCTGGTGTTCCTTCACAATCGGAAACTACATATCCTCCTAGAGCAACTTTGTCTATCGAAGTATTTTCTTGATTTGGCATGCCTTGTCTACTTAAACAAAGTGCAGAAGGTCTTTTTCGATTTTGAATAGCAAGCTTGTAAGCTCCACTCGTCTCGTTGCCATCTCCAGGTCTGAAAACTAGCATGTTAGGCATTGCGCGAAGAGAAGGGATAGTCTCAATAGGTTGATGTGTTGGCCCATCTTCTCCTACACCAATTGAATCATGTGTTAAGACATAGATTACTCCTAATTCGCTAAGTGCTGAAAGCCTCATTGAGCCCCTCATATAATCGGCGAAAACAAGGAAGGTTCCACCATAAGGGATAAGACCACTATTGTGATAGGCAATACCATTAAGTACAGCTGCCATTGCATGCTCTCGTACACCAAAATGTAAATATCTTTTTTCAGGGCTATGTGGCTGGAATGATCCAGTTTCTCCTTTTATATCTGTGTAATTAGAGTGAGTTAAATCTGCTGATCCGCCAATTAATTCAGGTAGGTTAGGACCTAGAGCACCCAAACATATTTGTGAATGCTTTCTTGTGGCTAAACCTTTATCATTAGGCGAATAAGAGGGGAGGTCTGAGTCCCAATTCTCAGGTAATTGACCCTCTAACATTCTTTTTAATTCGGCTCCTTCAGAGGGATATTTTTTTTGATATTCTTCAAATTTAGAATCCCATTCTTGCTCTAAATTTTCACCTTTGTTTATTGATTTTCTAAAATGCGTATATACTTCATCGGGTATTTCAAAAGGAGGATATTCCCAGTTTAGAAACTCTCTAGTTAATGCAGCTTCTTCTTCTCCGACAGCTGCTCCATGAATTCCAGCAGTATCTGATTTATTTGGAGAACCGTAACCTATGGTTGTAGAAATTTTTATAATTGAAGGCTTGTCTGTAATTAATTTCGCTTTTTCGATAGCTTCGGTGATTCCTTTAACATCATGATTCCCATCTTCAACATGTTGTACATGCCATCCATAAGCTTCGTATCTTTTTAAGACATCTTCAGTAAAAGAAACATCGGTTCGTCCATCAATTGTAATTTGATTATCGTCATAGAGTGCAATTAATTTTCCAAGCTTAAGATGACCAGCTAATGAGCAAGCCTCTGATGCAATACCTTCTTGATTACAGCCATCTCCCATTATTACGTAAGTATAGTGATCAACAATATTGCAATCAGGCTTATTAAATTTAGCTGCTAAGTGTGTTTCAGCTATTGCTAAACCAACTGCATTTGAAATTCCTGCTCCAAGAGGCCCAGCTGTAACTTCAACACCTTCAGTTTCGAATGTTTCTGGATGTCCAGGAGTTTTTGATCCCCATTGCCTAAATTCTTTAATATCTTCTATGGAAACTGATTTATATCCTGTTAAATGAAGCAAGGAATATAACAGCATACAGCCATGACCAGCTGATAATACAAAACGGTCTCTATTGAACCATTTTGGGTTATTAGGGTTGTGATTAAGTATGTTTTGCCATAATGCATAACCCATAGGAGCACATCCCATTGGCAATCCAGGATGTCCACTATTAGATTTATTTACTGCATCTACAGCAAGCATTCTTATACTATTTACACAAAGTGATTCTAATGAAACAGATGCAGCGACCATTGTTTTAAAATAAGTTAAGTTGGAAATACAGAATTGGTTGTCTTCAATTCATTTTGCTGAAAGCAAGGCAAACATTGTGACCACCAAAGCCGAAAGAATTTGAAAGAGCTACTCCTATTTGAGCTTCTCTTGCATTATTTGGTACATAATCAAGATCACATTCAGGATCTCGATTGACGTAGTTAATTGTAGGAGGGATAAAATTATGTGTCAAAGAAAGTATACAAGCTACAGCTTCTATACCTCCTGAGCCTCCTAGGAGATGACCTGTCATCGACTTAGTAGAGCTTACAGGAATGAGGTAAGATCTGTCTCTAAAAATAGATTTAATTGCAGAAGTTTCATTTTTATCATTAGCTGATGTACTTGTTCCATGAGCATTTATGTAATCAACTTTTTCAAGGCTAAGACAAGCGTCTTCAATCGCTAATTTGATAGCTTCGGCGCCACCAATCCCGCCTGGAGATGGAGCAGTTATATGATGGGCATCACATGTTGTTCCATAACCAACTATTTCTGCATAAATTCTCGCATCCCTTTTTTGTGCATTTTCTAAAGTTTCTAAAACAAGAATTCCAGATCCCTCTCCAATAACAAATCCATCTCTTTCTGCATCAAAAGGTCTGCTAGCAGTTTGAGGGCTTTCATTTCTGGAAGAAAGAGCTTTGGCACTGGCAAAACCAGCTACCCCGAGAGGCGTAATACTTGCTTCTGCTCCCCCACAGATCATTGCATCTGCTTTTCCAAGTTGGAGTAATCTAAAAGAATCACCAATTGCATTTGAACCGGCAGCGCAAGCGGTGGATACAGAGGAACTTGGTCCTTTTGCACCTAAAGCGATTGCAGCCAATCCAGTGGCCATATTTGGAATCATCATTGGGACTGTAAATGGACTTACTCTTTTAGGCCCTTTATGACTCAATATTTGAGCTTGACTTTCCATAGTTAGTAAGCCTCCAACACCTGAACCAATAATTACTCCAATTCTTGATGCATTAGCTTCGGTAATTTCAAGGCCAGAATCATTAAAGGCTTGCTTTGCAGCAATAACTCCAAACTGGGAAAAGCGATCCCATCTTTTGGATTCTTTAGGTTCAATAAAATTTTCAGATTGAAGATTTTTTACTTCTGCAGCAAATTTGCAGGGATGTTGTTCGGGATCAAAGAGAGTAATATCTGAAACCCCATTAGTACCTCTTTGAAGACCGACTAAATATTCATCAATGTTATTACCAATTGGCGTTACTGCTCCGATACCAGTAATAACTACTCGATGGAAATTTGGCATCCTATACTAACCTTTTTTTTCTTCGATGAATTTTACTGCATCGCCAACAGTTGCTATTCCTTCAGCTGCTTCATCAGGAATTTCAATATCAAATGCTTCTTCAAGAGCCATTACTAATTCAACAGTATCTAGAGAATCTGCACCTAAATCATTTTGGAAATTTGAATCTGATTTGACTTCTCCTGCTTCAACGCTTAATTGTTCTGAAACAATAGAACAGACTTTTTCGAGGATTTCTTGTGACATAGTTTATGGAAAATACTAATTATCTATATGATTTTATGCCCTAGAGTTAACAAGAGTGAAGCATATCTTAATTTTTTTAATTTCTTTGTAAGACAATAGTATTATAAGACGAGGTTCAAAAGACAATTTTTACATGTCACACGCAGTTAAAATTTATGACACTTGCATTGGTTGTACCCAATGTGTAAGGGCTTGCCCACTTGATGTTTTAGAGATGGTTCCTTGGGACGGCTGTAAAGCTGGCCAAATAGCTTCATCTCCTAGAACAGAAGATTGTGTAGGTTGCAAAAGATGTGAAACCGCATGTCCTACAGATTTCTTAAGTATTCGTGTTTATTTAGGAGATGAGACTTCTAGGAGTATGGGTTTAGCATATTAATTTTTATAGTGCAGTTTTAAGAGAGTCCATGTTTTTGTAAATACGCATTTTATTTCAATATAATTGAAAAAAAAATTCGTATGTGTGGAATAGTTGCTGTAACTGGATATAAAAAAGCATTACCATTATTAATTAATGGTTTAGAAAAACTTGAATATAGAGGTTATGATTCTGCAGGTATTGCAATAATCAATTCCGAAACAAATTGCATTACTTGTAACAAAGCAGAAGGAAAACTCAAGAATTTAATAAGTAATCTTAATAATCATAATATTTCTGGAACTGTGGGTATAGGACATACCAGATGGGCAACTCATGGAAAGCCTGAGGTTAAAAATGCACATCCTCATACCGATAGTTCAGGAAATATAGCAGTTGTTCAAAATGGCATTATTGAAAATTTCCAAGATTTAAAAAATAAATTAGAGGAAGAGGGCATTATTTTTAATTCTGATACAGATACCGAGGTAATTCCCCATCTAATTCAAAGAGAGTTAAATACATTAAGTAAACTTAATCTTGAGAATAATGGGTCAACATTATTAGTAGCTGTGAGAAATGTATTATCGGATTTAGAAGGATCTTATGCTTTAGCAGTTTTATGGTCTGGTGCTCCAACCTCTTTGGTAGTTGCAAGAAGACAAGCTCCCTTGATTATTGGTTTGGGTGAAGGAGAATTTATTTGTGCTAGTGATACTCCAGCCATTGCAAACTTTACCAATATTATTTTGCCTATGGAAGATGAAGAAATAGCTTTGTTGACCCCTCTTGGAATTGAAATATATGACTCAAGCAACGAGAGACAATATAGAAATCCAGTTTCTTTAAAAGTCTCAGAGCAAATAATGGATAAGATGAATTTCAAACACTACATGTTGAAAGAGATATATGATCAGCCACAGACTGCAAAAAACTGGTTGGAAAATTATTTAATTAAGAACTCAGAAAATGGTCAATATCAAATCAACTATCCATTTGATACAGAGTTTTTTGAATCAATAGAAAGAATTGAAATTATTGCTTGTGGTACAAGTAAACATGCAGCAATGGTGGGCAGCTTTTTATTAGAACAATTTTCAGGTGTCCCTACAAATGTCTTTTATGCAAGCGAATTTCGATATTCACCACCACCACTATTGCCAAATACATTAACTATTGGAGTCACACAATCCGGAGAAACTGCTGATACAATTGCAGCTATTGATATGGAAATTAAAAGACGTTCTTCAATTGAGAATAAAAAATTTAAACCCAATCTTATTGCGATAACAAATAGAAAAGAGAGTTCTATAGGAAGGCAGGTCTCAAATATAATTGATATCTGTGCAGGAATAGAAGTTGGAGTTGCAGCGACAAAAACTTTTTTTGCTCAATTACTTTCTTTTTATGGATTAGCTATAAAATTTGCTCAAATTAAAGGCAATCAAAGTCCTGATGAAATAGGTAAATTAATAAACGAACTTATAAAACTTCCGCCATTACTGGAAGATCTCTTAGAGAAACATAATAAATCTTCAGAAAAGCTAGCACATGACTTTTTTAATATTAAAGATGTTATTTTTTTAGGAAGAGGAATAAATTATCCTATTGCCCTTGAAGGCGCGTTAAAACTTAAAGAAATTAGTTATATTCATGCAGCTGGATATCCTGCTGGTGAAATGAAACATGGTCCAATAGCTTTATTAGATAAAAAAGTACCTGTAATTTCGATTGCCTCCCCTGGTGAGGTTTTTGATAAAGTTATCAGTAATGCTCAAGAAGCAAAAGCTAGAGATTCATATTTAATTGGGATTGCTCCAGAATGTAATGGAACTGAAATCTTTGATTATTTGATGAAAGTTCCTTCCTCTAATGAATGGCTTTCACCTTTACTTAATATATTGCCTTTACAATTATTGAGTTATCATATTGCAGCTCATAGGGGACTTGACGTGGATCAACCAAGAAATTTAGCTAAAAGTGTAACTGTTGAATAATGAGTTTTTTACAAATTTTTTATTTTTTTTAATTTATAGCTCTAAAAGTCCATTTGGAGGATTGATGATTAGAAAATTATTTTTTATATCTACTAACGGGACTATTTCTTTGACAAATGGTATGAGAACTTTTTTTTGATTTTTAAATAGTTCAATAACAAGTAAATTATTTTTCTCATTTTCTAAATTGATAACTTTCCCAATTTTTTTTAATTCATCATTTTCTAAAGTCTTGACCTCGAGATTTACAAGTTCTAACAAGTGGAATTCTTCCTTTTTTAATTTGGGTAGTGTATCCGCTTTCACAAGAATTTTAAATTTTTTAAGTTGCTCTGCATGGGTTCTTGTATTTATTCCTTGGAACTTAACTATGAATGTTTCTTTGCCAGGCTGTTTGAAACCAGATAAAAGTTCTATTTTTGAAGGAAGTTCATTTTCTTTTTGTAACCATCTAGTTCCCGGTTTTAAAAATCTTTCTTCAAAATCACTTAGAGATTTAACCTTTACCTGTCCATTAATTCCATGACTTGATGTTATCAATCCAACAGTCAACCATTCATTTTTATTTATCATGTATTGTATTAGAAAAAGTGTTTTATGGAATTATCTACTAAACCCATACTCCCTGGATCTTTTGTTGTTGTAAAAGACAATAATTCTATCTATAGAGGATATAAAGGGTTTGTACAGAGAGTTACAAAAAAAAGAGCAGCTGTTCTTTTTGAAGGAGGTAACTGGGATAAACTCATAACTTTTAAGCTAACTAATTTAGAAATAGTATAAAAATTAGATTTTACCTATAGTAATAAATTTTTCTATCAAAACTCTAGCTGCATTTGTTTCTGCATGTTTATGGGACTTGCCGAATGCAGATGATTCTTTTAATCCTTCGATAAATATATCGCAAGAAAATCTTTTAGGGTCCCCATTTTTCTTTGAGATTTCAATTATTTTATAGATTGGCAAATCAAAACCTTTACTTTGACACCACTCTTGCAATACTGTTTTAGATTTGTATTTATAAGGAGCTTTTAAAAATATTTCTGAATCTTCCTCCCAAATATCATCTAACCAAAGATTGACTTCCCGAATTGAATTAAAGCACTTGTAAACAGCACCGATTAAAGCTTCTGTAGCTTCACCAATAATAGTATTTTTTGAATTTTCATCACCAAGAGCCTTAGGTCCTTTAATTATTAATTTTTCTATATCAATTTTTTCCCCTAATTTAGTTAACCATTCATCACTTACAATTTGTGCTCTTAGCTCTGATCTTTCTCCTACACTCATTTGAGGATATTTTTTTTCAATAAAATTAGAAGCCGCTAATCTGAGGACTGCATCTCCGAAAAATTCTAGTTTTTCATAATTTAATATTTTGTCCTTCGAGGAGTGGATAAATGCTTGATTAAAATCTTGAATAATTGAAATATTTTGAGTTCTAATTATTTCAGAAAATCTTTTTGATTTAATATTTAGAGACTTTAAAAAAGTAGTTATTTGATTAATCCTTTTTGCGTTAATTATATTTGTCATCTGATTTGAATAATCACAATAATTAGAAAGCAGGTCATAAGCCGGGTTCTGTTCATCTTTATTAATAAGATGGGCAATCATCTATCTAGAACTGGAATTACTTCACAGTCTCAAGCGGCGCTTAAAAGTAGATTGTTTAATGGTCATAAATCTACTAAGCCTTGCTCCCAGCCGGGGTTTACCTAGCCAACACTTCTCAATGTTGCTGGTGCGCTCTTACCACACCCTTGCACCCTTACCATACATAAAGTATTCGGCGGTATGTTTCTGTGGCACTATCCTCACGGTTGCCCGCACTGGGAATTACCCAGCAAGCCTGACCATGTGGGAGCCCGGACTTTCCTCAAGAAAGTTTTATTTTGGAAACAAAATAAAACTTTCTTGCGATTGCCTCTCCTGCTTTCATTTAGCATAATGCTTAATACTCCAAAAATCATCTATTGGGGCTGTAGCTCAGCAGGATAGAGCAACGGTTTCCTAAACCGTAGGTCGTGGGTTCGACTCCCGCCAGTCCCGTAAAAATAAAAAACTATATGTAGTATGTGTGCAAACTTGCTACTCTCTAGCTAGCGTATAGTTAGTAGTAAATCTTTTATGGCTAAGTTGCATGATATGCGTTTAAAGCTCTTAATCCAACAAGAGCATGAACGCATTTCTAAATCCCAACCTAATGATTTAGATCTTTCAATAGTTCAAGCAAGATGCTTGTGCTGGCTGGCTCTTTTGGCGGAAGCTCACGAAGATCAAGCAAGTGATGCTGAAAAAAGAGGTGATGCCGAGCAAGCAATGGGATGGTTTGCTGATTCTATGAGACTAAGAGATGTTATTAATTTGGTTACAAGTATTGAGATACCTTTGCCAGATAGTCCAGATTCACTCGATGAAAATGACGAATTGTTGGATGGCCCTACAATTTTGCCCAATTAGTGAGATGATATAAAAAGAATAATATTTTCTTTTGGCTGAAGAACCATGTCAATGCTCTGATTGTCAGAGATTTTATAAAGAGCATGATCGTCTGATTAGAGAATTTCCTACTTTTAAGCAGCAACAAGAATTGAATTGGGCATCTATACAATCTTTCAGAACTCTCTGTACTAAGGTTACTGATGAGTTGCAGAAAGAATTATCTGAAAGAGGATCAAACGAAGATATAAGTCCTGAAGATAAACATATCTCTGATACAGAAATTAATGAAGCTTTAGATGAACTTGAAAGTGTTAATGCCTATTTATATTCAATTGAGGCATTAATGGAAAGAATATTTGATACAAAAATTTCAAACAATATCGAATCAAAATTTAAAGAAATTGCAAATCAATTGGCTCCAGACCCATTAAACATGGATAGATTAATTTTGAATAGATTATTTCATCAAACTCCAGATTCACCAGATAAGAAAAATATTAATTAGATAATTCTTCGACATCGCAAGTAATTTCTACCGGCATTGGTGAGACCTTCCAAATAGATTTACAGTACTCTCTAATAGATCTATCTGAAGAAAAATATCCTGATCTAGCAGTATTTAATAATGCCATTTTATTCCAAGATTTTTTATTATTCCAACATTCACTAACTACATCCTGTTCATTTAAGTAGTCTTCAAAGTCAGCCATAACAAAAAATGGGTCATGTCCAGTCAAGCTATTTAATAAAGGTTTAAATAATTCTTTATCCCCATTGCTAAAGTGCCCAATTTCAATTAGACGTATAACCTCTTTAAGCTCCGGACATTGATCAATAAAAGTTTTGGGAGAGTAATTATTATTTTTTAAATCCATAATTTCGCTTTCAGTTTTACCAAAAAGAAAGAAATTCTCTTTTTTAACAAGATCTCTTAATTCCACATTTGCTCCATCTAAGGTTCCAATAGTTAACGCACCATTCATTGCAAACTTCATATTTCCAGTTCCAGATGCTTCTTTTCCAGCAGTTGAAATTTGTTCTGAAAGATCTGTCGCGGGATAGACTATTTCACCAAGTTTAACGTTGTAGTCTGGTAGAAAAACAACCCTTAATAAGCCATCCATATCTGGATCAGAATTAACTACATCAGCTATACCATTAATAAATCGAATCATTAGCTTTGCCATAAAGTAACCGGGTGCAGCTTTACCTCCGAATATTATTGTTCTTGGGACTTCATACTTGTTTGTACCATTTTTGATTCTTAAATATTGGGCAATAATTTGTAGGGCGTTTAAGTGTTGCCTTTTATATTGATGAATTCTTTTTACTTGAACATCAAATAAACTTGATGGATTCACTAGTATGCCAGTTTTCGAATGGATAAAGCTAGCTAATTTTCTTTTGCCATTTAATTTAGTTTCCTCAAATTTTTGTAAAAAATTGTTGTCATCTTTTTTTACTTCTAACTTCTTAAGAAGTTCCATATTTGTTATCCAGTTTGGACCAACTTCTTCTTCTAAAAGGTTCGATAGTGATGGATTAGATAGCGCAACCCATCTCCTTGGAGTAACTCCATTAGTTACATTTGTAAATTTATCAGGCCATAGAGCTGCGAATTCTGGAAGAAGTTGTCTTTTGATTAGATCTGAGTGAAGAGCTGCGACACCATTAATATGATGTGCCCCGATTGTGGCTAAATGAGCCATCCGAACTGATTTGGAGCCTTCTTCATCAATTATTGAGAGTTTTTGAAGGATTTTGTCATCACCAGGATAACGTAGTCTTAATTGTTGTAGAAATCTCCAATTAATTTCATAAATAATTTCTAAATGTCGAGGAAGAAGATCATTAAATAAATTTAAATCCCATTTCTCTAAAGCTTCTGGCAGTAAGGTGTGGTTGGTATATGCAACTGAGGAAGTTGTTATATTCCAAGCTTTATCCCAACCTATCTGATACTGGTCAATAAGAAGTCGCATTAATTCTGCAACTGCTATGGCTGGATGGGTATCATTCAATTGGACTGTCCAATGCTTAGAAAATTCTGTTATTGGTATTGATCTTTTCTCAAGGCTTCTCAACATATCCTGAAGTGAACAACTTACAAAAAAGTGTTGTTGCTTGAGTCTTAATCTTCTACCTTCGTCGGTTCCATCATTTGGATATAGTACTTTTGAAAGAGTTTCAGAGGCAACTTTTTCTTCTACTGCTCCATAGTAATCACCAATATTGAAAGCATAAAAGTCAAAACTTTCTGTTGCATCAGCTCTCCATAATCTTAATCTGTCACATGTATTTACCCTGTATCCTAAGACTGGAACATCATGAGGGACACCTATTGCATGTTCAGAAGGTATCCATCTTGATCTGTAGTGTCCTTTATCATCTCTGTAACTTTCAGTTCTTCCTCCAAAGCCAACAAAACATGATTCATCGGGTTGTGGAAGTTCCCAAGGCCATCCACCTTTTAGCCATTTGTCAGTAACTTCAACTTGCCAACCATCTCTGATTAATTGATTGAATATGCCAAATTCGTAGCGAATACCATAACCAACTGCTGGTACTTGTAGAGATGCTAATGATTCCATATAACATGCAGCAAGTCTACCAAGACCGCCATTACCTAATCCAGGCTCTTCCTCTACTTCGAGTATTGTTGATAAAGATTCAATACCAAATCTTTTTAATGCATCTTCCGCTTCTTGAGTTATGCCAAGATTGAGGAGGTTATTACTTAATTGAGGACCTATTAAAAATTCTGCCGATAAGTAAGCTACAGTTTTTTGTGGTTTTTTTCTTATGACCTCTTGGCTAGCCAAGTATCTTGTCATTAGCCTATCTTTCACTGCGTAACTCAAAGCCATATATAAGTCGTGAGGACTTGCAGAGGTTGCTAACTTTCCAAGAGTGTAGAAAAGATGGGCTGTCATTCCTTGAAAAACAGCATCTGAATCCATCCCAGCTTTCTCAGGATCTAAATAGCAGCCTGGTGTAGGCAAGCGCAGATCAAAGGGTTCGTTGGAATTCATTGGATTAGCCATATAACAGACAATAGCCATTTTTAAGAAAATTTCTTTGTTGTAACTTCAGATCCACACTTGTTGAGTATTTTTGCTTTTTTCTTACATATTTCTTAAAGTGGGCCCTCAATAAACTATCTTCCAATTAGGTAGTTTATTTTTTACACTTAAATGTACTCTTTACTTGCTGAATTAAGTGCACATGATTTAGAAGTTGCTGAAACGTTGATCGGAGTTATAAGATTTTTATTGATCTTTTTAGCAGCAAGAGCATTAGCAGAAGTATTAGTAAGACTAAGTTTGCCAACGATTGTAGGTGAGCTTCTTGCAGGGGTTGTAATAGGAGCATCAGGTTTCCATTTATTGATACCGCCTTCAGCGGGAACTGAACTAAATGAGGGACTTGTAAATGTTATTAGTTCATTAGCTTCAATTCCCCCGGAAGCAGTACCTGATGTTTATTTCGAAAGTTTCCCCTCGCTCCAAGCAGTAGCAACACTTGGATTATATGCACTTTTATTTTTAACAGGATTAGAAAGTGAGTTAGAGGAACTTGTAGCTGTGGGAGCTCAGGCTTTTACTGTTGCTATGGCAGGCGTAATTTTACCGTTTGCGTTTGGAACTCTTGGATTAATGTTTATTTTCCAAGTAGATCTAATTCCTGCAGTTTTTGCTGGAGCATCTATGACAGCCACAAGTATAGGAATTACTGCAAGTGTTTTCGGTGAATTGGGATATTTGAAAACTAGAGAAGGACAGATTGTTATTGGTGCAGCAGTATTAGACGATATTTTGGGAATTGTTATTCTGGCAGTTGTTGTAGCGCTTGCTGCTGGAGGTTCTTTAGAAATTGCTCCTATTGTTAAATTAGTTGCTGCAGCAGTAGTATTTGTTATTGCTGCTATCGCACTAAGTCGAACAGCAGCGCCAGGATTTGATTGGTTGTTAGATAGATTGAAAGCTCCTGGAGCTGTAGTGGTGGCATCTTTTGTGATACTTGTATTATGTTGTTTTGTCGCAACAGCAATTGGATTAGAAGCAGCTTTAGGTGCTTTTGCAGCTGGATTGATTCTTAGTAGTTCTAAAAATAATCATGCAATACAACAATCTGTATTACCTTTAGTTTCCTTATTCGCAACTATTTTCTTTGTATTAGTTGGAGCTGGAATGGATTTATCTGTTATCAATCCACTTGATCCAACAAGCCGATCAGCTCTTGTAGTTGCAGGATTTTTATTAGTTGTTGCGATTATTGGAAAAATAGCAGCCGGATGGGTATTTTCAAGTGATAAACCTACAAATAGATTAGTTGTAGGCTTGGGTATGATGCCTAGAGGAGAGGTTGGTTTAATTTTTCTTGGGCTAGGAACAAGCGCTAAGTTATTAACTCCTTCTCTTGAAGCAGCTATTTTATTAATGGTTATAGGAACTACATTTCTTGCACCTGTTCTCTTAAGAATTGTTCTAAAAGATAAGCCCCCAAATGATGGCAACAAAATTTCAGATGATGTTGCAGCTGATCCTGTGGGTCTTCTTTAGGAAATAAGTTTATTAGAATCAATCAAGATAAATTTTCAATAGATGGAAAAGTCAGCTCTGATAGATAGTAGTGTAAATTATGACTGGAATTTTTTAGATTACCCAATATATACAGTTTCAGCTAAGCCTGAGATAGCATCAAAAAAATGTGCCATTTTATTAATTCATGGTTTTGGAGCTTCCACTGATCATTGGAGATTCAATATCCCGACTTTAAGTAAAAAATACGAAGTTCATGCGATGGATCTTCTCGGTTTTGGAAAAAGTCCTAAGCCCCAAGATGTTGAATACTCAGGATCTTTATGGAAGGATCAAGTTGTAGCTTATGTAAAAGAGAAAATAACAAAACCTACAATTGTTGTTGGAAATTCATTAGGTGGTTATGCAGCATTAGCAGCTGGTGCGGAATTAAATGAGCTAAATGCAGGAGTGATATTACTTAATGCCGCAGGATATTTTAGTGAAGAAAAAACTATCAAAAAAAATATGTTGCAAACTTCAATTGAAACAGTTGCCGGCATATTTTTGAAAAATATTGTTCTTCAACGTTTGATTTTTGAGAATATGAGAAATCCAAAAAATATTAAAAAAACTTTGAATCAAGTTTATGTTGATAAAAAAAATGTTGATGATTTCTTAGTTGAGTCAATAAGAAAGCCTTCTCTAGATTATGGAGCTTTTAATGTTTTTAGAAGTGTATTTAACCCATCAGGTCCTCAGGGATTGCCGTTGGATAAGTTATTCGCAAAACTAAATGCACCATTATTACTTCTTTGGGGAGGGAAAGATCCATGGATGAACACTCCAAAAAAAAGAAATCTATATAAAAAATTTACACCAAAGAATACAAAAGAAATTATTCTTGATGCAGGACATTGTCCTCATGATGAGATACCGGAATTAGTTAATCAACATATTTTGGATTGGGTTGATTCTCTTTAAGTAATAATCGTGAAACTTGAATTATTTAGTAAGGACCAAGGAATTTTTGTCTTTCAATTAGATAAAAATAATTACATTAAATTTTGTCCTGAAAGAGGAGGCGTTATTACAAATTGGGTTTCCGATGGTAACGAAATACTTTATTTCGATGAAACAAGATTTATGGACAAGACAAAAAGTATTAGGGGAGGCATTCCAATCTTGTTCCCAATTTGTGGAAATCTCAATACCTCCAGTTCAGTATTTGGAAAGGGTTATTTGCAATTACCACAACATGGTTTCGCTAGGGATATGCAATGGCAATACTCCTTCAATGAAAATGAAAAATTTTTATGCTTATTCTTAACTGCATCTAAAAAAACCAAAAAATATTATCCTTTCGATTTCGAACTAAAAATAGAAGTTACCTTAAAAATAAACTCTTTAGAATTTGAAATTTCAATTCATAATAAAACAGACTTTGCTATGCCTATAAATTTTGGCTTGCATCCTTACTTTAATGTTTCAGATTTCAAAAATTTAGAGTTTGTTGATAATCCACTTAATTGTCAGGATCAAGAAAGAAATACTATAAGTAATACTTTGGATGAATTAAACAAAATTAGTTTAGGAGTTGATCTACTTATGTATACTTTTGGTAGAAGCTCTTTTCGAGATAAAATTTTTAAAAGAGAAGTAACTTTAAATCATCCATATCCTTTTGATTTGGGCGTTATTTGGAGCGATCCTCCAAGAAGAATGATATGTCTCGAACCTTGGACTAGTCCCCGAAATTCTTTTGTTGATGGATTTAGAAATATTATGATTCCTTCAAATGATAGTAAAAGTTTAAGTGCCTCAATACAAATAAAATCTCTTAAGTAACTTTGTAATACTTATGAAATTTGTCGTTATAGATGATGATCCCACAGGCTCTCAAACTGTTCACGATTGCTTATTACTGCTTAAGTGGGACTGCTCAACTTTAGTAAAAGGTTTTGAATCTAAATCTAATTTATTTTTTATTTTGGCTAATACAAGGTCACTATCAGAAAATGATGCGAAATTAACAATAGAGGAAATTTGCAAAAATCTTAAGACTGTAATTACTTCTCAAGCCTATGAAGAAAAAATTATTTTTATAAGTAGAGGAGACTCTACTCTTCGAGGACATAACTATTTAGAGCCAATTGCTCTAAATAGTTGCTTAGGTCCTTTTGATGCTACTTTTCATATTCCAGCCTTCATAGAGGGTAAAAGATTAACAATTAATGGATCTCATTTTGTTGATAAAACTCCTATTAGTCAAACAATTTTTGCAACAGATAAAATTTTTGGATATAAGACAAGTAATGTCAAGAATCTTTTATTTCAGCAGAGTAAATCGCAAATAAATTTTGAAGATATTCAAAATCTTTTATTGTCAGATATAGAAATGCTAAATGATGAAGAAAATAATATTGTTTTTAAAACATTAAAGAACTTGAAGAACAATAAACATGTAGTTGTAGATGCAGAAAATTATTCTCAACTAAAAAAATTTTCTTTAGTAATTAAAAAATTAATTAAACAAAAAAAATTCCTTTTTCGAACTGCAGCAAGTTTTATAAGTTCAATTTCTGAGAAAAGAAGTTTTTCTCAGAGTGAAATATTTTTCTCTAATTTAAGAATAAGAAATAAAGAAAAGAGTTTTCTTCCAGGACTGATAATTGTTGGATCATATGTAGAACTTTCAACAATACAATTGAATAATTTATTAGAGATAAGTAATTGCAATCCAGTTGAATTAGATGTTTTTGAATTCTTTAAAATTACTTCATCAGATAACAATCAGAAGCGAAGGAATTTGTTTAAAAATAAATTTTTGAAAGAAATTAGATTTTCTTTTGAGAAAGGCAAAACTCCTGTTTTGTTTACCTCAAGAAAATTTATGTCTCTAGATTCTTCTGAACTATTTAATTTTTATAATTTACTTGCTTGTTTTATTGCTGAATTAGTCGCAGATTTGAAGTATGAAATAGGATATTTGATTTCAAAAGGTGGAATAACAACAAATTTGATTCTTAGTAAAGGATTTAATGCAGATTATGTTTATCTTGTAGGACAGATTTTAACTGGCATTTCAGTAGTAACTTACAAACTAAAAAATGGCGAAAAACTTCCCGTTGTTACTCATCCTGGAAATATTGGCAATAAAGATTCACTGGTTAATATTTGGAAAGTTTTTGAAAATAAAAAATAATTTTTAAAATTAGAAATTTGAGATAATTTCTTCAGCAAAACTGCTGCAGGATAAGGGTTCTACTTTTGGTTCCATTAAGCGTGCTAAATCATAGGTGACTTTTTTTTGCTCTATTGCCTTACTTAAACCATTAGTAATTAAGTTAGCTGCCTCATCCCAACCAAAATATTCAAGCATCATTACACCACTAAGAATTACTGAGCCTGGATTAATCTTATTTAAGCCTGCATGTTTTGGCGCAGTACCGTGAGTAGCTTCGAAAATTGCTGCATTATCTCCAATATTTGCACCAGGAGCCATACCTAGGCCACCAACAATTGCTGCAGCTGCATCAGAAACATAGTCTCCATTGAGATTTAAGGTCGCAAGAATTGAATATTCTTGAGGTCTAGTTTGAATTTGTTGAAATATACTATCAGCTATCCGATCATCAACAAGAATAAGTTCTTTCCATTTCCCATCTCCGTGAGAATTTGATATTGATGTGATAACTTCTTTAATTTCTTCGCAAATGAACGCTTTTTTGTTATTTGTAAGCTTGTCAAAACCTGGTTCAATTTTTCGAGCATTATTTTCAATTGTAATATCTGGATTTTTCTGAATATTATCTAAAATCCAGCTTTCTCTTTCTGTAATGCAATCTTCTCTAAATTCATTTACTGCTAATTCATATCCCCAATCTCTAAATGCACCTTCTGTATATTTCATAATATTGCCTTTATGAACAAGAGTCACATGCCTTTTATCTCCAGATAATCTTTTGGCATGTTCAATTGCTTTTCTAATATGCCTTTGGCTACCAGATTTACTCACCGGTTTAATTCCAATACCTGATCCCTCTGGTATAGATCTATTTTTTAAATTTTTACTTTTTGGTATGACAATGTTATTTAAGTGATTAATTAATTCAAGACAATTATTATCCTCAGCTTCCCATTCAATTCCCATGTAGATATCCTCAGTATTTTCTCTATAAACAATAACGTCTAAATTTTGGGGATTTTTGTGAGGGCTTGGTGTTCCAGAATAATATTTGCATGGTCTAACACAGCTATATAAATCAAATATTTGCCTTAATGCAACATTAAGAGATCTAATACCTCCGCCGATGGGAGTCGTTAAAGGACCTTTGATGGCTACACCAAAGTGTTTGATTGCTTCAATAGTATCTTGAGGGAGGTAGTTATATGTTCCATAAAGTTCACAAGCTTCATCGCCTGCATAGACTTTAAACCAATTAATTTTTCTTTCATCTCCATAGCTTTTTTTTATCGCTGAATCTAGAACGATTTGAGTTGCAGGCCAAATATCAACTCCAGTTCCATCCCCCCTAATAAATGGGACAATTGGATTATTAGGAACATTAGGTTTGCCTTGATTAAAAGTTATTATCTCGCCTTCATTAGGTAAAGTTAATTTTTCAAATTTTGGCATAGCATTGAATTAATAAAAGATAACTCATTGAAGTTCCTCGTATTGTAATTTGCGATGAGTTATTTTCTTTAAAACCTAGAAATTTATTATTCAAATGTGAATAGAGAATAGTTTATTGATCAGCATTTCAACATCTTTATTAAAAGAAAAAGTAGTTAATAAGCAAGTTAAAGCAAATTATGTCATTTTCAAAAAAATTACTCAGCTACTTATGAATGCGAGTTCAAATGCAAGTAATGTTGAAATAGCTAATAAAATTGCTTCCACTGCAGCTTTGTTTCGGCAATATTTTCCAGATGCAAGCGTAAACTTTAGTCCTTGGGACAATTCAAATAATGAATCTATGCAAGATACTATTGACTTTGCGTTTCATTTCCCTGGTTGGAGTCCTCTTATTGAATGTAGAGCAATACTCTTACAATTAAGAATTGAAAATGATAATAATGGCAGAGTTCCGAAATTGTTGGGAATAATAATGCGAGGTATGATTGTTCCCTCCGAGAGATGGAGAGTGGCTACCATCGGTGATTGGGAAATGACTGGGACTCATCTACCGCAAAAGGAACAAAAAGATAATCTTTTTTTGGTTTGTAAAGAACTTTATAAGCTATTCTCTACAACATCCGCTGGTAACAAAAATTAGCTGTTTTATGTATTTTCCTTGTAGATTAAATACACTTACAAAAATAATTCAAAATATATGGCAGTTGCTCTTGCAGGACAATTAAGAGAAGGGACAAAAAAATCCCATACTATGGCAGAAAATACTGGCTTTGTGGCTTGTTTTTTAAAAGGAGTTGTTGAAAAAAAATCTTATAGAAAATTAATTAGTGATTTATATTTTGTTTATGAAGCTATGGAAGAAGAAATTGAAAGATTGGTCAATGAGGAACATCCCGTAATTAAACCTATAGGTTTTAAATCATTATTCAGGAAAGAAACTCTTATAAATGATCTTAAATTTTATTTTGGTGAAAACTGGAAGAATGAAATTAATATTTCTCAATCAGCAAAAGAATATGTTGAAAGAATCCGAGAGGTCGCAAAAAATTCACCAGAGCTCTTAGTTGGTCACCACTACACTCGCTATATAGGAGATTTATCTGGGGGGCAAATCTTGAAAAGGATCGCTAAAAAAGCATTAAATTTGCAGGGAAATGATGGTTTAAATTTTTATGAGTTTGAATTAATTGCTGACGAAAAGAAATTCAAGGAAGAATATTCCCTTACTTTGAATCAACTTCCAATAAATCAAAAGACTGCTGATCAAATTATTGATGAAGCTAATCAAGCTTTTACTTACAATATGAAAATGTTTAAGGAGCTTGAAGGTAACTTGATTGCTGTTTTAGGCAAGATTGTATTCAATTACATTACAAAAAAAGTTAGGAAAGGAAGTACCGAGACCTAATATTTATGTTTGATTCATTAGTTGATTTCCTTAAAACCAATATTGATGAATTAAATGGACATGAAGTACAAATATCTAGCGAATTCAAAGAACATCACAATGAAGATTCAAAATATATTATTAAAAATTGGCTTTTTTCATCTCCCGAATATAGAAAGTGGCGAATAACAAGATTAGATGGTGGCAAAAAACTGCAAGTGTTTAATACGGTCGCATATCCTAATTTTGATAGTGAAATGCCTATTTTAGGAGCTGATATTTTATGGTTTGGAACTTCTCAAAAGTTATTAGCAATACTTGATTATCAACCTTTAATTCAAGAAAGCAAATATCTTGAAAAATATTGTTCAAGTTTAGGAAATATTAAGAATAAATATTCTGCATTTGATAATAATAAAATGAAGAATATTTATGATTCAAAAAAGTATTTTTCCCCATGGGTTATTATATGTAGAGGAAATAAATTAAATCTTGATAGAGATTTAAATAATATATTCCATTTATTTGTACATAATTATTTAAACATTTATAAATCGAATCCTATTAATCAATTTTTAAATGCAGAAGAAATAAAGATTAATCAAATTAAATATGATAAGTACAGTTTTGAAAAAGACCCTGCAGATAAATTGTTTAAATCTTTTTTTGGTGAAAAATGGACAAATAAATTTATCAATAAATTTCTATTTACATTAAATAATGAGATTATTCATTGAATGTTAATACAAGATACTATTTTTTACAGGCCAGATTGGAGATGGCACAATTTTTTAAAATATTTAACAAATAATTTAAGTAAATATAACTGTTTAGAAAAAACAATACCTTCGGAATATTCTTATAAAGATTCAACTTATGGTTCAAAAAAATCGAAAAAAAATGTGAATCTCTCTACTTGGGGTGTAACTCATAAAAAAAGAATTAAATTCGCAAGAGCAGTGTGTATAGATAGTCCAAATTATTCTGTTTTAAATTTTTTAATTATTCCTAATACTATTTATAACGTCCCATTTTTTGGAGTAGATTTTGTTTCTCTACCTAATAGTTATTTATTAGTATTAGATTTTCAGCCTTCATTAAAAATACAAAATCAATACAATAATGAGTTATTAGAAAAACTTATAAAACTTAAAAATCAATGTCATTTATCACTCCCATTAGCTGAAAAAATGTCTGCTGATGTATCTAGATTTTTTTCTCCAGGAGTAATCTGGTCAAAATTACCAAAAGAAGAAAGAAGTGATTTTTTAATTGCTAATCAGCTATATATCTCATTTAAGGAATATCTTGATTTGTATTTGGAAATTCTTTTCGAAAGCAAAGAAGCCAATATTGAACTGCAAAAAGAATTAATAAACGGTCAAAATAATTATTTGAATTATAGAAGAGATAACGATCCAGCAAGGCCAATGTTGTCGAGTTTGTTTGGTAAAGAATTTACTGAATCTTTAATTAAAGAAGTTTTATTTACTACTTAAAAGTCCTATAATTTATTAAGTTTGAGATCATATGAAAAAAATTTCTGTTCTTTTTGTATGTTTGGGAAATATTTGTAGGTCTCCTGCAGCAGAAGCTATTTTTATAAGTTTACTTGAAAAAAAAAGATTAACAGATGGCTTTATTATAGATTCTGCTGGAACTGGGAGTTGGCATATTGGAAAAAAAGCTGACTCTAGGATGAGAATTGCGGCAGAAAGAAGAGATATAAATATCAAAAGCAGGGCTCGTCAGATTACTAGCGAAGATTTTGAAGCGTTTAACTATATTCTTGCGATGGACGATTCAAATTTTAGAAATATTCAAGATCTTAAAAATAGAACAGCTTCAACTGGTTTTGCATCAATAAAAAAAATTCAAGATTTTAGATCAGTTTTTAATGAGCAAGAAGTTCCTGACCCATATTTTGGAGGTGATGAGGGCTTCGATTTTGTCCTTGATATTTTAGAAGACTCTGTAAACGGTTTTTTGGAGAGTATTTCTTGAATTTATTTGATCTCAGTCTCTTTAGGAATCTTGTCATTATAAAGATCAATAATTTTATCCACTACCTCATTAATTTTATATCCATCCGAAATAATTTCTATTGCGTCATTCGCTTTTGTTAGAGGTGAAATTTCCCTATTGGAATCTTCAAAATCTCTTTTCTTTATAAGTTCTTTTAATGTATGAAGGTCTATTTCTTGTGAGTCTTTACTATTTTTATCAGATTTTCTTCTTTTTGCTCTTTCATCAATGCTAGCAGTTAAAAATATTTTAAGTTCTGCATGTGGAAAAACAGTACTTCCTATATCTCTTCCCTCAGCTACAAGTCCACCTGATTTCCCAATTTTTCGTTGTTCTTCTACTAAGAATTTTCTAACTTCTTTTATTGAGGAAATTTTAGAAACGATGGAGCTTATCTTTTGTGACCTAATTTCTTCAGTAACACAGTAATTATTAATATAAACATCCTGATGTGAATTTGTATTCGACTTGAAAACAATAGATATATCTTTAAGAATATTTTGTAACTTTTCTTCTTTTTTATAATCAATATTTTCTTTTATCATAAGCCAACTCAATGCCCTATACATTGCGCCAGTATCTAAATATAAAAGTTTAAGTTTTTTCGCTATTAACTTTGTTACAGTACTTTTACCTGAACCTGCAGGACCATCAATTGCAATAATAGGCCTTCTTTTCATTAGGAAAACGTGATCAATTAATCTTGTCTCTCCACATCTTATCGCACCAGCAAGTAACGAAATATTATCCTCAAGTCTTGCTTTTTGGAGTGTATGAGGGTGTAAATGTTCTAAATATTCAATTGAAATTTTTTTTGCTGATAGCTTTTTAGTTATTTGGTTTAAATTAATCTTTTTATCTTGTTGAAATTTTTTTTTTGCTTCTAATAACTCACTTGAAAAAAACTTAATCAATTTTCTTTCATTTTTTGATAAATGTACATTACGTGAACTTAAAGGAATTCCATCAAAATCTCTTTGTGTAGGAATGGATTTAATAGTAACATTTAATTTCTTTCTTAGAACAAGATTTTTTAAAATTAAAAGTTGTTGCCAATCTTTTTCCCCTAAGTAAAGATTTTTTGGCTTGATGAGATTAAGTAATCTATAAACTACTGTACAAACACCATCAAAATGTCCAATTCGATTTAATCCACATAATGAAGAAGATAATTCTTTTGGAGCTTTTAGGAATTTAATATTTTTATTATTCGGTGGATATATATCTTCATTACTTGGGATAAAGATGGCATCTGCGCCATTTGAAAAGGAGATTTTTATATCATTATCAATTGTTTTAGGGTAATTCTCTAAATCTAACTTGTTATCAAATTGAAGTGGATTAATAAAAATACTTACTAAATTAACATTAGAATTGTCATTTTTTGCTGTTGATATTAGTTTAATATGTCCATTATGAAGATTACCCATTGTTGGAATGAAGTTAATTTCACTATTTATATTTCTCCTCCAATTTTCTATTTCTTCAGTTTTCCTTATGATTACTTTCTTCACTTTGTTTTTAAAAAATAAATCTATTTGATAAATAATTACTGGACAAAAGCAATCTTAGGAGGAATATCTATATAGGAAAGTCTATCATTTTTATTTCATGGATTACAAAACATCAGGTGTTGATATAAAAGCTGGCCGAGAATTTGTTTCCGAAATTAAACAGGCAGTTGAAGGGACTCATACATCTAATGTGATTGAGGGTATTGGTGGGTTCGGAGGTTTGTTTAGAATTCCTATCGATAGGTTTAAAAAACCAGTTCTTGTTTCAGGAACTGATGGTGTTGGAACAAAATTAGAATTAGCCCAAAGTAAAAACTTTCACTTTGAGGTTGGTATTGATTTAGTCGCTATGTGCATGAACGATATCATTACTTGTGGTGCAAAACCTTTATTTTTTCTGGATTATATTGCTACTGGTAAGCTTGATAAGAAACAATTGTTGAGGGTTGTTCAGGGAATTTCACATGGCTGCGGAGAAAATAACTGTTCATTACTCGGTGGAGAAACTGCTGAAATGCCTGGATTTTATTCGAAAAATAAGTATGACCTTGCAGGATTTTGTGTTGGAATAGTTGATGAGGATAAGCTTATTAATGGTAAAAAAGTCTCAGAAAATGACTTAATAATTGCTTTAAAAAGTAATGGAGTTCATAGTAATGGCTTTAGTTTAGTAAGAAAAATTATTCAAAACAATAATCAAATAGATAAAGAATTTGAAAAAGTTTCTCACTTAAATTTTTATGATGAGTTATTGAAACCTACAAAAATTTACAATAATGTGATTAACCAAATCTTAACTGAAAATATAGAAATTAAAGCAATGTCTCATATAACTGGAGGAGGAATTCCAGAAAATTTACCAAGATGTATGCCTTCTGATTTTATTCCTTATATCAATACCAGTACTTGGGAAATACCTATTTTATTTAAATTCCTTAAAGAGAAAGGATCTATTCCTAAAAAAGATTTTTGGAATACTTTCAATCTTGGAGTGGGATTTTGTTTAATTATTGATAAACAATTTAAGGACGCGATATTAAGTATCTGTAAAGATTATGGTATAGATAGTTGGGAAATTGGAAAGATAGTTCGAAAAAATGAAAAAACAATTAGTAAATTTTTGCCAGAAATTTTAACTTAAATTTTTTTATCTTTTTTAAATGAGTTTTAAAACATTATTTTTTATACCCAAATGAAAAAGTTAGGTGTAATATAATAAAATTACCGCCGAATTATATCGGAAGTTTAAGTATTAAGATTTAACCTTTATTCAATGCCCTTTGCAAATAATCAAAGAATTACACGTAGACGTAGTTCAGCTGGCCCTACACCTCCAAAAAGACCAATAGGTAATAATTCTGAATCAATTGGTAGACAGACTCAAGGCCCAAGGCCAACTTTCTTGACACTAAGGGATCATGGGAAAGTTTTTGTCGCTGATTTACCTAATTTGTCCGATGGTCAATTAGCGCATATTAGTAAAGAAGCTAATGAAGTTTTAAATAGTTTGGAAAAAAGACTTAGTGATCTCGAAAATGAACCTAATGTTAGTAATCCGGAAAACGATACGCTGATAAAAGCTTCTACCAAAAGAGATGTCACACTGAGGTTTATTAAATCAATAGAAGAAGAACAAGAACATAGAAAGAATAATCCTGCTTTGCGAGATGCTGCATCTGAATCGTTACCGAGAACTTTCCTTGAGGTTGCTAGACATAGATTGCCTGGAGCAACTTTTGATTCACTACTTAGAGAGGCTCTTGAAGCTTGTGCAGTTGATGAAGGTACTGAAGATAATCAAGTTGTTGATGAACCTAAAGAAACTGTAAAAATTATGGATATACCTTCTTCCAACACTAATGCTTCACTTGTTGTTAGTATCGACCCAAGTGATGATTCCAAGAATGACTCTATTTGATTCAACACAAGAGTTAATAAGTTTTAAAGATCAAAATAATTCAAAAATTAACCTTACTTCAGAGAAAGATCCCATTTTATGTAATCATTGCAAAAGGACTGCATCAAATGGTGTTAGATGTTTAGGAATGTGTGTAGCAGATAATGATTACTAAAATAATTCAAATTTCTATATAAATAATCTGATGAAAATAATTAATAAAACAATTAAATTTTTTTTATTAATTGATATCAGTTATTATTTATCAATAATAAAGAAAAGATTTTTTTTTCATATATCAACAAGTAATTGAAACTTTATTCCCTTTATTTGAAATTGAAGTTCTTAGAAAACCTCATAATTAAATGCTTAAAAAAATTTAATAAGGCGGCACCCAGATTCGAACTGGGGATAAAGGATTTGCAATCCTCTGCCTTACCACTTGGCCATGCCGCCGAAAAAGATTCGATTGAGTCTCTTTATGATCTTAACAGTAAGGTGTCGTATTCTCTATTATTTATATGCAATGGTCATGGAGAAGATGTAATCGCATCGGAGATAATAAAAAGATTACTAAAAAAAATAAAAAATAAAAATATTGAAGTTTTGCCGTTAGTAGGAAATGGAGATGTATTTAATTCCATAAAATCAAAGAATTTTCGTAAAATAGGATATTTAAAAGAGCTGCCTAGTGGAGGTTTTAGTAATCAAAGTCTGAAGGGATTTGTGCTTGATTTTTTTGCAGGATTTTTAATCGATAATTTAAGAAATTTTCTACTCGTAAAACAGAAGTCAAAACATAACTGCAAAATTATCGCAGTGGGCGATTTCTTGCCATTACTCTATGCTTGGAGTTCAGAATGCGAATTTAGTTTCATTGGAACTCCCAAAAGTGATCATACTTGGAGTAGCGGACCAGGTTGGGATTTAAGTGATTTTTATCATAAGTTGAAAGGTTCTGAATGGGATCCATGGGAAATGTTTTTAATGAAATCTTCAAGATGTAGAAATTTAATTATGAGAGATAAAATTACAGCTAATAATTTGAATAAAAAAAATATTGATGCAAAATACTTGGGTAATCCAATGATGGATTTTGTTAATGCAACAAACAAAAATATATCAAATATTATTTCTTTTA
Organism: Prochlorococcus marinus XMU1412; assembly: GCF_017696315.1. Lineage (NCBI taxonomy): Bacteria > Bacillati > Cyanobacteriota > Cyanophyceae > Synechococcales > Prochlorococcaceae > Prochlorococcus > Prochlorococcus marinus. The sequence continues at coordinate 500,628 of NZ_JAAORJ010000004.1, read as the reverse complement.
AAAGGATTATTTTATTAGTTGGAAGTAGATACCCTGAAGCTCTTAAAAATCTTGATAATTTTCTAAATTGTTTGCAAGATTTTCATTTATCAAAGGATTTGGTAATACTTTTGCCTTTGAGCACTAATGGGAATGTGATTCAAATTCAAAGTTATTTAAATAAATATGGTTTTATAAAACAGAGTAAAGTTAAATTTCTAATTGATGAAGATTCAGTATGGAAAAAGAAAGATCAATATGTAGTGATTGGAAAAGGTAAATTCAATTCATGGGCCAATATGGCAGAAGTTGGCTTGTCCAATGCAGGAACTGCTACAGAGCAAATTGCTGGCCTTGGAATTCCATCTCTTTCTCTACCGGGACCGGGACCACAATTTACAAAATCATTTGCAAAAAGGCAATCAAGATTATTGGGAGGTAGTGTTTTAGTTTGCAAGAACAAAAAAATTCTTTTAAAACGTTTAAGTTTCCTTTTGAAAGGAAAAATTGATAGGTTAGAACAAGCAAAAATTGGAAAAAAAAGAATGGGGGAATCCGGAGCAAGTAAGAAAATTGTAGATGCCATAAACCTTCATTTGTTATCTTAGTAAATGGCACTAGCTTATTAATTATTAATTCTTTTATGTATCCAATAAATGATCGGCAATATCTAAAAATTTGTGCAGAGATTGCAAAACTTATGAGTGTTAGCTTATCTTCTGCTAAAAAGAAAGTAGAAATTCAAATTGCAAAAGAAGGCTCGAAAACTATTCAAGAAAAAATACAAGTTGCGCAAAATGTTTTAAAAATTTGTGAAAAAAATGATGCAGATAAATTAAGTTCTTCAAGAATACTTGATAAGCTTATGGAAACTCTTGATGGTGAAGATAATTTTTTAACTGAAGATTGATTCTTAATGTTCAAATATATTTGAGAATTTTAGTATGTCTAAATCAGCATGTACAGAAACTGTTTCGAAACATTTTTGAGCTAATTCATATCTATTCTCTCTTTTTAAGATAACTTTTAATTTATGCATAGCTTCAATTAAATATCTAACATCATTTGCTGCATAATCTAATTGATCTTTAGTTAAATCTTCGTTGCTACCCCAATCACTACTTTGTGAGCTTTTGTCCAGTTCTATACCTAATAATTCATTAATTAAATCCTTTAAACCGTGTTTATTTGTATAAGTTCTTGCCAACTTACTAGCAATTTTTGTACAAAAAATATTTTTTGTATTAATTTCAAGATTGCATTTTAGAGCTGCTACATCAAATCTCGCATAGTGAAATATTTTAGTAATTTTGTCATCTTCAAGAAGTTTTTTTAAATTAGGTGAAGAAGATGTATTAAGTTCGATTTTTACACAGGATGTTTTTTTAAATTCATTGCATATTTGTACTAAACAGAGTCTATCTCTTCCATGAATTAAACCCATTGCTTCAGTGTCAATAGCTAGGTAGGATGACTTTTTATAAAGATTGTATAAATCTACTGTTAAATCGCTATAAAGAAGATCAATATTTTTATTTTCAATAGTCATTTTTAAAAAGTATTTAAGGAAATTTAAGATTTAGAATATAACTTAAGATTTTATTTAATTAAGAATTTTTATCTAATAGGAATATTTTACTGAATAATTCTAAAAAATTATAATATGATGTAACTTTAATTTTTATTCTCGAATTACTAGAAAAAATTATTTAATGTCATATTCCTTAAATTCAACATTATTGCTGACAATTCTTTTGGCCATAGGATTATTTTTTTTTCTTAGGGCTTCCAGTAAAGATAGAACAACCATCGTTGAGATTTCATCTTCTCAGCAGCCAATTCAGGTTTTAAATGTTTTATGTGAATGGCTTAATTTGAGGGGATGGAAGCAAACAGGAGGAGATTTTGAACAAAGAATTTTGATATTCAAGGGTCAAGTTGTTTCTAGTAAATTTTTAGCAATTTTTTTAGGTTGTCTTGGCGGTTTTGGTTCTTGTGCTTTGGGATTAGTAATTATTCAAATATATCCTGAATTGGGTTGGTGGCCTATTCTTTTGGGATTAATTGGTGGCCCTTTGTCTGGAATTGTTTATTTTAAAAAATCAGCAAGAGAGGAGAAATTTGAATTAAGGTTGATCAACGAAAAAGACAATGATTCAACTTTTTTGAGGCTTAGAGCTCATAGAGATGAATTAATCTCTTTAGAAAATGAACTCGGAGAAAAACTTCAATTGAAAAGTGACGGTTCTTTATTTAAAACGCCTATTTAAGATACTTTAAAATTCTATTCGATAATTTTTAATCAAAAATATTATTCTCTATACAGAATTTCTCTAACTCTTTATCATTTAACCAATCTTGGGGTTTTGTAAAAATTGATGTCAGAAATTCCTCTCGAGAATTCTTTGTGGCTTTATATCCATATTCCCATCTAGCTAAAGGCGGTAAGGACATTAATATAGATTCAGTTCTGCCATTTGTTTGTAGTCCAAAGATTGTCCCTCTATCCCAAACTAAATTGAATTCGACATATCTACCTCTTCGATATAGCTGGAATTCTCTTTCTTTCGATGAATATGTTTGAGAAGCTCTTTTTTCAATAATGGGCAAATATGAAGGGAGGAATGCCTGCCCACAGTTTTCCGCTAAAGAAAATAAATCATCCCAATTTAAATTAGATCTGCCAATATTTTGTGAAGCTTTTGATGCGTCTCCATTTTGATTATTTCCTCTATAAATATTTCCTGAACCATCTTGATAATCATAAAAAATACCTCCGATGCCTCTAGATTCATTTCTATGCTTCAAGAAGAAATATTCATCACACCATGGTTTGAAAACTTTATGCAAATCTTGATCAACTTTCTCACAAGCTTTTTTATGTTCATTATGAAAATTCCTTACATCAGAAAGATAAGGATAAAAAGGGGTTAAATCTGCACCTCCCCCAAACCACCAAACAGGACCAGCTTCGAAATATCGATAATTCAGATGAACTGTAGGAATATAGGGATTCTTAGGATGCAAAACCATAGAAGTTCCCGTAGCAAACCATTCATGACCTTTTGCTTCGGGCCTTTGAGAGATTATAGATTGAGGTAATTCTTTTCCTTGTACTTCCGAGAAATTAACGCCAGCTTGCTCAAAAATAGAACCATTTTTCAATACTCTTGATCTTCCACCGCCACCTTCGTCTCTTAGCCAGGATTCCTCTGTAAATTTCGCTTTGCCATCTACATTTTCAAGTCCTGAACAAATTTTGTCTTGTAGAGTTAATAAGAGATTTTTAGTTTTTTCTCTCGAGTTTTTAGGAGGTTCTTTCAACATGTATTTAGTAAATCTTGAAGAAAAAAATTTTTTTGGTTAATTATAAGTTTCTCTTTATAATTTCTCTTAGGGGGTCCTTATTGCCTATTATTTGATAGTTCGACATAGTTCTTAATCTTTTAAACAGTCGACTACCTTGTCAAAATATTTAAAAATTTAATGACCACAATAGAAGATGCGAATTTTGCTTTACAAAAAGTTCTAGACGCTGGATCACAGAAAAATGTAATTGAATTAGCTTGGATTAAAAATGTAAGAGTAACTATACCGAGAGTAATCGTAACATTATCATTACCATCGTTTGCAAATTCTCAGAGAGATAGAATTGTTCAAGAGGTTAGAGGGATACTAATGGATTTTGAAGATATTGATGATGTTCAAATAGAGATAGATAATAATCCTTCCAAAACTGAATCTCAAAATCAAAGTAATGCTCCTGAGTTGCAGAAGATTGTTGGTATTAGTCATATCATAGCTGTTAGCAGTGGTAAAGGTGGAGTTGGGAAAAGTACTATTGCAGTTAATCTCGCTTGTTCTCTAGCTAAATTAGGCTTAAAAACTGGTTTGCTGGATGCGGATATATATGGACCTAATACTCCCTCAATGATGGGAGTTGCCGAACAGAATCCAAAGGTTACAGAAGGAAGTGGCAGTGATCAAAGGTTAATTCCAATAAATAAATATGGAATTTCAATGGTATCGATGGGTTTCCTCATAGAAGAAGGTCAGCCAGTTATATGGAGAGGACCAATGCTTAATAGTATTATCAGACAATTTTTGTACCAAGTTGAATGGAATAATCTTGATTTTTTGGTTATTGATTTGCCTCCAGGAACAGGAGACGCTCAAATATCACTTTCTCAATCTGTGCCTATTTCTGGAGCTATAGTTGTCACTACTCCTCAACAAGTATCTTTGCAAGATGCAAGGAGGGGATTAGCAATGTTTAAACAACTCGGAGTACCTTTATTGGGAATTGTAGAAAATATGTCTGTATTTATTCCGCCAGATATGCCAGGTAAAAAATATGAAATTTTTGGTAAAGGTGGTGGACAAATATTAGCTAATGAAAATGACTTACCATTATTAGCTCAAATTCCTATTGAAATCCCTCTCGTTGATGATAGTAATAAAGGTGTACCAATCTCAATAAGCCAGCCCAGTAAAGAAAGTTCTGTCGTATTTGGTAATTTAGCGCAATTAATTAAGAATCAATTTGTTAAAACTTATTGATGTTTAAGAGAATTTTTTTATTAAATAACAGAGGATTTTTACAAAAAAAAGACAACTTCAATAGAGGTTTTTTATTTTCTCCGCTACTTATTATTCCACTGTTTTTAGTTATTATTTCGAGTTTTTTGATAAAAAGTATTCAGGGTGATTTTTTAGTATCGAACTATTTAGGTCATATCGTAACTGGTTTTTTAGGTTATTTCTTAGCATTTTTTATTTCTTATATACCGTTAGAGAGAATTAGAAAGTATGTGGTTCCATTTTATTTTTTTACTTTAATATCCTTATTACTTATTTATTTTTTTGGGATTTCAGTTTCTGGAGCTCAAAGATGGCTAAACTTGGGCATCTTTTCTTTTCAGCCTTCAGAGGTAGCTAAACTTAGTTGTGTATTAACTCTTGCTTTAGTACTCGATAAAAAAATAATCCTAACAATAAGAGATTTAGTATTGCCCTTATTAGTAGTAATTATTACTTGGTTATTAATTTTCTTTCAACCTGATTTAGGTACATCTTTAGTTTTAATTGTTTTGTCAGGTGTGATGCTCTATTGGGCTCAAATGCCCATAGAGTGGATTTTGATATTAGTGCTTTGTATTATCACATCAATTTTATATCTAACCTTACCAAATCTTCTTATTTTCTGGATTCCAGTTATAGGATATCTTGCTTATAGATCTACAAAAAGGAAAATTATTTTTTCTGCTCTCGCTATTTCGTTCCATTTATTAGTCGCAAAATTTACACCAATTTTGTGGCAATATGGCTTAAAAGAATATCAAAAAGATAGATTAGTTTTATTTTTAGATCCAAGTAGAGATCCATTGGGTGGCGGATATCATTTGATACAGAGTAAAATTGCAATTGGTTCTGGAGGATTATTTGGGACTGGTTTGCTACAAGGTAAGCTGACTAATTTGCAATTTATACCTGAACAACATACTGATTTTATATTCAGTGCTCTAGGGGAAGAATTAGGTTTTGTGGGGTGCGCTATAGTTTTATTTTTGTTCTTTTTTTTGATTAAAAAACTTATTAATACTGCAACAATTGCTAGGACTAACTTTGAATCTCTAATTGTTATTGGAATAGCCTCAATTTTTTTATTTCAAATAATTATTAACTTATTTATGACTATTGGATTAGGACCAGTTACTGGGATTCCCCTTCCTTTTATGAGCTATGGTCGAACGTCATTGGTGACTAATTTTATATCTATTGGATTTGTTTTATCTATATTGAAACGTTCTAGATCACTAAGAAGTTGATGAAAGCAAAAATAACTATAAAAAAAATTCAAGAGCTTTTGATTAAAGGAATTAAAACCATATATGTGGATGATGATACATCCAGAAGAATGTGGTGGGCTTCCTTAGAAGTTATTCAAAAAGATTTCCTTTCTCAGAATTGTAAACAGGGGGGGATATGGGTTGCCTCCCCTTTGCCAGCTTTTAATGATAAAAAATTTTTAAATCAACTTCATGGATGGCTTTGGTCTCCTGAAGGGTTTCCATACTTTCAAAATGAGAATGCAGGTTTTTTACCAGTCAATAATTCAGAAAAGATAAAAAAAGATTTCGATTTAGTTAGTAATTATAAAGTCTTAAATCTTTGTCAAGAAGATGGCTATGAACCTTTTTTGATGATAATCACTCCAAATTTTCAATGCGTATTATCAATTGTAGGAGAAAAAGATAAGAAAATTCTATTAATGAAGTGTGATGAAGAGAGCCTTAAACTTTCAATTGAATTAATGCATGCAAAATTAAATCAAGAAAATTATGAGGAAGGAGTAAAATTTCGTAATGCAATCAATAATTTAGGTAACCTTAATATTAATAACCAATTTGAAAAATTATTTTGGCCAATATTATCGGCACAATTAGCAAAAATTTCGCCAAATCATAATATACAGAATTCTGTGAAAAATGATGAAAAAAATGTTCAAATCACTGAAGCAAAACTATTACGTGCAATTTCTCATGAAGTAAGAACTCCTTTGGCAACAATAAGAACCTTAATAAGTTCTACTTTAAAAAAATATAAAATGGATGAATCAATGAGAAATCGTTTAATTCAAATAGATAATGAATGTAATGAACAAATTGATAGGTTTGGTTTAATCTTTAATGCAGCAGAATTAGTTGGTAATGAAGTGCCATCATTGAATAACTTGGCGAAGATTAATTTAGCCGAAATTTTCAAAAAGCTTGCTCCTTTATGGAATAAACAATTAAACCGTCGTGGTATTTCTTTGAAGATAGATATCCCCAAACAACTTCCACAAATTTTGAGTGATTCTGAAAAATTAGAATTAATGTTAAGAGGATTAATTGATAAAAATACTAGAGGATTAAAAGAAGGGAGTACATTAATTTTAGAATTAAGACCAGCTGGTCAAAAACTCAGACTTCAACTCAAAGTACAAAAATTAGATAACAATCAAAAAGAAATTCTAAAAAAAGATAACGGTTCTGATATTGGTCCTGTTTTAAATTGGAATCCTCAAACTGGAAGTTTACAACTTAGTCAAAATGCCACTCAAAAGTTGTTAGCTAGTTTAGGAGGTCATGTCACACAAAGACGTGATACAGGTTTGACAGTATTTTTTCCGATTTCAGATTCAAAATAAAATGATAAACAAGTTTTCCATATATTAAATAATGTAGAAAATTTCCTATTAATTTTGAATTTTGCAAAATATGAATGCTAGTTTCTTATTAGAAATAACTCAAAATCTAGGATGACTGAAACTTTAGTTGGTCAATTTCCAAAGCATATAGGAAGTACTGGGGGTTTATTAAACTCAGCAGAAACCGAAGAAAAATATGCAATTGTATGGAAAAGTTCCAAGGAACAAGCATTTGAATTGCCCACCGGTGGAGCCGCTATAATGCATGAAGGTGATAATTTAATGTACTTTGCAAGAAAAGAACAATGCCTTGCATTAGGGACACAATTAAGAGCCTTCAAACCAAGAATTGAAGATTTTAAAATCTACCGAATTTTCCCGGGTGGTGATATTGAATTTTTACACCCCAAAGATGGTGTTTTCCCTGAAAAAGTCAATGAAGGCAGAGAGAAAGTAGGTCATAATCCTAGAAGAATAGGCGAGAATCCTAATCCAGCTGGTTTGAAATTTACAACTAAGAATACTTTTGATTAACTTCCTTAAAGTTGATATAAAAGGAGAAAATAATTATAATTTGGGCTGACATTATTAATATGATCAGCTCACAAAAAGATAGTTTTTTAAAGGCTTACAAAGAAGGTAAAAATTTTATACCTATCGTTGAAACTTGGCCAGCAGATTTAGAGACTCCATTATCGACTTGGTTAAAATTATCTTCAAAAGATTCCCATGGTGTTTTTCTTGAATCTGTTGAAGGTGGCGAGAATTTAGGTAGGTGGAGTATCGTTGCTACTAAACCTCTTTGGGAAGCCGTTTGTTATGGAGAAGAAATAATTAAAACTTGGAATAATGGCAAAACTGAAACACATAAAGGTGATCCTTTTGATATTTTGAAAAGTTGGACAAACGAATACAAGTCAAACATGCTTGATGACTTACCATCAATTGGACAGTTATATGGCTCTTGGGGCTATGAATTAATAAATCGAATAGAACCAAGTGTTCCAATAAATGAAACACTAGAAAACAATATTCCTTATGGTTCCTGGATGTTTTTTGATCAGCTAGTTGTTTTTGATCAAATAAAAAGATGTATTACGTCAGTGGTTTATGCAGATACAACTTCTTCAAAAGAGTGCGCAATTGAAGAGTTGTATCTAAATTCAATTTCTAAAATTAAGAAAACTAGAAATTTAATGAGAGTTCCTCTAAAAGAAAATGAGTTTTTAGATTGGAATGAAAATGAGAATTTGAATTTAGATCTAGAAAGTAATTGGGAGAAAAAAGATTTTGAGGATGCAGTTCTCTCTGCAAAAGAATACATAAGAAAGGGAGATATCTTCCAAATAGTTATTAGTCAGAGATTCCAAACTCAAGTCAATAATGATCCCTTTAATTTATATAGAAGTTTGAGGATGGTTAATCCATCTCCATATATGTCTTTTTTTGATTTTGGCTCATGGTATTTGATAGGTTCAAGTCCTGAAGTAATGGTTAAAGCAGAAAAAAATAAAAATAGTCAGATTGTTGCAAGCTTAAGACCAATAGCTGGCACTAGACCTAGAGGTATTGATAATCAGCAAGACTTGGAATTAGAAAAGGAATTATTAAATGATCCAAAAGAGATAGCTGAGCATGTAATGCTAATTGATCTTGGGAGAAATGATCTTGGAAGAGTTTGTGAAATTGGTACTGTAAAGGTCAAGGATTTAATGGTGATTGAGAAATATTCACATGTTATGCATATAGTCAGTCAAGTTGAGGGAATCTTAAAAAACAATGCTGATGTATGGGATTTGCTCAAAGCATCCTTTCCCGCTGGGACAGTGACTGGTGCTCCAAAAATAAGAGCTATGCAATTGATTAAGCACTTTGAAAAAGATGCTAGAGGACCTTATGCTGGTGTGTACGGATCTATTGATATTAATGGCGCATTAAATACAGCAATTACAATAAGAACTATGATAGTTAAACCTTCAATAGATGGGAAATATGATGTTTCAGTGCAAGCAGGGGCTGGAATAGTTGCTGATTCTTTTCCTGAAAATGAATATCAAGAGACAATAAATAAAGCGAAGGGGATACTAAAAGCATTAGCCTGTTTGGATAAATAAATGAGTCAAAATAATCTTTATAAGGGTTTTGAGGTGGAACTTTTTACAGGTTCTTTAAATTCTCATATTGGTGTTTCGGATGAAATTGAGAAAATATTTCCTGATTTTGTTAAAGAGCCAGATAACAGAAACGTTGAATACATAACAACACCTGAAAAAGATTACGGTTCTCTATATGAGAAATTAATAATTCCAAGAAAAAAGTTAAGACGATGGCTAAACACAAAAGAGTTAACAATCATTCCTTCATCCACTCTTTGTTTTGAACACGATATTCAATTTCAAAGGTCTGATATTAATAATCTTTATCATCAATTTATACAAGATCATTATGGAACCGCCATAGCAACTTCAAGTGTACATATAAACGTAGGAATTGATAATTTAGATAAGCTTTTTGCAGCTATAAGACTTATAAGATCTGAGGCTGCTCTATATCTATCATTAAGTGCTAGTTCACCTTTTTTAAATAATAAAATTACAAATAATCACTCTCAGAGATGGATCCAGTTTCCTAAAACACCTAATAGCGTGCCTTTTTTTGAAAATCATAATTCTTATATTGACTGGATAGAGGAAAATATATCTAATAAAACAATGCAAAATATTAGGCATTTTTGGTCTTCAATCCGACCAAATGGTCCCCAAAGACCTTTAGTGCTTGATCGTTTGGAATTAAGAATTTGTGATTTTGTTCACGATATTAATCTGCTTTTAGGGATAACGGCCATGATAGAACTAAGGATCTTAAATCTTTTTGAAAATATAAATACATTAGATCCTATGAATGCTAGTACTTTTTCTATGGATGAGTTGTCAGAAATATGTGATCAAAATGAAATTAATGCTGCTAAAGATAGTCTGAATTCAGAGTTAATTCACTGGCAAGATGGCAAAAGAGTTATTTGTAGAGAATGGATTCAAAACTTATTATCAGATTTATCATACACAGCAGAAAATTTTGGCATGAAACATCTTTTAGATCCTATCTATAAAGTGCTTGAAGAAGGCAATCAATCTATGAAATGGATAAATCAATATGAAAAAGGGCTTTCTATTGAGCAGATCATGAAAATTTCTATCGAAGATATGATTAGGAGTGAGGCCTAGAATGTTTGATTATTTAAATAAACATTTGATCTGAACATTTTCACTTGTGACATAATAATTATATGGAATCTTTTCGACAGATAAAAAATAATAACGTGGATCTGATAAGTAACAATGATCCACTTGATAAAAATCGTCTTTTAATTGAAGATCTCTGGGAATCTGTGCTCAGAGAAGAATGCCCAGATGATCAAGCAGAGAGATTGATACAGCTTAAAGAATTAAGTTATTCAAAGCAAATTGATGGTGATAGTTCAAAAACTTTTAAAAATGAAATAGTTGATATTGTAAATTCTATGGATTTAGCAGAATCCATAGCTGCAGCAAGGGCGTTTTCATTATATTTTCAACTCGTGAATATTTTGGAACAAAGAGTTGAGGAAGATAGATATATTCAAAGCTTTACCAATAAGGATGTTCAAAAATCGCCCGACAATCTTGATCCTTTTGCCCCAGCATTGGCTAGGCAAAATGCTCCAGTAACTTTTAGAGAATTATTTTACAGGCTGAGAAAATTAAATGTACCACCTGGAAAATTAGAGGAGTTATTACAGGAAATGGATATTCGTTTAGTTTTTACTGCACATCCAACGGAGATAGTAAGACATACCATTAGACATAAGCAAACAAGAGTAGCAAATTTGTTAAAAAAAATCCAGATTGAGCAATTTCTAACAAAAGAAGAAAAAAATTCTCTAAAAACCCAATTAAAAGAGGAAGTAAGACTTTGGTGGAGAACAGATGAATTGCATCAATTTAAACCTTCAGTTTTAGATGAAGTTGATTATGCCTTGCATTATTTTCAGCAAGTTTTGTTTGATGCGATGCCTCAATTGAGGGGCAGGATCGCTGAAGCACTTACCGAAAATTATCCAGATGTTCAGTTGCCCTCAGAATCTTTTTGTAACTTCGGTTCTTGGGTAGGCTCTGATAGGGACGGTAATCCATCGGTCACTCCCGAAATAACATGGAGAACTGCTTGCTACCAAAGGCAGTTGATGTTGGAAAGATATATTATTGCGACGTCTAATCTTAGAGATCAATTAAGTGTGTCGATGCAATGGAGTCAAGTCAGCTCCTCGTTATTAGAGTCACTCGAAACTGACAGGGTTAAGTTCCCTGAAATATATGAAGCTAGAGCTACAAGGTATAGATCAGAGCCCTACAGATTAAAATTAAGTTATATTTTAGAGAAATTAAAGTTAACACAAGAAAGAAATAATTTATTAGCTGATAGTGGGTGGAAATTTGACTTGGAGGGAGAAACTAATAACAAAAATCTAGATAAAGTTGAAAACTTATATTACAAGTCAGTTAAAGAATTTACTTATGATCTAGAACTAATTAAAAATAGTTTAATTAGTACAGATTTAAATTGTGAGTCTGTAAATACCTTACTTACTCAGGTTCATATTTTTGGATTTTCTTTAGCAAGTTTAGATATTCGTCAAGAGAGTACAAGGCATAGTGATGCTATACAAGAACTTACAAATTATCTTGATTTATCTGTTCAATATGACCAAATGTCTGAGGAAGAGAAAATTAAATGGCTTATAGACGAATTAAATACAAAAAGGCCTTTAATTCCATCTGACGTTAACTGGACAAAAACTACAGAAGAAACCTTTTCAGTTTTCAAAATGGTTAAGAGACTACAGCAAGAATTCGGTAGTCGCATTTGTCATTCTTATGTAATTTCAATGAGTCATAGTGCATCTGATTTGCTTGAAGTTCTCTTACTGGCAAAAGAAATGGGACTTATTGATCAAAATTCACAAAAGTCAAAATTATTAGTTGTTCCTCTTTTTGAAACTGTGGAAGACCTTAAAAGAGCACCTGAAGTAATGGAAAAGTTGTTTAAATTAGATTTCTATAGATCATTATTGCCAAAAGTAGGAGAATCTTTTAAACCTCTGCAAGAATTAATGCTTGGATATTCTGATAGCAATAAGGATTCAGGGTTTGTTTCTAGTAATTGGGAAATTCATAGGGCCCAAATAGCTCTTCAAAATCTCTCAAGTAGAAATAACATATTGCTTAGACTTTTTCATGGAAGAGGAGGTTCTGTAGGAAGAGGGGGAGGACCAGCCTATCAGGCAATATTGGCTCAACCAAGCGGCACTTTAAAAGGGCGAATAAAAATAACAGAACAAGGTGAAGTTTTAGCTTCTAAATATAGTCTTCCCGAACTGGCTTTGTACAATCTTGAAACTGTAACTACAGCAGTAATTCAAAATAGTTTGGTAAATAATAGACTTGACGATACTCCAGAATGGAATCAATTAATGTCTAGGCTGGCAGAAACATCAAGGTCTCATTACAGAAAATTAGTGCATGAGAATCCTGATTTATTAAATTTCTTTCAAGAGGTCACTCCAATAGAAGAAATAAGTAAATTACAGATATCTAGTAGACCTGCTAGAAGAAAAAAAGGTGCAAAAGATTTGTCAAGTTTAAGAGCTATCCCATGGGTATTTGGTTGGACACAAAGTAGGTTTCTTTTGCCAAGTTGGTTTGGAGTAGGCACTGCATTGTCATCAGAAGTAAATTCAGATCCACAACAAATTGAATTATTAAGAGTTCTGCATCAAAGATGGCCATTTTTCAGGATGCTTATATCTAAGGTTGAAATGACATTATCAAAGGTGGATCTTGAAGTTGCTAGATATTATGTTGATACTCTTGGCAGTAAAGAAAATAAAGATTCTTTTGATGATATTTTTGAAGTAATTTCTAAAGAATATAATCTTACAAAATCTTTAATACTTGAAATTACTGGTAAAAATAAGCTTTTAGAATCTGATAGAGACTTGAAATCATCAGTAAGCTTGAGAAATAAGACAATTATTCCATTAGGGTTTTTGCAGGTTTCACTTCTAAGAAGATTAAGAGACCAGACAAGACAACCTCCAATAAGCGAATTTATTATAGATAAAGATGAATCTAGAAGAGCTTACAGCAGAAGTGAACTATTGAGGGGGGCACTTTTAACTATTAATGGGATAGCAGCTGGCATGAGAAATACAGGTTGATAATTGCAATATTTTTCTAAAAAAAAACTAGTTCTTCCAGAAGGTTATTTTGTTAACTCTTCTCAAATCCCATTAGCTAAAGAAGTTAATAAACTTTTAGCGAATTGTGGTTGTGAGACATTTCCAATAAAGCCTCTTTCTGAGGCTATTAGGAAAAGTAATTTCTTTTTTACCATACAGAGTGAATTAAAAAATAAATTACATGGCTTTGTAAGGGTTACTTCTGACAGAGGATTGAATGCTAACTTGTGGAATTTAAGTGCATTGCCAGGGAATAATCAGCAACTTTATTATTCAATATTGCTTCAAGTAACTCTTGAGAAAATAAATAGAGAAATGCCTGGATGCAGTATTTCTGTACAGGCTCCAGTATCTTCTTTTATAAGTTTAGAGGAAAATGGATTCATACTAGATCCAAATGGAATAAGAGTAATGGGATATAAACTTTAAAAATAATTTTACGAGCATGGAGGGATTCGAACCCCCGACTCTCAGAACCGGAATCTGATGCTCTATCCAACTGAGCTACATGCCCTTTAATTTTTCAATTTCTTTAAAGAGAATCTAAATATTTTAAACTTAGCTAATTTAATTAATGAATGCACAAAAAAAATTTTTTTAAATAAATTAAAAATTAAAAATTTTCGGAACCATAAAAGTTTTGAAATTGATCTAAAAGAGCAAAGAGCAATTGTTCTTGGCTGCAATGGTATTGGTAAGTCAAATTTACTTGAATCGGTTGAATTTTTAAGTCAATTAAAATCTAATAGAGCACTAAGCGATAAAGATTTAATACAGAACGACAGTGATATGGCTGTAGTTATAGGACAAATAAATTTTAAAGACGATTTAAAGTTAAATTTATTCCGAAAAGGCCCTAAAAGAATTTATGTGAATGAATCAATCTTGAAAAAACAGAGTGAAATAAAGAATTATATTCGGAGTGTATGTTTCTGTTCTAATGATATAGATATTGTGAGAAGTGAACCCAGTTATAGAAGAACATGGATTGATAAAGTCGTATCTCAGCTTGAACCAGTATATTTAGACCTGATAAGTAGATTTAATAGGCTTTTAAAACAAAGAAGTCATTTTTGGCGTTCGGAAAGTTTCTTAAAAACACAATCCACAGATATTGTTGAAAGCTTTGATATTCAAATGTCAATAATAAGTACAAGAATTTTTAGGCGTAGAAGAAGAGCTTTATTAAAAATAAAACCATATGTTGAATATTGGCATAATCATTTAAGTAAATCTCAAGAGCAAATAGACATAAATTATCTTTCGGGGATACAAAATATAAGTCAAGAAGAAGAAGAAGAAGAAGTTATTAGTAAAAAAATAGCAGAACAGCTCTTAAATCAGCGTTCAATAGAAGCATTGACTGGTAAATGTAATTTTGGACCTCATCGTGATGATGTTGAGTTTCTAATCAATAATGTTTCAGTTAGAAAATATGGTTCCTCAGGACAGCAAAGGACTTTTATCTTGGCTTTAAAGATGGCAGAACTCGATTTATTAAATAAAACATTAAATGTTCCTCCAATACTTATATTGGACGATGTCTTGGCGGAATTAGATTTAACTAGGCAAAATTTGTTATTAAATTCTGTGGGTAAAGATAGTCAATGTTTTATAAGTGCGACACATTTAGATAAATTTAATCAGTCTTTCTTAGGCTCGTCACAAATGATTCACTTATAATTTAAAAGGTGCATGATTTTTAGCTAATCTTAATTTCATATAAATTTCTTAAATGGAACTCTACAAAAAAAATCAAATTTTAAGTTCTTTAAGTGATGAGCAAAAATTAAGTCATCAAAGTAAACACCTTTTGTTGGAACTTTATGGATGTGATCGCGAAAAATTAAATGACGAATCCTTTTTGCGCTGCATTTTAAATAGAGCTGCCAAATTGGCAAATGCAACAGTTTTGAATTTGATAAGTAATAAATTTGAGCCTCAGGGGGTCACGGCAATTGCATTACTTGCAGAATCTCATATTTCAATACATACTTGGCCTGAATCTAATTATACGGCAGTCGATATTTTTACATGTGGTCAGAATATGATGCCTGAACTAGCTAGTCAATATTTAATCGAATCTTTGATGGCTAAGGAACATACTTTGCGAGTCATTGAGCGAAATCCACCTTCAGAAGTCTCTAAACAGATCAGAACGGTTGTTTGACAATATTTACCTATTCAATTTTCCGCTTACTAGTCCCTCAAGATCTAAACTTGTGCAATTAAATCCTAAATTAGAAAAATATTGAACTAACTCATTAAAATTATATTTGTTAAAAAAATGTTTTAATTCATCTTGGGGAATTTCTATTCTTGCAGTTGAGCCTTGGCATCTAACTCTAACCTCCGATAATCCACATTCTTTGAGATATTCTTCTGCTTTCTCAACCATTTTTAGTCTTTCACTAGTTATTTCATGGCCATAAGGAAATCTTGATGATAAGCAAGGTTGAGCAGGTTTATCCCACCAAGGAAAACCCAATGCTCTTGATATATCCCTAATGTCTTGTTTTGAGACTTTAAATTTTGCAAGAGGAGAGATAACTCCTGCTTGTTTTGAGGCTTGTATACCTGGTCTGTAATCTTTAAGATCATCCAGATTGACTCCATCTAGAACAATCTTGTAATTAAGTTTTTTAGAGAGGTAGGTTGTATGTTTGTGAAGCTCTTTTTTGCATGCAAAGCACCTATCCTTAGGATTTTCACTATAACTTGATTGGTCTAATTCTGATGTTTGTATTTCTAAATGTTTTACTCCAATCCATTTTGCTTGCCTTCTTGCTTCTTCACGAAGAGTATTGGCTAATGCAGGAGATATACCAGTTATAGCAATTGCTTTGCTACCTAATTGCTCAAATGCTAATGATGCTACTAATGTACTGTCAACTCCTCCGGAATAAGCAATACAAACACTATCAAGATTCTTAATGTATCTTCTAATTGTATAAAGCTTTTCACTTTGTTCATCAGAGAGAATTTCTAGTTGATTGAACATGCTAATTACTTTAAAATTCAAATTACCTATGAATAGGTTGAATTTATTATTAAATTTTTAATAATATTCTTATCTATATCTTAGATTAAATTCATTAATTTTGTTCAATTGACAAATACGAGTAGAAATAGAGGAATTGGAATTGTCACAGCAAGTGACAGTCAAGAGAGATCAAAAGGTCAATTACATATTTATGATGGAGAGGGTAAAGGAAAAAGTCAGGCAGCATTGGGAGTAGTTCTCAGGACAATAGGATTAGGAATATGCGAAAAAAGACAGTCAAGAGTTTTACTTCTAAGATTTTTAAAAGGCCCTGAGAGGCCATATGACGAAGATTCAGCTATAGAGGCTTTACAAAGAGGGTTCCCACATTTAATTGATCATGTAAGGACAGGAAGATCAGAATTCTTTACTGCTGACCAAGTCACAAAGTTTGATGTTGGTGAGGCTGAAAGAGGTTGGAATATTGCTAAAGGAGCAATTGCTAGTTCTCTTTATTCTGTAGTTGTACTCGATGAGTTGAATCCAGTTCTAGATTTAGGAATGCTTGATATTAATGAAGTAGTTAATTCTCTTCAAAATCGTCCAGATGGATTAGAAATAATTATTACTGGAAGGGCAGCCCCGCCCTCTTTGGTAAGAATATCTCAACTCCATTCTGAAATGAGACCACGTTTGATAGGAGATTTATCAGAATTAACCAAACAAAGTAGTTCTAGTGGTGGAATTGAGATTTATACAGGTGAAGGAAAGGGTAAATCCACAAGTGCACTCGGTAAGGCTCTTCAAGCTATCGGTAAAGGAATATCTCAAGATAAAAGTCATAGAGTATTAATATTACAGTGGTTAAAAGGTGGAAATGGTTATACCGAAGATGCTGCCATAGAAGCTTTGAGAGAGAGTTACCCTCATTTAGTAGATCATTTACGTTCAGGAAGAGATGCCATCGTATGGAGAGGTCAGCAACAACCAATTGATTATGTTGAGGCTGAAAGAGCATGGGAAATTGCTAAAGCTGCTATTTTGTCTGGTTTGTATAAGACAATCATATTAGATGAATTGAATCCAACTGTTGATTTAGAGTTGCTTCCTGTGAAATCAATACATCAAACGCTCTTAAAAAAACCAGCAGATACGGAAGTTGTAATTACTGGGAGGTGTAAAAATGAACCTTCATACTTTGAACTAGCTGATGTTTATTCTGAAATGGTTTGTCATAAGCATTATGCAAATGTGGGAGTTGATTTGAAAAGAGGTGTAGATTACTAATAATTCTTAAAAATTAATTTCACAATATTTTTTTTACCTTTTCGATACCGCCGTTAATAGATCTTGACTGAATTTTGAATTTAGACAAGATTCTTGAAGCTTTTTCAGAACGTTTCCCCGATTTACATATAGTGAAAACCTCTTTATTTAAACTTTCTTTTTGAATAAATTTTAAGTCAGATTCTTGGTTCAAATGACTTAAGGGAATTGAGATAGATCCCTCAATTGCAGATGTAGAAAATTCTTCATTTTCTCTAACATCAATTAAAAGAATTTTGTTGGGTTTTGCTTTGAATAAACTATTAAAGTCATTAGCATTGATACTGTTAATTTCATTATTATTCTCACAATATTCGTTAATATTATAAAAGCCTTTAAACTGTGTAAGATTTTTTATTCTTTTATTTGATTGATCACTTTTTAGATGCAATTTTTTCATATTCATATTCAATAGATCAAAAATTAAAATCTTCCCATCTAAAATTTCACCTTTTTTTAAAATTATTTTGATAATTTCATTAACCTGAAGAATTCCTATTAAACCTGTTGAAACACCCACAACCCCGTATTCTGAACAACTAGGGGCAGCATTTTTTGAAGGTGATTCTGGAAGTAAATCTCTTAAATTAGGGCTATTTTTATATAGATTGAAAACACTCACTTGCCCTTCAAAGCCTTGTACACTTCCAAAGACTAAAGGTTTATTTAATATTAGGCATGAATCATTTATTAAATATCTTGTGCCAAAGTTATCCGAGCAATCACAAATAACATCAAACTCCTTTATTAATTCAAGAGCATTTTTAGGATTAATTCTCTCTGAAAAGGTTAATATTTCACAATTAGGATTGAATTTTTTAATTCTTTCCTTAGCAGAATCAATTTTAAGATTGCCAATGGTATTTGTTTCATGAATTATCTGTCTCTGGAGATTAGACTTTTCAACTTGATCATTATCAACTATTCCAATTCTCCCAATTCCTGCTGCAGCTAGATAAAGCAAAACGGGAGACCCAAGCCCACCTGCTCCAATACATAACACAGAGCTGTTTTTAAGATTTAGTTGGCCCTCATAACCTATCTCTTTGAGGGTAAGGTGTTTTTGATATCTTTCTTCTTCATCAGAGTTTAAGAAATTAAATTTTATATCTTTGGACATTGAGATCCTTTGATTTTTGCGAGCTAAACTATGAAAATATAATAATTGAAATAAAAATTTTAGACTTTTAAATTTTTCTTATTGCTCTGATTTATTAATGTTTTTGTTAGAACTAGATGATAATGTGAAGTTTTTATAAATCAATTTTAAGTTCAAATATCTTGAGAAAGCCTATATACTAACGTTTCTAAAAAATACAAAATGTTTCGGTTCGGAATTTTGCACAACAAAAAGGTAGTCAATAGACGTTTTTTCCGATACTGTCTGGTTCATATATTAAGTTTACTGAATTCATGAGTGATAACACTCCAGAGTCAAACCAAGACTCCGGCTCCGATACAAGCTCAGAAACCAAAAGTTTTTCAGAGAAGTACTCTGATGTTATGGGAAAAGTCAACGAAACCCTTGGTAATGTTGATTGGACTCAAATGGGTAAGTACGGCAAGGCGGCAGGCATAATTGCTGTTGTCGTAATAGCTCAGATAATAATTAAAGTTGTCATTGACACGATAAACTTTTTCCCAATTCTCCCTGGTTTACTAGAACTACTGGGCGTAATTGTTGTCGGTCAATGGAGCTGGCAAAATCTTCGTACCAGTGAAAATCGTGAAGCTGTTTTAGATAAGGTACAAAATCTTAAGAAGACATATTTAGGGTAGTTAAAGATTACATATTAAGAATTGCTTTTACGTAATCTTCAACTTGTTTTAAGTACCCTCCTCCAAACATATTGGCGTGATTCAATATGTGATAAAAATTATAAATAATAATTCTTTTTTCAAATCCGTTTTTTTTAGGAAAAATTCTATGATATTCTTCATAAAATTCTTTTCTAAAACCTCCAAATAGTTTTGTCATAGCTATATCTACTTCATTATCTGCCCACCAAGATGCAGGGTCAAATATAACCCCCTTTCCATTTTTGTCCATTCCTGCATTTCCTGACCATAAATCACCATGAACTAGAGCATTTATTGGTTTGTGCTTCAGCAATTCTGATTTAATTTTTTCTTTAACTTTATTTATAATTTCCTTATCTATAATTTTCGATTCAAGAATTAATAATTGAGGTATTATCCTTAAGTTTAAAAAACAATCTATCCAATTATTTTCTAAGCCTTTTTTCTGATCTGTTGTTCCGATAAAACCCTCAACTGGAAACCCAAACATTTTGGGGTTAGATTCAGCTGATTTCAAGTGCAATTCACCTAAACCTTTTCCAAGCTTTTTTTGGTGAAAGTTATGCATATCTATCCATTCAATTAAAAGAATCTCTGTATTTTTTATATTTTTATATGCAATAACTTCAGGAATAACTAAGTTTTCTTGATTAATGTATTTTCTCAAATTTTGGAGACAATATTTTTCAAATTCAAGAAATTTTTTGTTTCTAATGTTTCTTTTAAGGAATAACTTTTTGTTTGAGAATTCTATTCGCCATGCATTATGAATATCGCCACCATGTACTTGTTCAATACTTTTTGGATAGGTTTCACCTAATTCTTCACAAATTTCGTTAATTTCAATAGGAGATAATTTTTGCATTTTAATGAAAAAGTCTGAAGTTATTGTTGTAGGCGCCGGTATAGCAGGACTAACTTCTGCAGCGATTTTATCAAAACAAGGCTTATCAGTGACTTTAATCGAATCTCATACTCAAGCCGGAGGATGTGCCGGTACTTTTAAAAGAAAGAATTATACTTTCGATGTTGGCGCAACTCAGGTTGCTGGTTTAGAGAAAGGAGGAATACATTCTAGAATTTTTGATTATTTAGATATTCCATCCCCAGAAGCCACAATTTTAGACCCTGCTTGCATTGTTGATTTAAATGATGGTGGTAATCCTATACCTATTTGGTATGAAAAAAGTAAATGGATTGCTGAACGAGAAATGCAGTTTCCTGGGAGTCAAAGATTTTGGAAGCTTTGTACCCTAATACATGAAAGTAATTGGATATTTGCTAATAATAATCCTGTATTACCAATAAGTAATTTTTGGGATTTTTCTCAACTTCTCAAAGCACTAGTACCTTCAAACCTTGTCACAAGTATCTTACTTAAATCTACTATTTTTGATCTATTGCGGATATGT
This sequence comes from Prochlorococcus marinus XMU1412, assembly GCF_017696315.1. Classification (NCBI taxonomy): domain Bacteria; kingdom Bacillati; phylum Cyanobacteriota; class Cyanophyceae; order Synechococcales; family Prochlorococcaceae; genus Prochlorococcus; species Prochlorococcus marinus. Next base: position 479,659 of record NZ_JAAORJ010000004.1, on the reverse strand, counting down.
GGATTATCCAAGAATGAGCGATTGATTAAATTCTTAAATCTTCAACTAAAACTTTATTCTCAAGAGGACGTTTATAGTACTGCAGCATTATATGGATCTACTGTTCTTCAGATGTGTCAACAGCCACATGGTCTGTGGCATCTTAAAAAATCTATGCAGTCTTTAAGTGAATCATTAGAAAGTTCATTAATTAAAACTGGAGTTAATTTAATTTTTGGACAAGAAGTTAATTCTATAACTTTTGACGACGTAAATATGTGTTGGCAACTATCTGCTAATTCGAAAAAAAAATCATTTATTTATCAAGCAAAAGATGTGATTTATACCGCGCCTCCACAATCTTTGCTCAAGCATTTGAAAGATCCTTTAGAAAGAAAAAAAAATTATAAACATCGACTTAATAATTTGCCTGATCCAAGTGGAGCTGTAGTTTTTTATTCAGCATTAAAAAAGGAACATATTAAAAAAACATGCTCCAATCATTATCAATTTGTTTCAAAAGAATTTTGTTCGTTATTTGTATCAATTAGTGATGATGGTGATGGAAGAGCGCCAAAAGGTGAGGTTACTTTAATTGCCAGTATCTTTACCAAAACTAAAGATTGGTTTGATCTAGATAAACAAACTTATTTAAAGAAAAAAAATGGTTTCATGAAAAAAATATCCCTTGAATTGGAAAGTCAATTTGATATTGATCCTGAAAAATGGCTACATAGAGAATTAGCAACTCCATTGGGCTTTGAAAAATGGACAAAAAGACCTAATGGAATAGTAGGCGGGCTTGGTCAAAATCCAGATATTTTTGGTTTATTTGGATTATCAAGTAGGACACCTTTTGAAGGTTTATGGTTATGTGGAGATTCGATTTATCCAGGAGAGGGGACTGCAGGTGTTAGTCAGTCTGCATTAATGGTTTCAAGGCAAATTTTAGCTTCCAAAGGTATAGAAAATTTTAGTTTATAAAATTTTGTCTGTTTTCTTTTGCTTCAGCAAGTTTTTTAGAAAGTAAATCCCAATTTTTTTCTTTAATAAGAGATTCCAGTATATTCAGCTTATTTTTAAAATTATTTATGGAATTTAAAACATTAATCTGATTATTAATAGCTAAATCTAGGCCTAGTTGTTCATTGCCTCCGCCAACTCTCGAAGTGTCAGCGAATCCTGTAGCAGCTAATTTTTGCGAGAGATCTAATAAAGATTGATTATTTTTTGTTTGCGCAGTTTCTATGAGGGCAGAAGCTAAAAATATAGGCAAATGAGAAATTAGAGATACTGCTTCATCATGCTCTTTTGGCGAAGCTTGGCAAATTTCACAATCCATTGATTTTATGAGCTCGGAAATAGTTCTGACTGAATTTAAATCACTATTTTGTGTTGGGGTAATAATCCATTTTGCATTTTTAAAAAGACCTTCAAAACCTGAATCAACTCCTTTTTTTTCTGTGCCTGCCATTGGATGAGATCCAATAAATAGAGGATGTGAATTTTCCCATGTATTTACAATTGGTTCTTTTACAGACCCTACATCAGTTAGTATTGTCTCCTCAGGTATTGATGCTACTAATTGTCGCGACGGATTGATCAAATCTTTGATAGGTAATGCCAAAATTATTAGCTCACATTTTTTTAATAAGCTCAGATCACAGCTCACAAAATTTGCAAGTTTTTTATCCTTAGCTTTTTTTTCATTAAATTCATTATTTGCTATTCCATAAATTGTATGATTTAGACTTTGGAGTTTTAATCCTAAAGAACCACCAATTAATCCTAATCCTACTATTCCAATTTTCATAAATTAATTAATTCAAGACCCTCTTTTATTGATACCAATTTTTTGTATATTAGGTTCATAAATTTTGCATGTTTTTGAAATTAAATTAATTATAAATGCTTGAAATTTTAAGTCATCAATATTTGAAAAATTTTTTGAGAGATCAAAGTATTAATTGGGAGCACATATATTCTTTTGGGAGGATAGTTTCCAAATGTATTGAAAATGATTCTACCTATCTAATTAATTCAGAAATTTTCTCTAGCTATGATTGGTTACCTCCAATTTTGATTTCTTTATTTTTAAAGGAAGAGGATTCAACTTTTATTTTATCTAAAGAAAAAATCCAATTTATAAGCCAATTTCAGATTGATTCATTGAAAAATCTAGGTTTTAATTTTATTTTGAAAAATGATCAATTTATTTTTGCAAATCATCATGTTAATTTGATAACTATCCAAAATTTTCTTAATGATCCCAATTCTCGTAATCTTAGAAATCATCGAATAGTTTATTCAGGAATTGAGGATATAAAACAGGATTTAAAAAATCATTTTAGGATTTCTTTACTTAAAAAGGATTGGACAAAAAATTTTAGAGAATTTGAATTAATCAATCAAAAATTTATAAAAGTATATGATTCGTTGAAGAAAAAGTTCTTCTTGAGAAAGGTCTTAGGAAATAGTTATATCAGTTTAGATGAAAAAGAAATTAGGTTTTTGTCAAACTTTTTTTATGAAAATTCTTTTTTTTCTGATAAATTTTCAAGCGTCAACAAAGCATTATCTCAAGGTTGGGCATGCTGGGTAAAGTTAAACGATACAAATTTAGATTGGAATTTGTATTTACAGCCAATAGATGAACTTTTTCAAATTAAGGAATTTTTTTCAAATAATAAATTTGTTTTTTTATCAGCATTGAGAAAAGATAATTTTTTCCAGATGTATTTTAAAAAGCATAGTTTAGATATTGACTTGGTTATTAATTTTAAGAGTAATTTTGAAGAGAAAAAGATTTCTTTATATATACCCACTAAACAGTTGCTTCCTAATAATCCTCTTTTTACCAATTCAATCTTGGACAAATGCAAAAAGTTAATACTTTTTAGAAAGGGTTTAACTTTAGTGTTGTCTGATGATATTGATTTAAAAACTAATCTTGCTACAGAATTAGCTTCTACTTACGGGAAGAGAGTATTACTTGAGACAATTCCCTCAGGAAGAAATGAAATCCTTTGCTCTAGTTTTGACTGGTGGATTATGAATTCTTATTTAATTCAAATTCCAGAACAAATTATCATTCCTTTACTTCCAATTCCGAATATGTCAGAACCCATTAATGCAATTACTGTCTCTCATAAAAATAAGCTTTCTCAAGATTGGTTTAGAGACTTCTTTCTTCCTCAAGCTAGAATTAAACTTGAAAGATCTATTTCTCCTTTAAGAAGAAATTCAGGTAAGTTAATAATTCTAGATGGAAGAGCAAATAAAAGAAACTGGGGAAGATTACTTTTGCAAAACATTCAACCCTCAAAACAAATTAACTATATGCTACCTTTTGATTAGTTTATGATTTTGTAAATAACTAAAGAAATATGGGAGAAGCAAAAAGACGTAAAACACTTGGTTTACCTCCAAAAAAAAATAATACTAAAACTAAAATTGATGAATCTCCAAGATTATTTGAATGGCTTCCCTTTACAATCAATCAAAGAGATAACCTAATTAAATTAAGTATTAAGGCCAGTTGGTTTGGAATCGGAGGGTTAGTAATCTTATGGATTGTAGTGAGATTTATAGGCCCTGCTGCTGGGTGGTGGACTTTAGCTGATTCTTTATAAATCTAAGCTACTGTTTTTATATCATTAACAGCGATTGTATTAGCAGGGCTGCTATTTAATGCTTTCATTGAATTAGAACTGACTTCAGTTCCTTCTGTTAATTTCTCTTTAACCATCGATTCTACTTTATTCCTGATTTCTAAGTTTTGATCAAGCCAAAGAATTGTATTATCTCTTCCTTGTCCAATATTTTCTCCTTCATAATTATACCAAGCACCTCTCCTTATGATGATATTAGTCTCTTCTGCTAAATCTAATAAGCATCCTGTTGTACTAATACCTTTCCCAAAGAGAATATCAAATTCTGCAATTCTAAATGGTGGTGCAACTTTGTTTTTTGCTACTTTCACTTTTGCTCTTATGCCATATTCCTCAGTACCTCTTTTAAGAGTTTGAATTCTTCTGATATCAAGTCTTACTGAGGCGTAAAATTTTAATGCATTACCTCCTGTGGTTGTTTCTGGATTACCGTATGTAACGCCAATTTTTAGGCGTAATTGATTCAGGAATATTACCGTACATCCAGATTTGCCAATATTTCCTGTTATTTTCCTCATTGCTTGGCTCATTAGCCTTGCTTGGCTTCCAATTACGTGATCTCCCATCTCTCCTTCTATCTCGGCTCTTGGGGTTAGTGCTGCGACCGAGTCAACAACAACAAGATCTACCGCACTCGATCTTATGAGTTGGTCAACTATTTCTAGAGCCATTTCACCAGTATCTGGCTGTGAAACTAATAAATTTTCAACATCAACACCTAAAGAGGCCGCATAAACTGGATCGAGTGCATGCTCAGCATCTACAAATGCAGCTACTCCTCCATTTTTTTGGACTTCCGCAATCGCGTGAAGCGTTAATGTAGTTTTTCCTGAACTTTCTGGTCCGTAAACTTCTACTACTCTTCCTTTTGGATAGCCTCCTCCTAATGCTAAATCTAATGTGAGCGCTCCAGTAGATATTGTTTCTACTTTCATTCTTGAGGCGTCACCAAGTCTCATTATTGAACCTCGTCCAAAATTTCTTTCTATTTGACCTAAGACAAGACTTAATGCCTTGTCTTTTTCTTTTGATTCAGTTTTTTTCTTTTCTTCAAGGCTCATTTGTCTGATTTATCGGTTAAAGTTCTTGTAATTATTCTAAATTTGGAAATTTTTATTTAAACCAAACTTCATAAATACAAACTATAGTACATCTGTACTCTAGCTGATTATCTTTAAATTGCAACTAATTCTCCAAGGTTTCCTAATTTTAATAATTTGATTTCATTACTTAGCTTATTTTTATCTGATTCTTTCAAATATCCCCAATCAGCTAGGAAGCATGGAATGTGAGAAGTTTCTGAATTTTGTTTAATATCGATTAGAGTTTTTTTTCTATCTTCTATAAAGCCTAAAATTTCATAAGTTTGTGTGACTTTTTCAGCTATTTTGATTTTTGTTCCTGATTCATAACCAAAAATAAATTCTGGAAAAATATTTAATTGTTTAAGAATTTTTTCTGCAAATATTTTACCTTTAGTTGTTATAACTCCAGTTTTTATTCCTCTTTTGCTTAATTCTTTCATAAAATTTATAATTTCAAAAAAAGGTTTATGTAAATTTACCCACGATTTAAAATCTTTATCAATTTGGTACTTGCGAGACTTATCTAACATTTTTTGTATATCTTCTGCTATCCAAGAATTTTCATTTAATATCCTCTGGCAATTTTGATGATAATTATTAATGAAATCATCTTTATTATCACTTTTTAATGGATTTTCTGTTTTTATAATTTCGTGAACAATTAGAATCATTTCCCAACCATATTTAACCCAAGGCCTAATTTCTTTGAAAGAATTTGGTACTCCTTGATAAAGTTTTTGATCAATAGTGATGTTGGGTGAATTTAAATATCTTTCACAGGCCAGCAAGGAGCTATGCCAATATTCTTGCATTCCATCAACTATTACTCCATCAAAATCAAATAGAAAAATTTTTTGAGAAGACACCAATTGAATATTAGAACTGGGCCGCTAGGATTCGAACCTAGGAATGTCGAGACCAAAACCCGATGCCTTACCACTTGGCGACGGCCCATTGAATTACTATTTTAATACATGAAAAGATTTTTTTCTATCCAAAAAATACAAATTTTTTATAAACATGGCGCTAGTTTTGAAAAATAAAAATATTATTTGAATGAGCTCGATTTCCATGGCTCTAGAAATTTCTGAGCTTTTTTGATCGCCAAACCCATTATTTCAGGATAGTCATAGAGTTTTTTGTTATTTTTGTGAGCAAATTCTATAAGGGGCTGCATAATTTTTCTTGCAGCACTTCCAAATGCTATTCCATCTGGGAGATTGTTTGAATTCAACAATTCATGAGTTTTTTCATTTGTTCCTCCTGCTAATTGAATTAATCCTGGTGGAAGATCTGAACCGATTTTTTCAAACAACTTAACAGCATCTCTACTTGTTGTAGGAGCAAGATCTCCAGACATTGGCCTTCCATCTAGTTGCCAAATAAGGGGAATATCTAGCTTATTCAGAATTTCATATCTTTCCCAAAGAGCTTTCAAAAGATCTTCGGGCTCTTGGGCTTGTTTGAAAGATTGATTTAATCCACAACTAATAGATATCTTGTCAAATTTTATTCCAGAACTTTGAAGGATTCTTACAACTTTTGTGAAAGAATCTAGGCGATTGATTTCTGTATGAATTTCTACTGCATTAGGCCTTATTTTTTGAAGTGTTGATGCTAAATCATTTTTTGACAAATTATATTCATATTCACTAATTAGATTTAGAGGACAACTATTTAAACATCTTCCACATCCATAACATTTACTCTCTTTAATTCCGAAATTATCAATTGCAAAGGTGGGGCATACTTTTTCACATGGTCTTGGACAACTAGGGGGACATTTTAAAGGATCAAATTTTGCTTTTCGAAAGTGGATATCATTACCATCACTAATACTTATCATTAATCCAGGGGAGTTTTTAAAGACTTTTTTTGCCCAATCGATTCCTTTTTTTGCTGCATAAACTATAGATTCTTCTGCTGCAACATCTATGTAGTCGACACCAGCAGCAGTATAAATTGCACATAAATCTTCTATGGCAACAATATCTTCATTACTGGCACCACAAATTAACTTAATCCATTTATCTTTTTTATTCTTGGTTTTAATCAAACAATTTAACTTTCAAATTCATCCAAAATATAATTACTTAATGGTTTCCATTCAAGTTTTCTTGAACCCCCCATTTCAACAACTATTGTTAGTTTATTATCGTTAGTGCAAATCTCTATTAAGCTTTCTAATTCAGATTGAGATAATACTTGACCTTCTAATAACCAAAGTAATTTATTTTTATCATTTTCATTAAATAACTCAGAAGCTTGTGGGATTACTTGTTGAACTTCCCCAAGCGCTCCGTTTCTTCCTACACTTTGATGACCAAGGTGAGGTGGTCTAACGCCATGCAATTTGAGCAAGAAAACTTCTGGATCTCCAAGCCCTCTTGCTGAAGTTATAAAAGTTTTAAAGCCTTTGGCCCTCATTCTCCTCAAAAGACGAGTTTCATAACCACCTTCAAGAGGAGCAAATATTGCGAGACATTTGTTAGTTTTTAAATCGTTATGAAACTTTTTCCCTGAGAGAAGTAATGGCATAAAAATTTCCTTTATTTCTATTTTATTTTATTTTATGGTACTTGATGATGTACAATTGTGATTCAGTGAATTTTTAAGCTCGCAAGCTAGCCGAGCCTCTGAAAATTTCACATTTTTTAGCGTTTCGTTAAAAAACTCAGGTGGGTTTATCCCGAGAGAAACTATCTATTATTTCAGATAAGTCTCGACCTTACTAATTGTTTTTTTATTAACTTCACCTTAATAACTGAAGGGTTTAGATAATTGAAAAATTATTACGAGCTAGCCTAATTTAGTCTTATGTCTATCGGAATTTTAGGAAAGAAATTGGGCATGTCCCAACTTTTCGATGATAAAGGTAATTCGGTACCAGTTACTCTTATAGAAGCTGGTCCGTGCCGCGTCACTCAATTGAAAACAGCTGCTTTGGATGGTTATACCGCCGTTCAGATAGGTTATGGCTTGTCCAAAGAGAAGCATTTAAACAAACCTGAAAAGGGACACTTATTAAAATCAGGTGAAGAACTTTTAAAGCATTTGAAAGAATATAGGGTTGAAGAAACTTCATCTTATGAAATCGGTAAACAAATAACTGTAAAAAACTTTGAGGTTGGTCAAAAAGTTGATATCAGTGGCAAATCTATGGGTAGAGGTTTTTCAGGTTACCAGAAAAGACATGGTTTTAGCAGAGGTCCTATGAGTCATGGTTCAAAAAATCATAGAGCACCAGGATCTACAGGAGCAGGAACAACTCCGGGTAGAATTTATCCAGGGAAAAGAATGGCAGGAAGATATGGAGGAAAACAGATAACTACCAAAGGATTGTTAGTTCTAAAAATTGATGATCAGAAGAATTTGCTTGTAGTAAAGGGTTCTGTTCCAGGTAAGCCCGGCTCAATTGTCAACATTAAGCCAAATAATGTTGTAGGCAAAAAAGGAGGTGAAAAATCATGACAACACTTGAAACTTTAAAGTGGGATGGTAAAAAATCAGGCAAAGTTACTCTTGATTTAGCAGTTGCTAAAGAAACTTCTTCGGCAGACTTAATCCATAGAGCAGTCCTTAGACAGCTAGCAAATAAAAGACAAGGGACAGCATCAACTTTGACAAGATCTGAAGTGCGCGGGGGCGGTAGAAAGCCATACAAACAGAAAGGTACAGGAAGAGCTCGTCAAGGATCAATAAGGACACCCTTAAGACCTGGTGGCGGAATTATTTTTGGACCGAAGCCACGTTCTTACAATCTTGATATGAATCGTAAGGAACGTAGATTAGCTCTTAGAACAGCTCTTATGTCCAGAGTATCTGATATGAAGGCTGTTGAAGATTTTGGATCTACTTTAAAGCAGCCTAAAACAAGTGATATCATCAATGGCCTTGCTCGATTAGGTATACAAAAAACTGAAAAAGTCTTGATTATTCTTGATAGCCCTTCCGATATTATAAAAAAATCCATTAATAATATTGAGAAAGTAAAATTAATCGCCGCCGATCAATTAAATGTATTTGATATTCTCAATGCCAATAAATTGGTAATAGGTCAATCAGCGATAGATAAAATTCAGGAGGTTTATGCATCATGAGTAAATTATTCGATTCTCGTTTAGCCGATGTAATACGAAAGCCTGTCATTACTGAAAAAGCTACAAATGCACTAGATCTTAACCAATATACTTTCGAAGTAGATCATAGAGCTGCTAAACCACAAATAAAGGCAGCTATTGAAGCCTTGTTCAGTGTTAAAGTCATAGGAGTTAACACTATGAACCCTCCTAGGAGAACAAGAAGAGTCGGGAAATTTTCCGGTAAACGTTCTCAGGTCAAGAAGGCAATTGTACGTCTTGCTGAAGGAGACAAAATCCAACTATTTCCAGAATCTTAAGGAGTTTTAATCATGGCAATACGTAAATTTAAACCTTACACACCTGGCACTAGGCAGAGAGTAGTTACTGACTTTAGTGAAATCACAAGTGCAAAACCTGAAAGATCACTAATAGTTTCAAAACATAGAGTTAAAGGCAGGAATAATCGTGGAGTTATCACTTGTCGTCATCGTGGAGGTGGTCACAAAAGGCAATATAGATTGGTTGACTTTAGAAGAGATAAAAGAAATATCAACGCTAAAATTGCAGCTATACATTACGATCCTCATAGAAATGCAAGGTTGGCACTTTTATTTTACGAAGATGGAGAGAAAAGATATATTATCGCTCCAGCAGGAGTAAAAGTCGGACAAAATGTAATTTCTGGAGAAAGTGTTCCAATTGAAGATGGAAATGCCATGCCTCTTTCTGTTATGCCATTAGGATCTAGTGTTCATTGTGTTGAGTTATACGCAGGTAGGGGTGCTCAAATGGTTAGATCCGCAGGAGCTAGTGCTCAAGTTATGGCAAAAGAGGGAGATTATGTTGCTTTAAAGCTCCCATCTACTGAGGTAAGACTTGTAAGAAAAGAATGCTATGCAACTCTTGGTGAAGTAGGTAATTCTGAAATAAGAAATACTAGCTTAGGTAAAGCAGGAAGAAGAAGATGGCTTGGAAGAAGGCCTCAAGTAAGAGGTAGTGTAATGAACCCATGTGATCATCCACATGGAGGAGGAGAGGGAAAAGCACCAATTGGTAGAGCAGGCCCAGTTACTCCATGGGGTAAGCCAGCTCTTGGACTAAAGACACGTAAAAAGAACAAACCAAGTAATAAATTAGTTGTTCGAAGACGCCGTCGCGTTTCTAAGAGGAGTAGAGGAGGAAGAGACTCTTGATTACTTCATTTATTATTTCAATTTCTATTACATAATCATGGGACGTTCACTAAAAAAAGGACCTTTTATAGCAGATAGCCTGCTCAAGAAGGTAGAAAAACAAAATACCGATAATGACAAGTCTGTTATCAAAACTTGGTCAAGATCCTCTACGATTTTACCTTTAATGATCGGTCACACAATCGCTGTACATAATGGCAAGACTCACATTCCAGTATTTATTACTGAACAAATGATTGGTCATAAACTCGGTGAATTTGCTCCTACACGCACTTACCGAGGTCATATAAGAGATAAGAAAGGAGCAAAATCATGACAAAAACACCTGAAACAACAAAAACAGCAATTGCTCATGGGAATTATGTTCGCGGATCAGCCTCTAAAGTGAGAAGAGTTTTGGATCAAATAAGGGGTAGATCTTATAGAGATGCATTGATTATGTTGGAATTTATGCCTTACAGATCTACAGACCCCATTACTAAAGTTCTAAGATCTGCTGTTGCTAATGCAGAACATAACCTTGGAATGGATCCATCTACCCTAGTTATTTCCTCTGCATGGGCTAATAGTGGTCCAGTAATGAAAAGGTATAGACCCAGAGCTCAAGGTCGAGCTTTTTCAATTAAAAAACAGACTTGCCACATCAGTATTTCTGTTGAGTCTGCTCCTACTCAAACTAATGCGGAGGTACAAAACTAATGGGACATAAAATACATCCTTCTGGACTAAGATTAGGAATTACACAAGAGCATCGCTCTAAGTGGTTTGCTACTTCTAAAACATATCCAATTCTTCTCCAAGAAGATTTTAAAATTCGTACCTTCATACAAAAAAAATATGGAGCAGCAGGAATTAGCGATGTCTTAATAGCAAGAAAAGCTGACCAACTGGAACTTGAATTAAAAACAGCAAGACCAGGAGTTATAGTTGGAAGACAAGGAAGTGGTATCGAAGAATTAAGATCTGGCATTCAAAAAACTATAGGTGATAGAACAAGGCAAGTCAGAATAAACGTTGTTGAAGTTGAACGCGTAGACGCTGATGCTTTTTTACTTGCTGAATATATTGCTCAACAACTAGAAAAAAGAGTCGCCTTTAGAAGAACTATTAGGATGGCCTTACAAAGGGCTCAAAGGGCTGGAGTTCTAGGTCTTAAAATTCAAGTAGGGGGAAGGTTGAATGGTGCTGAAATAGCAAGAACTGAATGGACTAGAGAAGGTAGAGTTCCATTACATACATTGAGAGCTGAAATTGACTATGCAACACGAGAAGCTAATACAACTTACGGTGTTCTAGGCATTAAAGTTTGGGTTTTCAAAGGTGAAGTTCTCCCTAAAGAAGAACAAACTATCCCTGTTGGTGCGAGCCCTAAGAGGAAAGCTAGTAGAAGACCTCAGCAATTTGAGGATCGTTCAAATGAGAATTCATAGGAGGTATAAAAATGCTTAGTCCAAAACGTACTAAATTCCGTAAACAACATAGAGGCAGAATGAGGGGTGTAGCCTCAAAAGGTAATACTATTGCATTCGGTCAATTTGCTCTCCAAGCTCAAGACTGTGGCTGGGTAACTGCACGTCAGATTGAAGCAAGCAGAAGAGCTATGACCAGATATATCAAACGTGGTGGTCAAATCTGGATAAGAATATTTCCTGATAAACCCGTAACCATGAGACCTGCCGAAACCAGAATGGGTTCTGGTAAAGGTAATCCAGAGTTTTGGGTCGCAGTAGTAAAACCTGGAAGAATACTTTTTGAAATGGGTGGTGAGGATATCACTGAGGAAATTGCAAAGGAAGCTATGCGTTTGGCTCAATACAAACTTCCTGTAAAAACTAAATTTATTTCCATTGATAAAAATCTAGACAATTCCTCCCAAGAAAATACCAAAAAATCTCAAGAGGAGGTTAAACAATGAAAAACTCAGAGTCACTTAAGGAATTTAAAAAATTAAATTCTGAACAAATTACAGAAAAGATTGACCAATTACGAAAAGATCTTTTTGACTTGAGATTCAAGCAAGCTACAAGACAGCTCAATGAAACTCATAAATTTAAAATTATCAAGACACAAATTGCGCAATTACTCACTCTCAGTAAGAGTGAATCTGCTTCTAAAACAACTTCTGATTAATTATTAGTTATGGCACTTAAAGAAAGAATTGGTACTGTTGTCAGCGACAAAATGGATAAAACAGTTGTTGTTGCTGTTATTAACAGATATCCACATCCTACTTATAAAAAAATTGTAAGTAGAACTACACGATATAAGGCGCATGATCCAGAAAATACATGTGTTTTAGGTGATCGAGTTAAAATTAGAGAAACTAGACCGCTCAGTGCTCATAAAAGATGGGCAATAGAAGAGATTCTCAATAAAACAAGTCAGGCTAAGGAGGTTAAAAAATGATTCAACAAGAAACTTATTTAACAGTTGCCGATAATAGCGGAGCAAAAAGACTCCAATGTATTCGGGTTTTAGGTTCTAATAGAAGGTATGCGCATGTCGGGGATGTAATCGTAGCAACTGTAAAAGATGCTCTTCCAAATATGGGAGTTAAGAAATCTGAAGTTGTTAAAGCTGTTATCGTCAGAACTAAAGCAACATTAAGAAGAAATACTGGTAATTCAATCAGATTTGATGACAACGCGGCAGTATTGATTAATGAAGATAAGAATCCAAAAGGTACGAGGGTCTTTGGTCCTGTAGCTAGAGAACTGCGGGATAAAAATTATACAAAGATTGTTTCTCTTGCTCCGGAGGTGATTTAAATGTTGGATTCATTAAAGCAAAAGAAAAATTTCCAGAGAATAAAAATGAGAATCAAAACTGGAGATTTGGTAAAAGTAATTAACGGTAAGGACAAAGGTAAAACTGGTGAGGTTTTAAAAACTATCCCTCTTGAAAATAGAGTAGTAGTTAAAGGAATTAACCTTAGGACTAAACACGTAAAACCAACTCAGGAAGGTGAAACTGGCAGAATACTTACAGAAGAAGCATCTTTACATGCATCAAATGTAATGTTCTTTTCAAAGGATAAAAATCTTACAAGTAAGATTGAATATTTTATTGATAAAGAGGGGGTTAAGAAAAGAAGATTGAAGAAAACTGGTGAAGTAATTGATTAATTTTTCATCAGAAACCAGATTTCAACTTTTTCTAATTTATCAATTCTGACAAAGACCAGAATTAACAAAAAATTATGACTCTAAAAAATCGCTACAAAGAATCAATAAGACCAAAACTTCTAAAAGACCTTGGTCTTAAGAATATTCATCAAGTACCTAAAGTTGTCAAAGTCAACGTTAACAGAGGTCTTGGTGAGGCAGCTTCAAATTCGAAAGCTCTTGAAGCCTCTTTAAATGAAATGGCAACAATTACAGGACAAAAGGCTTTAGTAACTAGGGCCAAAAAAGCTATCGCGGGTTTTAAAATTCGTGAGGGCATGCCTATTGGTTGTACTGTAACTTTGAGAGGAGACAGGATGTATTCTTTTTTGGAGAGATTTATAAATCTAGCTTTACCAAGAATAAGAGACTTTAGAGGAGTTAATCCAAAAAGTTTTGATGGGAGAGGTAATTACACCGTTGGCGTGAAAGAGCAATTGATTTTTCCTGAAATCTCTTTTGATAAAATAGATTCAATAAGAGGTATGGATATAACTATTGTCACTAGTGCAAAATCAGATCAAGAAGGTAAAGCTCTTTTGCAGGAGTTAGGAATGCCTTTTAGTAAGAATTAATTTAAAACTATGTCAAATCACGATCCTATTTCAGATATGCTAACTCGAATTAGAAATGCGAGTCAAAAAAAGCATACATCCACAACAATCCCAAGTTCAAAAATGTCCTTAAGTATCGCCAAAGTACTTCAAAAAGAGGGGTTCATTTCTGATATTAATGAGGAAGGTGAAGGTTATAAATCACAAATAATACTCGGCCTCAAATATAGTGGGAAAAACAAATTTCCTACTATTCGATCTATGCAAAGAGTTAGTAAACCTGGTTTGAGAATATATAAAAATACTAGAGGTTTACCAAAAGTTCTTGGAGGTCTTGGAGTTGCCATAATATCAACTTCTAAAGGCGTTATGAGTGATCGCGATGCCAGAAAGCAAGGCATTGGCGGCGAAGTCCTCTGCTATGTTTATTAAGGAGAATTAATCATGTCAAGAATCGGAAAAACACCAGTACTTATTCCAGAGAAAGTTACAGTTGATTTTGATGGATTAACAGTTACAGTTAAGGGCCCAAAGGGTGAGTTAAAACGTCTTATGCCTGAGGGGGTTAGCTTTGATAAGAAAGATAATACTGTTGTCGTAAGTCCTACCACAACCAAAATACATTCAAGGCAGAGACATGGTTTATGTAGAGCTTTAATTGCAAATATGGTTGAGGGAGTTACTCAAGGTTTTTCAAAGAAACTAGAAATTGTAGGCGTTGGATCAAGAGCACAAGTAAAAGGTAAAAATCTAGTTGTAAGTGCAGGATATAGTCATCCTGTAGAAATGATCCCCCCTGATGGTATAACATACAAAGTTGAGAGTAATACAAACGTTACCGTATCTGGAATTGATAAGGAAATTGTTGGCAATGAAGCAGCAAAAATCAGATCAATTAGACCTCCAGAGCCATATAAAGGTAAAGGAATTAAATATCATGATGAGAGAATTCTCAGAAAAGCTGGTAAATCTGGCAAAAAATAATTCCAATTAAAAAAATGACCAAACTTTCCAGGAAATTACAAACCCAAAAAAGACATAGAAGATTAAGGAGATTCTTAATTGGAGACGCAACTCGTCCAAGATTGTCTGTTTTTCGCTCTAATAACCATATTTATGCTCAGGTTATAGATGATAGCGCTCAAACAACTATTTGCTCAGCTTCAACTGTTGATAAAGAACTAAGAGAAAAATCTGAGAAATTACCTTCTGATTGTAGTTCTTCTTCTATTGTTGGAAAATTATTAGCAAAGAGAGCGATAAAAAAAGGTATTAAGCAAGTAATTTTTGATCGTGGAGGTAATTTATATCACGGTAGAGTAAAGGCACTTGCAGATGCTGCTCGTGAAGCCGGCCTAGAATTCTAACTTTTAATTTTTTACTATGACTGACACTCCAACAAAACAAGAAATTCAATCCAAGAACGATAATGTTCCTGCAGCTATGCCCGTAGAACAAAAAAAGAATAATCGTAATGATCGAAAAAGAAATAGAAGAGGTGATTCAAAAAATCTAGAGAGAGATTCTGATTGGCAAGAAAGAGTTGTTCAAATTCGACGCGTTTCTAAGACTGTTAAAGGTGGAAAGAAAATGAGTTTTAGAGCAATTGTTGTAGTTGGTAATGAAAAAGGCCAAGTTGGAGTAGGAGTTGGTAAGGCAGGGGATGTTATTGGAGCGGTGAGAAAAGGAGTTTCAGATGGTAAAAAGAATCTTGTTAGGGTTCCCTTAACTCCAAATAATTCAATACCGACTTTATCTATAGGTCAAGATGGTGCTGCTAATGTACTAATTAGACCAGCTGCCCCAGGTACAGGTGTAATTGCTGGTGGTTCAATAAGAACAGTTTTAGAATTAGCCGGCATAAAAAATGTTTTAGCAAAAAGATTGGGTAGTAAAACACCTTTGAATAATGCTAGAGCTGCTATGGTGGCTCTTTCTCAATTAAGAACACACAAATCTGCCTCAAGGGAGAGAGGCATTTCACTTGAACAGCTTTATTCTTGAAAATTATGACTTCAACATTAAATTCACTTAAATCAAATTCTGGCTCGAGAAAGAAGAAATTAAGAAAGGGTAGAGGTATCGCAGCCGGTCAGGGTGCTTCATGTGGTTTTGGAATGAGAGGGCAAAAGTCACGTTCCGGAAGACCCACACGTCCAGGTTTCGAAGGTGGTCAAATGCCCCTATATAGAAGAGTTCCAAAATTAAAGCACTTTGAAATAATTAATCAAAAGAACTTTTCTATAATTAATTTAGAAAAACTAAATGATTTCAAAGATAACGATACTGTGAACCTAGACTCATTAGTTAAGAAAGGATTGATATTCAAGCCCAAATTTCCTCTAAAAATCCTTGGCAACGGAAAACTTAATGTAAAGTTAAAAGTCCAAGCTCATGCATTTACAAAAATTGCAAAACAAAAAATTGAGGACGCAGGCGGATCCTGCGAGCTTATAAATAATAAATAAATTTACTTAAAATTTAGGTAAGCTTAAAAATGTTTGTCAACAAAAGTAGAAATCCTAGCGCTTCTGAAATACTTTCCCAATTATTTTTAAATAAAGAGCTAAGGAGTAGAGTTTTAACAACTTTAGGTCTTCTCCTTTTAGTAAGACTTGGTATTTATATCCCGATGCCTGGTATTGATAGGGTTGCTTTTAAAAGTTTTATAGATCAAGGGGGTCAACTTATAGGATTTTTAGACATTTTTACTGGAGGAGGAATTTCAACCTTAGGGATATTTGCATTAGGCATACTTCCTTTTATTAACGCATCAATTATTATTCAGCTTCTCACAGCTTCATTGCCGGTGCTTGAAGATTTACAAAAAAATGAAGGAGAAGCGGGAAGAAGAAAAATTGCTCAAATAACTAGATATGTTTCATTAGGATGGGGGTTTTTGCAAAGCATAATTTTTTCCTTAATTCTCAGACAATATGCTATTCAAGGGATAAGTGAAACTACATTTGTCTTGCAAACCTCTATTGCCTTAGTGACTGGCTCAATGTTAGTAATGTGGTTTAGTGAAATTATTACAGAGAAAGGGATAGGTCAAGGAGCTTCACTGGTAATTTTTTTGAATATTGTTTCGACTTTGCCTAAGGCTCTAAGTTCAACCATTGAAAAAGCTCAAACTGGCGATAGAGGAGATGTTTTGGGTATAGCAGTTTTACTTGGAGTATTTTTACTGACAATTGTTGGGATTATTTTTGTCCAAGAGGGAGCAAGACGCATTCCTATTGTTAGTGCAAAAAGGCAGATAGGAAGTTCAACACTACTTCCTACGAGGCAAAGTTATTTACCTTTGAAATTAAATGCAGGTGGAGTCATGCCTATAATATTTGCATCTGCTTTAATCTTTTTACCTATAACTATTGCAAATGTTACGGGTAATCCAGTCTTAATTAAGTTAGCTAGTAGTTTAAATCCCGGATCTTCTAATCCATGGCCATATGCTCTTACTTTCTTCTCCTTGATTTTGGGGTTCTCCTATTTTTATGCATCTCTTACTATTAATCCAGTTGATGTAGCTTCAAATTTAAAGAAAGGAGGAGTAGCGATACCAGGAGTTAGACCAGGAACTAATACAGCAAACTATCTATCAGGTATACAAAATAGGTTAACTTTATTGGGAGGATTATTTCTGGGTTCAGTAGCTATAATCCCAGCTGCAGTTGAAAGAGCTACAAATGTTCAGACCTTTCAAGGTTTAGGAGCGACTTCATTACTTATTCTAGTGGGTGTTGCTATAGATACTGCTAAGCAAATTCAAACTTATGTTATTTCACAAAGGTATGAGGGACTAATTAACAATTAATGAAGAAACATTTACTATTCTTAGGAGCTCCTGGAGCAGGGAAAGGGACTCAAGCGGAATTGCTAAGTCAAACTAATTCTTACTTACACCTTTCTACTGGTGAATTATTAAGAAAAGAAATCGAAATGAATACTACACTTGGTATTCAAGTAAAAGATATTATGAATCGAGGGGAACTTGTTAGTGATGAACTCGTATTAAAGATAGTAAGACATAACTTAGTCAAGGATAATAAAGGTTGGATTCTAGATGGTTACCCAAGAAATTTATCTCAAGCAAATTCATTGAATGAAGTCTTAAATGAAATAGATCAACCTTTGGAAGTGGTTTTTTATTTAGATATTCCAGAAGAAGTGCTAATTAAGCGATTGCTTTTAAGAGGGAGAAAAGATGATACAGAAGAGACAATTAGAACAAGAGTTGCCATTTATAAAAAAACTACAGAACCATTGATTCAATATTTTAAAGATCTTTCATTGTTAGAATATATTGACGCTGATAGAGATTTAAAAACCATTTCCTCCGATATCAAACAAAAAATGGCTTGATCATGATGTAGAATATAGTATTAACGTTTTATTTGTTAATCCCTTATGAAGGTCAGATCTTCAGTCAAAAAAATTAGTCCTGACGATCAGATCGTGAGGAGAAGAGGTAAAATCTATGTTATTAACAAGAAAAGACCTCGCAATAAACAGCGTCAGGGTTAAATTTCAACCCTTTAATTCAAACTTTTACTTATTCAAAACACGTGGCCAGGATTGCAGGAATTGACATACCTCGCGAAAAGCGAGTTGAAATTGCACTAACATACGTTTATGGAATTGGTTTAACGAGATCAAAGCTAATTCTTGCTAATACGGGTGTAAACCCAGATACTCGCGTCAAAGACCTTTCAGATTCTGATGTGCAAAAACTTAGAGGTGCCACAGAAGAATTCACTTTAGAAGGGGATTTGAGAAGAAAAGAGGGAATGGCTTTAAAACGTCTACAAGATATAGGGTGTGTAAGAGGTAGAAGACATAGAATGAGTCTTCCAGTAAGAGGTCAAAGAACTAGAACCAATGCAAGAACAAGACGGGGTTCTAGGAAAACAGTTGCTGGAAGAAAAAAATAATTAACTAAACTATCCACAAACTGAAGTATTAAATTAAAACATCATGCCAGCTACAGTAAAAAAAACAGGTTCAAAGAAATCTAAACGTAATGTACCGAATGGGGTGGTACATATCCAAAGCACATTTAATAATACTATCGTCTCAATTACTGACACCTCTGGCCATGTAATTTCTTGGTCTTCTGCAGGCGCAAGTGGATTTAAAGGCGCTCGGAAAGGTACACCATTTGCTGCTCAAACAGCTGCTGAAGCTGCAGCTAGAAGAGCACTTGATCAAGGGATGAGACAAATAGAAGTATTAGTTAGAGGGCCTGGCGCAGGTAGGGAAACGGCCATAAGAGCTTTACAAGTGGCCGGATTAGAAATAACTCTAATAAGAGATGTAACTCCATTGCCTCATAATGGATGTAGAAGACCTAAACGAAGACGCGTTTAGTTCTTAACCATTCTCAACCCCCCAAAAAAAACTCTTAACCTCATTATTTTCCGTGTTGCAATACCAGATTGACAGAATCGACCATCAAATAGCAGATGATCGCTCCCAAACAGGAACTTTTTTAATTGGCCCTCTAGAAAGGGGACAAGCTACAACTTTGGGTAATTCCCTTAGAAGAGTCCTCATGGGAGGACTTGAAGGGAGTGCAGTGACTGCAGTAAGAATTGCAGGAATTAATCATGAATATGCCACTATCCCTGGAGTCAGAGAAGACGTTTTAGATATCCTTCTTAATTGCAAGCAGTTATCAATAAATAGTTCTAATCCAGAGCTCGAAATCGGCAGGTTAGTAGCGAGTGGTCCAATGGAGGTGAAGGCAAATGATATCCAATTCTCCTCTCAAGTTGAAATTGTTGACGGCGAAAAGCCGATCGCGACTATTCAGGAGGGTCATAACTTAGAGTTGGAAATTCATGTTGAAAGAGGTGTTGGATATAGACCTGTAGACCGTAAGAGTGAAGAGACAACTGCTATTGATTTACTTCAAATAGATGCTGTATTTATGCCAGTGAAAAGAGTTAATTTTACGATTGATGAAACTGCTGTAGCAGAAGGCGGAACGGGAAGAGAACGATTAAAAATGGAAGTCGTAACAGATGGCTCAACAAGTCCTGATGATGCTATTGCTGAAGCTGCAAATCAATTAATAGAGCTCTTTCAGCCTCTCGCTACTGTCACAATGGTTGAGGAAATTCCTGAGGAACCTGAACCATCTCCGGAAGCTCAAATTCCTCTCGAGGAACTAAACTTGTCCGTTAGAGCATATAATTGTTTGAAAAGGGCGCAAGTTAACTCAGTTTCGGATTTAATGGGCTTCAGCTATGAAGATCTTCTTGAAATTAAGAACTTTGGCTCTAAATCTGCAGATGAGGTTATTGAAGCTCTCGAGCGAATAGGCATTTCTATCCCACAAAGCAGAACATCTGTTTAACAATTTTTAAGATTATGAGACACCAACTTAGAATTCCATTATTAAGTAAACCTGCTGACCAGAGGAAAGCACTTCTTAGAGGTTTAACTACACAATTAATTAGGGAAGGTAGGGTAACGACAACAAAAGCTAGGGCAAAAGCTTTAAGAAATGAAGCTGAAAAAATGATTTCACTCGCCAAAGATGGCAGCTTGGCTTCCAGGAGAAGGGCTATTGGATATATTTATGATAAAAAATTAGTTCATTCATTATTTGAAAAAGCAAAGGAAAGATATGGGGATAGAAATGGTGGTTATACACGCATAGTCAGAACTGTATCTAGAAAAGGTGATAACGCTCAGATGGCCATAATCGAGCTTGTTTAAGTTAGATAATAAAGGGGTTTTTACAAAAAATAACTTTTGAAAAGGGTAGCTTTATTAGTCCAATATGATGGATCTCATTATTCAGGTTGGCAAAAACAAAAAAATGCAACTACTGTTCAAGAAATTTTAGACAGAGCTCTCTTAAAGATTACAAATCACAAAGTAAAGACTTTTGCAGCAGGAAGGACTGACGCTGGAGTTCATGCATCAGGTCAAGTAGTACACTTTGATGTTGATTGTGTTGTTCCAGGAAATAGTTATTCTGATCTCTTAAATAGTACTTTACCCTCAACAATTAGGATCTTGGAATCAGTTGAGGTTAAAGATAGTTGGCATGCATGCTATTCAGCAATGTATAGACATTATCGATATGTAATTAATAATAGTAAATTCCCTAATTTGTTCATCAATAATTGGTCATGGCATAGATATCAAAAAGTATTAGATGAAGTTTTAATGTTAAATGCATCTAAGACAATGGAAGGTGAACATGATTTTTTTGCTTTTCAGAAAAGTGGTAGTAATAGATCAAACTCTATTACAAATATAAAAAATATTGATATTAAAAGAGTAGAAGATTTGATTTTAGTTGATATTAAAGCTACTGGTTTTTTATATGGAATGGTGCGTTTAATTATTGGTCAACTAGTTTTAGTTGGAGAAAAAAAAATATCGCCAGAAATTTTTACAGATAGATGGGTACAAAAAAAGAAAAATGATGTTAAAGAATCTGCTCCAGCTAAAGGGTTATGTTTTGTAAATGCTGTTTATGAAAAAAATGTTTTTAAAAAGATTAATAACAATGATTTTTTCCCTGTATTTTTAATTAAGGGTTTTTCTTAGTTTTATTTAAGCTAATTTTTTTGTAATGATTTAAAACTGTTGTTTAATATTCCTCCAATAAGGTAGAATTTAGGACTAACTTTAAATTTATTTGCATAAATTTGGTCAATGAATAAAACAATTACTCCATCTTTAGAAACCATTGAAAGAAATTGGTTTTTAGTTGATGCAAAAGATAAGACACTTGGGAGACTTGCTACAGAAATTGCAACTGTACTGAGAGGTAAAAATAAACCAACATTTACACCTCATCTAGATACTGGAGATTTTGTCATTGTAGTAAATGCCGAAAAAATTGAGGTAACAGGTAAAAAAGCATCACAAAAGTTGTATAGGAGACATTCTGGAAGACCAGGAGGAATGAAAATTGAAAAATTTGAGTCTTTACAAGAAAGAATTCCTGAAAGAATCATCGAGCAAGCTGTTAAGGGTATGCTGCCACATAACTCTTTAGGAAGACAGCAATTTAAAAAACTAAAAGTTTATAAAGGTGCTGATCATCCTCATGCTGCTCAGAATCCTGTATTATTAAATAGTTAATTTATCAAAATGAATAGTCAAATAAAAAACAAAGCTGTTTATTGGGGAACTGGAAGAAGAAAAACTTCAGTAGCTAGAGTTCGCTTGATTCCTGGAAATGGACTAATAAAAATTAATGGTCGTTCTGGAGATGATTATTTAAACTATAACCCTCTGCACTTAAATTCAATAAAAGCACCTTTGCAAACTCTAGGCCTTGAGAATTCTTATGATATTCTTGTAAATGTATTTGGTGGTGGATTGACAGGTCAAGCAGATGCTATCAAGCAAGGAGCAGCAAGAGCACTTTGTGAATTATCTCCTGACAATAGGAAACCGCTAAAAACTGAAGGTCATCTTAGTAGAGATCCTAGAGCGAAGGAACGAAGAAAATATGGTCTTAAAAAAGCAAGAAAAGCTCCTCAATTCTCTAAACGTTAAAGGAATTTAAATCATGCCAAAATCAGAAATACACCCAAAATGGTATCCAGATGCGAAAGTTATTTGTAATGGAGAAGTTGTAATGACTACTGGCTCCACGCAGCCTGAATTACATGTTGATGTATGGAGTGGTAATCATCCTTTCTTCACTGGAACTCAAAAGATTCTTGATACAGAAGGAAGGGTTGATAGATTTATGAAGAAATATGGAATGGGTTCAGCTAATTCGGCCACATCAAAAGAAGAAAAAGATTCTAAAAAATAGAATTTTCAAAAATTAAGCATAATTTCAATTGGAATACTCAACATTAATTGCAAGGTTGAAAACTGCTTCAGAAAGTTTTGAAAATTTGGAAGTGCAGCTTGCAGATCCTGATATAGCTAATGATCCAAAAAAATTAGAATCAATAGCAAGAGAAAGGTCAAAATTGGAACCTCTAGTGGTTGATTTTAATAAGTTGCTTGATACTGATAAAGAAATCGAAGATTCAAAAAATCTACTTAGAGAGAATAGAAATGATAAAGAAATGGAATCTTTGATTAATGAGGAGTTAATTACTCTAGAGGAATGCAAGAATGAACTGATTCAAAAAACCACAATCGCCTTATTACCAAAAGATCCAAGAGATGAAAGAAGTGTAATGTTGGAAATCAGAGCCGGTGCAGGAGGTAACGAGGCTTGTATTTGGGCGGGTGATTTAGCAAGAATGTATGAAAGATATGGACAAAAAATTGGATGGTCTGTAAAACCTGTAAGTGCTTCCGAGTCCGATATGGGAGGATTCAAGGAGTTAGTTATATCAGTTAAGGGAGATTCTGTATATAGTCAACTTAAATTTGAGGCTGGTGTGCATAGAGTCCAAAGGGTTCCAGCTACTGAATCGCAAGGTAGAGTTCACACCTCTACTGCTACAGTGGCCGTCATGCCTGAGGCTGATCCTGTTGAAGTTAAGATTGATCCAACTGATCTAGAGGTTGGCACAGCAAGATCTGGAGGTGCAGGGGGACAAAATGTTAATAAGGTAGAGACAGCTATTGATCTTCTCCATAAGCCTACAGGAATAAGAGTTTTTTGTACTCAAGAGAGATCACAATTGCAAAATCGCGAACGAGCGATGGAAATTTTAAGAGCTAAATTATATGAAATTCAATTAAAAGAAGCTAATGCAAAAGAAAGATCTCAAAGGCTTTCCCAGGTTGGAACAGGTGACAGGAGTGAAAAAATTAGAACTTATAATTTTAAAGATAACAGGACAACTGATCATAGATTAGGTTCCAATTTTTCATTAGAACCAATTCTTGCTGGTCAATTGGATGAAGTGATTGATGCATGCATAGCACAAGAACAAAAAAGAATGATGGAAGATTTTAATAACGGAGCAAATTAAGATTTTATTTTTATTAGATTGCAATTCCTATTACGTATTTACTCCATTCTTTATGTCTGCCAGAGTCAATTTGTCTTGTGGCCTCAAAATTAAGATTACTAAGTGGACGATAAGGCTTGCGTTTTAAAGGCATATTTGCCTCGCTTGGGGTTCGGTTACCTTTTTGTACATTACATCTGAGGCATGCTGTAGTAACATTTTCCCAGTTATCTGATCCACCTCTACTTCTCGGTAAAACATGATCTATTGATAGGTCGCTACCCCTATAGTTACAGTACTGGCAAGTATTATTATCTCTTAGGAGAATATTTTTTCTTGTTAAAGAAACCTCTCTAAAAGGTACCTTTACGTAGTAACGAAGTCTTATAACTGTCGGCAATTTTCTGCCGCAATGTATTGAATATGTTTTATCTTCCTCTAAGCTTTCTGCTTTACCTTTGATCATCAAAATGACAGCTCTTCGCCAAGAAGTGATATTCAAAGGTTCATAAGATGCATTTAAAACTAGAGTCTGGCTCATGCCAAAATACAATTTACATGTCATGCTAACTGTATATTTCAATAAGCGCATGTAATTGTGCAAAGTTAATGCAAATTCGGCAATCTAATCAGGGATTTAATTTTGATAAATATCCAATTTTTGAACAAGATCTAGATCCAAAACAAAGGGCATGGATAGAAGTTAAAGGTAAAGCATTAGAGGCAAATGTAAGGCAATTAAGAACAAAACTAAATAATAATTGTCAATTTATGGCGGTTGTCAAAGCTGATGGATATGGACATGATGCAAAATTAGTATCAGAATATGCTATCAAGGGCGGAGCTTCAGAATTAGGTGTTGCTACTTTAAAAGAAGGGATTAAGCTACGTTCTTTTGGAATTAAAAAACCAATTCTTATTCTCGGAAATCTATATACAAAAAGAGATTTAATAATATCCTTTAAAAATGATCTTATGCCAACTATCAGTAGTATAAGAGAGTGTTTAATTTGTAATAATATCGGGAAGCACTTTGGATTGAAATTTTCTTTACATCTTAAGGTTGATACTGGAATGTCAAGATTAGGGTTTGAATCTAATAAATTTGTACAGCAATTCGAAAAAATAAAATCTTTTGAGAACATTTCAATAGAAGGAATATATAGTCATTTATCTTCTGCAGATGAAGATAACTCATTGGATTCTCAAAGTATTACACAATTACAAAGACTGAAGTTTAATCAATTATTGAAGCAAATAAATCTTGATCGAAATAATCAAATTAAGATTCATTTGGCTAATTCTGCTGGAATGCTTCTTAACAAAGATTTTCATTTTCACATGGTGCGTGTTGGACTTTCTATGTACGGATATAGTCCTCTAGCCAAAATAGATAAAAATTTATTACTTAAACCAGCTTTATCTTTGAAGGCCAAAGTAGCTTTTATAAGAACTATTGATAAAGGTGTGAGTGTAAGTTATGGAGGCAAATTTGTGAGCCACAGAAAAACTAAGTTAGCTGTATTAAGTATTGGTTATGCAGATGGTGTACCAAGAAATCTTTCAGGCAAGATTAACGTTATTCATAATAATAAATTTTATCCTCAAGTTGGTTCCATAACTATGGACCAAATGATGGTGGACATAACAGATTCCAATGAAATTAAAGTTGGTAGTACCATGTTATTACTTGGATCTAATGGAGATAAAACAATTTCTCCTCTTGAATGGGCAAGAAAATCTAATACTATCCCTTGGGAAATTCTTTGTTCTTTTAAAAATAGATTACCGAAAGTTCAAGTAGATTAGACATTTCGATTAAATAAAAAATTTTGAATGTTTGCATAAAAATTGATAATGTATAAGAACTGGAGAGGTGGCTGAGTGGTTGAAAGCGGCTCCCTGCTAAGGAGTTACAGGAGGTAACTTTTGTCGAGGGTTCGAATCCCTCCCTCTCCGTTATTTATTTAGAAATTTTTTTTATTAATATTTGTTTTAAAAAAGGTCAAGATTAATATCTTTAAGGTCATAAATAGAATTTAGAATAAAGTCAGCGCCTGCATTTCTAAGATTTGTTTCGTAAGAAGTACGTTCTTTTAATCGAGAATTTAAATGTAAATGAGGCGGCGCTATTCCTATACTTATGAATTTCTGAGATGGTATTTCCTTTCTAGCATTTATAACTGTATTTATATCTGCAATAGTATCTCCTACATATGCAATGGGAACATTTGATTCGCCAAGTTTATCTCCAATAAGCTTTTTTGATAAGTTAATAAAACCTTTAGGATCAGGTTTGTCAGGGGCATCTCCCATAGATATTAAAGGTGGTGATTTTAGTCCAAGTCTTTTTTCTAAAACAAATTTCGCAGAAGCAGACTCTGCACCACTAACAAAACCCCAGATTATTCCATTACCTTGAATTAAATCAAAAAACTTTTTATCAACTAATAATTCCTCATTTGTTATGTACCCAGACCAATATTTACTATCCTTATTTGGATCTCCACCAAAGTAAAACTCTTCAAAACATTTTACTATTTCCTTTCTTGGGGGAATTTTAAGGTTTAAGTTCTCTTTTTTTATATATCTTTTTATAAGTTCTAAACTTAAATCCCAGTCATTATTCCAGATCCCTTCATTTTTTGCATTATCAATATCTATATAACTTGGTTCCCATCCGGAAAATTTGTAAACTGTTTTTTTTAATGAAAGTCTGTAACTATTTTCTACGCTGCGGATTACTCCATCAATGTCAAATAAAATTAAACCAATATTTTTCAATTAAATTACTTACTTCATTATTATAAAAGATTAGTATTCTCTTAAAGAAAAAGCAAAGAAAAACACTTTATATTAAAAGATTATGGATTATCTAAACTTAATTTTGTAAATATCCTCTGGGAGTAAGAAATATTTCGTCAACTAAGGTTGTTTGAGAATTGCCAATAATAATGATTGACAACATATCAATCTCTTTAAAAGGAATGGTGTTTAAGGTGAAAAATTTTTTGGATTGATTTTCTCTCCCTACTTGTCTAGCTATTAAAACTGGAGTATCCCCAGGCCTAGATTGTAAACATATATCTATTACACTTTTTAGCTGCCAATTTCTTTCAATGGATTGAGGATTAAATAAAGCTATTACAAAGTCACCCATAAGAGCTCCTTCAATTCTTTTTTCTATTAAAGACCATGGAGTTAATTTATCGCTTAAGCTTACTGAACAAAAGTCATTCATTAGTGGTGCTCCACTAATCGCAGCCGCTAATTGAACACTACTTATACCTGGATGTACTTCAAAGTACGGTCTATATTCTTTTTTGATTTTTTGAAGTAATTCTAAAAGTAAACCTGCCATGCCATAAAATCCAGATTCACCTGAAGAAATTAAAGCCACTTTTATTCCTTCCTCAGCTAGTTTAATTGCTTTACTGCATCTCTCTTTTTCTTCAGTAAGTTTACTTTCAATTAAAATTTGGTCACTTCTTTTTAAGGGTTTAATTAAATCTAAATACATTTTGTATCCGATCCAAACAGTACATCTTGAAAGTGCTTTTCTTGCATTATTGGTTAGGAAGGAGATATCACCAGGACCACTTCCAATAATATGGATTTCGCCATGGGTTGGATTATATTGATTTTGAGATTCTGCTATGGCGATAGTTACTGCCCCAGATTGATTTTTAAAAATTCTTTTTTCTTTTAGTAATTTTGATGAATCTCCAGCTGCTAGTAAGCAAGAGGCTTCTGCTACGGAAGGCGTGCCAATTTCCTTTTGGACGATATTTGATGGATTTGGAACAATTATATTTGAAAGATCTTCTCTGGTAAAAAACTTAATAGGCAAGTTTTTGTCTTCAGCAAGTTCTAAAATTCCTTTTTCATCTTTTTTAATATCAATAGTTGCAAATCCTGCTATTGAGTGAAGTGATAGATTACTTGACTCAAAAAAAGTTTTTAAAGAATTAGCTATTAAATTTTTGCTGGTATTTCTCTCACAACCCAATCCAATCCATAATACGGGCGGATGCCAAGTAGTTTTTTGATTTTTGAAGATGCTTACATGAAATGTTGCAGCTGGTTTTTCATTTTCTTTTTCATAAATTTGATTGATATTCTTAGCTGATTCTGAAGTTTTCCACAATCTATTACCAGATAATTGTTTGCAAAATATTTCGTCGTTCTTAGATTGTTTAATTACTATTTTTGACCAATCCTTTATATTGCCTGATCTTTTCCAACCCCATTGATTTCCAAATGCATCAAGATTTAAGATGCTTTGATCATTTGAATTATTAGTTTCTATTATTTCGCCACCTAATAAATTAGCAATTTGATATGCAATATTTTGTGTATTTGACTGATGTAAGCCAATTAAGGGAACTATCTTGGAGCATTTGTTATCTATAACGATTACACCTGGATCTTGATCTTTAGAGGTTAAAAAAGAATTTATTATGCGTATTGATGCAGCAATTGACCCTATAAAAATTATTAAATCTATCTCCGGCCACTTTTTAATTAGGATTTCTCTAGGCTTTTGTACTTGAATAAGTTCATTTTCCTTTCCATCATCTTTTGAAGAACTTGCAATATATATATCGTTGACAAATTTGGTTTTTTTAAGCCTTTTTAAAATTTCTTTTGAATTATTTGATAGACCTATTGCAATTCCTTTCAAATTAGAAACTATCGATAGTTACTTTGAAATTATATCCTGTCGCTTGATTTAAAAAATTTTCTTTGAAATATAAAAAAAAATTTAAGAAATTTAAATAAAATCTGAGTAAAAATACTCATAATTTAGTCTTAGACTAGAATTTAACAAAATATTCATATAGTAACAATCATTAGAACATTTGTTACGTTAATGCATAACGAAAGAATCTTTGCCTTATTATTTTTGAAACGAATATCTAAAGTTCCGAGGGATTCGTTTTCTTGAACATTATTATTAAAAATAGGTTCAAGATCTGATCAATCGGCTTTAATGTCAATTATTTTCGAGGTGCTAGATGACCATCAGCCCACCAGAAAGTGGAGAAAAAAACAAAAAAGTTTTGGAGGATCCTGTCAAGGCCGATCCGAGACCTATTGATTTTGCCAAATTAGATAAGCCAGGTTTCTGGTCAAGTAAATTATCTAAAGGTCCAAAAACTACAACTTGGATCTGGAATTTGCATGCTGACGCACATGATTTTGATGTGCATACAGGCGATGCTGAAGAAGCAACAAGAAAAATCTTTTCAGCTCATTTTGGACATCTTGCAGTCATTTTTATATGGATGAGTGCTGCATTTTTCCATGGAGCAAGATTTTCTAATTATTCAGGTTGGTTAGCTGATCCAACTCATGTAAAACCCGGAGCTCAGCAAGTATGGGCAATTGTTGGTCAAGAAATGCTTAATGCTGATCTTGGGGCTAACTACAACGGTATTCAAATCAGTTCAGGAATATTCCACATGTGGAGAGCATGGGGAATTACTAATGAAAGTGAACTGATGGCATTAGCTATAGGTGCTGTAGTAATGGCTGCACTTATGCTTCATGCCGGAATTTTTCATTATCACAAAGCAGCTCCAAAAATGGAGTGGTTCCAAGATATTGAGTCTATGCTTAACCACCATATAGCTGGTTTAGTAGGACTAGGATCTCTAGCATGGGCTGGACATTGTATTCATATCGGAGCTCCTACTGCAGCACTCTTAGATGCAATTGATGCAGGCTCTCCTTTAGTAATCAATGGTAAAGAAATAGCAACTATTGCAGATATGCCTATGCCGCATCAACTCTGTGATCCACAAATTATCGGTCAGATATTTCCTGGATTAGCAAGTGGTACAGGTAATTTCTTTAGTTTAAACTGGTTAGCTTTCTCAGATTTCCTTACTTTCAAAGGTGGACTTAACCCTGTTACAGGAAGTTTATGGATGACTGATGTTTCACATCATCACTTAGCTTTTGGTGTAATAGCAATCATTGGTGGTCATATGTATAGGACCAATTACGGTATTGGTCATAGTATGAAAGAAATATTAGATTCACAGCAAGGAGACCCAATATTATTTCCTGCTCCTAAAGGTCATCAAGGTCTTTTTGAGTTCATGGCAGAAAGTAGACATGCCCAGCTTGCAGTAAATCTAGCAATGCTTGGATCAATAAGTATACTTGTATCTCATCATATGTATGCGATGCCTCCATATCCATATATAGCTACTGACTACATGACAGTTCTTGGATTATTTACTCATCACATGTGGATAGGTGGATTATTCATAGTAGGTGCAGGAGCCCATGCTGGAATTGCAATGGTTAGAGATTATGATCCAGCAAAACATATTGATAACGTATTAGACAGAATCCTTAAAGCAAGAGATGCTTTAATCAGCCACTTGAACTGGGTATGTATGTGGTTAGGATTCCATAGCTTTGGACTCTATATTCACAACGACACTATGAGGGCTTTGGGTAGACCTCAAGATATGTTTAGTGATTCTGCAATCCAACTTCAGCCAATTTTTGCTCAATGGGTACAGAGTATTCAAGCATCTGCTGTTGGTACTTCTCTTTTAGCAGGTACTGCAGAAGCTTTACCTCACAAAGCTTTAAGTGAAGTTTTTAATGGAAGTTTAGTAGAAGTGGGTGGAAAGGTTGCTATAGCTCCAATTCCATTAGGGACAGCTGATTTAATGATTCATCATATTCATGCTTTCCAAATTCACGTAACTGTTTTGATACTTCTCAAAGGAGTACTTTATGCAAGAAGTTCAAGGTTGATCCCTGATAAAGCTTCTTTAGGATTTAGATTCCCTTGTGATGGACCTGGAAGAGGTGGTACATGTCAAGTTTCTTCATGGGACCACGTTTTCTTAGCCCTTTTCTGGATGTATAACTGTTTATCAATAGTAATTTTCCACTTCTCTTGGAAAATGCAGAGTGATGTTTGGGGACTTACTGGTGGTAACTTCGCACAAAGCTCCATTACTATTAATGGTTGGTTAAGAGATTTCCTTTGGGCGCAAGCTTCTCAAGTATTAACAAGTTATGGTCAATCAATAAGCATGTACGGTTTGATGTTCTTAGGAGCTCACTTCATATGGGCATTTAGTTTAATGTTCCTCTTTAGTGGAAGGGGATATTGGCAAGAATTATTCGAATCAATTGTTTGGGCACATAACAAACTTAAAGTTGCTCCAACCATCCAACCAAGAGCTTTATCTATCACCCAGGGTAGAGCAGTAGGTGTAACACACTTCCTTGTCGGCGGTATTGCTACCACATGGGCCTTCTTCCATGCTCGCCTTTTCGGGCTGGGCTAATTACCTGAACTTCACCTCTTTAATTCAATGGCAACAAAATTTCCATCATTTAACCAGGGTCTAGCTCAGGACCCTACAACCCGACGAATATGGTACGGAATAGCTACCGCTCACGACTTTGAAAGTCATGATGGTATGACCGAAGAAAAGCTTTATCAGAAGCTTTTCTCTACACATTTTGGTCATCTCGCGATTATCGCCCTCTGGGTAGCTGGTAACTTATTTCATATTGCTTGGCAAGGCAACTTCGAGCAATTTGTACTTGATCCAACTCACGTTCGTCCTATTGCTCATGCTATTTGGGATCCTCATTTTGGATCTGGAATCACAGAAGCAATGACACAAGCAGGAGCTAGTGGTCCAGTAAACATAGCTTACTCAGGTCTCTACCATTGGTGGTATACAATTGGAATGAGAACTAATGAGCAACTCTTCCAAGCTTCAATATTCATGAGTATTTTGGCTTGTTGGACTCTGTTTGCAGGTTGGTTACACTTACAGCCAAAATTCAGACCCTCTCTAGCTTGGTTTAAAAATGCTGAGTCAAGATTAAATCATCATTTAGCTGTCTTATTTGGTTTTAGTAGTATCGCTTGGACAGGTCATTTGGTTCATGTTGCTATACCTGAATCAAGAGGACAGCATGTAGGTTGGGATAACTGGTTAACAGTGCTTCCACACCCTGCAGGTTTAGCTCCTTTCTTTACTCTAAATTGGGGAGCTTATGCTCAAAATCCTGATTCTTTAGATCAAGTATTTGGAACAGCTGAAGGAGCTGGAACAGCAATATTTACTTTCTTAGGTGGTCTTCATCCTCAAAGTGAGGCATTATGGCTTACCGATATTGCGCATCACCATATTGCGATTGGAACAGTTTTTGTAATTGCTGGTCACATGTATAGAAATACTTTTGGTATTGGACATAGCCTCAAAGAAATTACAGAAGCTCATAATACAAGACACCCTAATGATCCTCATAAAGGTAGTTTTGGGATTAACCACGATGGAATATATGAAACCGTAAATAACTCCTTACATTTCCAACTTGGATTAGCATTAGCATCACTTGGTGTAGCAACTTCTCTAGTGGCGCAACATATGGGTGCACTTCCTTCTTATGCTTTCATTGCAAGAGACTACACTACACAATCTGCTTTATATAGTCATCATCAGTACATAGCAATGTTCTTGATGGTTGGTGCTTTCGCACACGGTGCTATTTTCTTTGTTAGAGATTACGATCCAGAATTAAATAAAGATAATGTATTAGCAAGAGTGCTTGGAACGAAGGAAGCTTTGATAAGTCACCTTAGTTGGGTAACAATGTTGCTTGGATTCCATACTCTAGGAATTTACGTTCATAACGATGTTGTTGTGGCTTTTGGTAATCCTGAAAAGCAAATTCTAATCGAGCCAGTATTTGCTCAATTCGTTCAAGCTGCTCAAGGTAAGATGATGTACGGTTTTAACGCTTTATTATCTGATCCTACAAGTTCAGCAACTCTCGCAGCTAATTCATTACCAGGTAATCATTACTGGATGGATCTTATCAATAGACAAGATGCATTAAGTGCTTTCTTACCTATCGGGCCAGCAGATTTCTTAGTTCACCACGCTATCGCTTTAGGTCTTCATACAACTGCATTAATCCTTATCAAAGGTGCACTTGATGCTAGAGGAACAAAATTAATTCCTGATAAGAAAGATTTAGGTTATGCATTCCCTTGCGATGGACCTGGACGTGGAGGTACTTGTGATAGTTCATCTTGGGACGCTATGTACTTAGCTATGTTCTGGGCATTAAATTTACTAGCATGGGTAACTTTCTACTGGCATTGGAAACACCTAGCAATTTGGCAGGGTAACGTAGCACAATTTAACGAATCAGGAACTTATCTAATGGGTTGGTTCAGAGATTATCTCTGGTTAAACTCTGCTCAACTTATTAATGGATATAATCCATTTGGAGTAAATTCTCTATCTCCTTGGGCTTGGATGTTCCTATTCGGTCACTTAGTTTGGGCTACTGGTTTCATGTTCCTAATATCATGGCGTGGTTACTGGCAAGAGTTAATTGAAACATTAGTTTGGGCACATCAGCGTACTCCAATTGCTAACCTTGTTGGCTGGAGAGATAAGCCAGTTGCACTTTCAATTGTTCAAGCTAGATTAGTTGGATTAGCACATTTCACGATTGGAAACATACTTACATTTGGTGCATTTGTTATCGCATCCACTTCAGGTAAGTTTGGTTAAATTTTCCTTAAATAATTTAAATCACCACATTTGTGGTGATTTTTTTTGTTTAATTTTAATGTTCTAAATTAAGTTAAAATTGTGTAATTATTATTAAATATAAATGTCAGATATAAAACAATTAATTTCTATTATCGTCCCTGTTTTTAATGAAAGCGAGAGTATTGGTCTTTTATTAGATGAAGTTATAAATGTAATGTCTTCTCATAAATTCTATTTTGAATTGATTGTTGTAAATGATGGTTCTAAAGATAATACTCATCAAGTATTAAAGCAACTAACTCTCAACATTAAAGAATTGTCAGTAATTTCCCTCCGCAAAAATTATGGTCAAACTGCAGCAATGTCAGCTGGCTTTGATAATTCTAAGGGCGATATTGTTATTACTTTGGATGGAGATTTACAGAATGATCCAAATGATATTCCTCTATTAATTTCAGAAATCAATAATGGTTATGATTTGGTTTGTGGTTGGAGGTTTGATAGAAAAGATAAATTAATTAATAGAAAGATACCATCAAAAATAGCGAATAAGTTAATAGCTCACGTAACAGGTTTGAAGTTGCATGACTATGGTTGCTCATTAAAAGCGTTTAAGAAAGAAATAATAGAAGATATAAAGTTATATGGGGAACTTCACAGGTTTTTGCCCGTTTTAGCAAATATTGAAGGTGCAAGAATCAAAGAAATTAAAGTAAATCATAGGAACAGGCAATACGGATCTAGTAAATATGGAATTGATAGAACTTTTAGAGTTTTAATGGATTTACTAACTGTTTGGTTTATGACTAAATTTTTAACAAGACCGATGTATGGATTTGGTTTCGTTGGAATTATAAGTATTTTCTTTAGCCTTGCGATAAGTTCTTATTTGATAGTTTTAAAAATAATGGGTGAGGATATTGGAAATCGTCCTTTGCTGATGTTTGCATTAATATTAGGTATTGCTGGTGTTCAATTATTTAGCTTTGGATTATTGAGCGAACTTTTAATTAGGACATATCATGAAAGTCAAAGTCGTCCAATTTACAGAATTAGATCAATAAACAGTGCTAAGCAAAATTGATTGTTTACTTGAACTGTCTTATTAATAAAGCTGAAATTTCAATGACTTCAGGAGAAATATCTCTTAAGCCTTTTCGTAAAATTGGTAATGTTGATTTATCAGCCAATTCTTCCGCAATTTTTAATGCCTTTAATTTATTTTCTGTATCACCCTGAAAAAGACTAATCATTTTATTTCTTTGAGAATTTTTATAAAATACTGAGTACTTTTTTTCTTCGTGATTGTATGAATAACTATTTTTTTTAGATAGAAATTTATTATTACTTTTTTTATTTTTCTTTAATTTAATATAATTTAAATTGGGTTGATTTATTAACTTTTTAAAGCTTCTTTTTTTAAAAACTAGAAGTAATATTCCTATAAAAATAATAAGTAAAATTGCGAAAAAATTTAACATGTAAAAAGTTAATAATTTTTATATCATCCAGTAATAAAATTAACATTATTTCGCTGATAAATACTAAAGTACTTAAAGATGTTTAAAGAACTATGCCATCTGATTTACCAAGTCTTTTACCCTCAATTTTTGTTCCATTAATTGGTATAGCAATGCCTGCTGTTTTTATCGTATTAATTGGAAGATTAATTACAGCAACTGAATAAATTATCAAACACTAAACTATTAAAAAAATGAGCGACTTTCAAAAATCATTCTCTGAATCAACAAGTTCTATTAAGTTTGATGAGAAATACATAGATACTTCTGTACAACCAAATGATATTGGCGTAGCAGAACAATGGGCAGTAAAAACAGTTGCTGATCCTTGTGTTGGTAATTTAGCTACTCCAGTAAATAGTGGTTATTTTACAAAAGCCTTTATAAATAATTTACCTTTTTATAGAGAAGGTATTTCCCCTAATTTTAGAGGTTTAGAAACTGGAGCAGCTTTTGGATATCTTCTATATGGACCTTTTACCATGACTGGCCCATTAAGAAATTCTGATTTTGCTCTAACAGCTGGACTTCTCGCTAGTATTGGAGCTGTTCATATTTTGACAGCACTTTTTGTTTTATACAATGCACCAGGTAAAGCACCTAATGTTCAACCTCCAGATGCGACTGTTAATAATCCGCCAAACGACTTATTTACAAGAGCTGGTTGGGCTGATTTTACAAGTGGATTTTGGTTAGGAGGATGTGGAGGAGCTGTTTTTGCTTGGTTACTTGTTGGGACATTACACTTAGATACCATAATGCCAATCATTAAAAATATTTGGACTGCTGGTTAATTTCTAAATAAAAGAATAAGTAATATTTTAATTTAAAATTTTTGAGGTGATCTCGATTAATTAACGTATAGTGCGGTCCCATCTATAATTTCTAACTACTCTTCCTGCCGAAATAAGTTTAGATTTATAATGCAATGAGATTTTATCATTAGACTTTTTTAGGGTATCTAATCCTATTCCATTTCTGCCAAAATCGATTCCAGAGCTATGGTAATAGAATCCGTCTTCTTTGTAGATTCCAATATGATCACATTTTTCTTCATTTCCAAAAAATAAAAGATCGCCAGGTCGTAGAGCCGCATACGATTCTTTGTAATAAAAAAGGTGCTTACAAAAACTTTTTATTTGAAAAGAGTCTCGAGGTATATAAATTTGATGCTTTAAAAAAGCAGTCTGAATTAATCCAGAACAATCAAAATTGGGCCCAAATGTACCTCCCCAAAGATATTCATTATTTAACTCAGATTGATCCTTGATCCATTTTAAAATTGAGTTAACTTTATCTTTTATAAAGAAGTGTTCATTCTCTAAACTGTTATTTTTTTTGAATTCGTATTTCTCAATAATTAATCCATCTAAATTTATCCAACAGACGTAACCATCTTCATATAGTTGAACTAGTATTCTTGAAAATTTATGGTTGTTTTGATAAATATTTGGATAAATAAGCCTAAAAATTCTATTTTTAAATATTTCAGTAACTAATTTATCTTCTGTTTCATTTTGATATCCCGAAATATTAACTTTTAATTTCCACCAAATAGTTTTTGAAAAATTAGTTTGTTTAAATAGTGAGATAGGATTTTTATTATTTTCCATACAATGTCCTTTTACTATTTAAGTGAAGAGATGGGTCTAGCCTTAAATGATATTTTAGGGAGAGTATGCTCTTATAATAAAGATTTTTCAAGTGAAGATATTGCCATAACTTGGATTAATTATAAAAGCGGAAATAAAGGTGTATTTAAAGGTTTTGGCACTGGCATAAATAATAAAAAAATGGTTTACCCTGCCAGCATAGTTAAGTTGGTTTATGGTCTTGCTACATATTATTGGATTAAAAAAGGAAGTTTATTATTATCGGATGAAATTATTGATGCTGTAAGGAAAATGTTAACTTTCTCAAGTAATAATGCAACAAGCTTCTTAATTGATTTACTTACTGGAACAACAAGTGGACCTTGTATTGAGGGCGAATCATGGGAAAATTGGAAATATCAAAGAAGTATAATAAACGATTGGCTACATGATTTACATTGGGAGGAATTGAGTGGTTTAAATTGCTGTCAGAAGACCTGGGATGATGGACCATTTGGTCGTGAAAAAGAATTTTATGGACATAATAATAAAAATAGAAATGCTATGAATACTGATTCGGCTGCAAGGGTTTTGGAGGAAATTATGATTCATATTGATTATCAAAAAAATGATTTAAATTTACGAAGTTTTTTAAAAAGAAATTTAGATAAAGTTGTTCTTAAAAACGATTCTCTTAATCAAATAGATGGTTTTTTGGGTGCAGGCTTACCAGAAAGCATTAATCTTTGGAGTAAAGCAGGCTTAATGTCAGAAGTTAGACATGATTCTGCTTGGTGGACTAATAGTCAATCTCTACACACTTTATTAGTTGTTTTTTGTGATGGTGAAAAATATTCTAAAGATTCTTCTTTCTTATCATTAATATCAAAAGAAGTATATGAATTTAATAAAAAATATACTATTTAGGACTAAATTGAATCTTCTAAGAAATTAGAATCTAATTTGTCAGTATATGCTTCATAAGGCAACATCATTACTTCTTCAAAATCTAAATCATTCATAATCCATTCTCTATATTCAGCTAATAAACTTTTTCTATCTTCATTATCTAATTCATAAATACGCAACGCTGTATCTTTAAAATTTTCTTTAATTAAATTTTCAATTTCTTTCCTCTTCATTTTATGTTTGTTCTCCTTCCAAAATTACTCTTCTTATTGTTGACAACGCAATGCCTGTTTGTGATCTGATTGATCGATAAGAATATCCTTCATTACGCAATCTGATTACTAAAGATTCTTTTAGAGGACTTATTTTGGGCCTTCCTCCCAAATTATTTCCGGATAATTTTCTGCGTAATAGCTGTTCTTTTTTTCTTTCCCCTAAACTTTTGTCTTCTAAATTATCTAATTCATATAAAATTTTAAAAATTGAAGAATTTGCATTAAAAGATTCATTAGCAGCAAAAAAACCAGTCAAAGTTCGCAATTGAATATCCTTATTAATAAGTTTATTTATTGTTATCAAACATTCTTTTTTATTTTTAAATGCTCGATCAAGCTGAGTTATTATTAATTGATCGCCTTTTGATAAGGAATTTATAGCTTTATTGAGTTGAGGTTTGATTTCTTCATCTAAACTTATAAATTCAGAGAACACTAAACTGCAACCCTCGTCCTTCAAAATTTTTATTTGCTCTTCTAAATATTTATATTCGTTATGAGTAGCTCTAGCATAACCTATTGCTTTAGAGTTTTTACTTTTTTCCGATAATAAAATACGTTTTCTTTTAAATTTAAAAGTCAATGTTTTATTACATATATTTTTTACTGTATCAAAAAATAATAAAAAAAACACTTTTTAATACAAAATAAAGCAATTATTACTTACTTTTTTGCTTTATTTTTGAACTTAGTACGTTCTGATATCTGTATTAAAAAGAATATTATGAAATCTGATTCAATTTTAGTTAATGAAACAAGAACGTTGTTTCACTAGTAAATTTAATTAAGATTTTCTAAATTGCAGAAGGATTAGTTGAATTCATTTATTTACTTCTGTTGAATGAGCTTTGTTTTGAAATTATAAATAGTTAATTCATCTTGTTTTTAGTAAAATAAAATTACAGGTCAAAAAGAATTAATGTGACTCATAATCCTAATAGTTTAATTTCAAAACCTGAATGGTTAAGAGTCAAAGCTCCACAAGTTGAGCGAATTGGTAACACTGCAAATTTATTAAATGATTTAAATCTCAATACCGTATGTCAAGAAGCAAGCTGTCCAAATATCGGCGAATGTTTTGCTAGTGGAACTGCAACTTTTCTCATAATGGGTCCTGGTTGCACTAGGGCATGTCCATATTGCGATATTGATTTTGATAGATCTAAGAGAGACTTAGACCCAACTGAACCATATCGTTTAGCCGAAGCTGTTTTAAGAATGAAGCTTAAGCATGTTGTAATCACATCAGTTAATAGAGATGATCTTGAGGATGGTGGCGCATCTCAATTTTTTCAATGTGTTCATCAAATAAGAGAAAAATCTCCTGAAACTACTATTGAGCTTCTAATACCTGATCTTTGTGGCAACTGGAAAGCGCTTGAAAAAGTTCTTGATTCAAATCCAAACGTTTTAAATCACAATATTGAGACTGTGTCTTCGTTATATAAAAAAGTAAGACCTCAAGGCAAATATGAAAGAACTCTTGAGTTGCTTAAAAGAACCAGAGACTATTCTCCCAGAATTTATACAAAGTCAGGCTTCATGCTTGGTTTAGGGGAAAAAGACGAGGAGGTCTTAAGTCTGCTTAAGGATTTAAAAAGTAATTTCGTTGATATTGTTACTATTGGCCAATATTTATCTCCTGGCCCTAATCATTTACCTGTTAAAAGATTTGTAAGTCCTTCAAAATTTAACTACTTTAAAGCGTTCGGGGAAAAAGATTTAAACTTCATGCAAGTAGTTAGTTCTCCTTTAACTCGAAGTAGCTACCATGCTGAAGAGATTCAAAAACTTATGAAAAAGTATCCAAGATAGTTATATTCATTTATTTGGATCTACCCACTCATTTAATTTCCATTCAACTAGATCATTTTTAATCATTGGATCATTCTTAATTATTTTTAGTGCATTTCTGTAATTATTCATCTCAAGAATAAGTAATCCGCCGTCACCTGGCCTATTTAACTCATCTACCAAAAAGCCACTTTTTATATTAATTCCCTCTTTTTTTAATTTTTTTACCCAATTAATATGTTGGTTAATTATTTTTCGTTTTAAATCATTATTAAGTAAGTATTCTTTTTTTATAATTTCAGTTTTTACAAAGAAAGGCATTTACATTTTTTTTATACCAAGCATCTCTTCTTCACTTGGGGGGACAATCAATTTGAAAGTACTCTTAAAATGAGACCAATTTTCAATTATTTTGCCAGCCTTTAAGCTATTTGTTTTTGCTTGATATTCTCTAATAATTTCCAATAAGATATTTTCCTGCTTTGATGAAGTTATTTGATGAATGCTTACTATTTCTTTATTTACTTTATTACTTAATTCATTATTTTCATCAATTATAAAAGCTATTCCACCAGTCATACCCGCACCAATATTCCTTCCTGTGGAACCTAGAATAACAACTCTTCCACCAGTCATGTATTCACAACAATGATCACCTGCTCCTTCTGTTACCGCTGTGGCACCACTATTTCTAACCGCAAATCTTTCTCCCGATTTTCCTAATGCAAATAATTTTCCACCTGTTGCTCCATAAAGACAAGTATTTCCTAGGATGACTTGTTCGGAGGAGATTTCATTTATTTTTGGGGGAATTATTGTGAGTATTCCTCCATTCATTCCTTTACAAACATAATCATTAGCTTCTCCGATTAATTGAACATTCATTCCCTTCAATAAAAAGGCACCAAAGCTTTGTCCTGCATATCCTTTGAAATTTAAGTTGAGTTCGCCATTAAAGCCAGTGTTGCCATGAAGTTCTGCAATTTCGCCTGATATTTTCGCACAAACACTTCTATCTGTATTTTTTATGTCAATTTCTTTAGTTAATATTTCGTGATTTTTAATTGAATCTATAAATTTAGTATCAGACAAAAACTCGTCTTCTAATACAGAACCATTACCATGGGCAGTTTTTAAGTGTTTTAACCATGATCTATCAGGGGTTGAGTGTTCATTTACTAAAGAAGAAAGATCAATATTAGAAGTTTTTGGAAGATCGATATTTCGTGCAGAAAGAAATTCTTGATTACCAATCAGCTCTTCCATATTAGAGACACCGATACTACTCATTATCTGTCTTACTTCTTCAGCAATATATAAGAAAAAATTAACGACATTTTCTGGAATGCCTTTAAATCTTTTTCTTAATTCTTCTTTTTGAGTGGCAACTCCAACAGGACACTTGTTTGTATGACAAACCCGAGCCATTATGCATCCTTCAGCAATCATCGCTACAGAACCAAAACCGTATTCTTCAGCACCTAGTAAAGCTGCAATAACTACGTCCCAGCCTGTTTTAAGACCTCCATCAGTTCTCAAAATTACTCTTTCGCGTAAGTTATTCTCTAAGAGAGATTTATGAACCTCAGCAACACCAAGTTCCCATGGTAAACCTGCATGTTTAATAGAACTGAGGGGTGAAGCACCGGTACCTCCGTCATGGCCTGATATTTGAATTACATCTGCATTAGCTTTGCTTACTCCAGCAGCAATAGTGCCTATACCAATTTCAGAAACAAGCTTAACGCTTACTTTCGCTTTTGGATGAACTTGGTGTAAGTCGTGGATAAGTTGAGCTAAATCTTCAATTGAGTAAATATCATGATGCGGGGGAGGAGATATTAAAGCTACTCCAGGTTTACTATTTCTTAGTTTTGCAATGTAAGAATCAACTTTTGGACCAGGTAATTGCCCCCCCTCTCCGGGTTTTGCACCTTGAGCCATTTTAATTTCGAGTTGTTTACCACTTCTTAGATATTCAGGTGTAACTCCAAATCTTCCTGATGCTATTTGTTTAATAGCGGAGCATGCGGTGTCTCCATTCTTTAAGCCTTTAATAAATGGCAACGTCGCTGACTTAGTATTTTCATCGATATCATTTAAAACATTAAAACGAGCCGGATCTTCTCCCCCTTCTCCACTATTACTTTTTCCACCAATTCTATTCATTGCAACTGCTAAAACTTCATGCGCTTCTCTTGATAAAGCACCTAAACTCATTCCTCCAGTACAGAACCTTTTGCAAATTGATTCAACACTTTCAACTTCCTCTAATGGAATACTTTTTCTTTTTGAATTAATTGTTAGTAAATCTCTAAGAGATGTTGTCGGTCTATTACTAATAAGTTTTTTGTAAGTTTCAAAATGATCGTATCCTGGCCCTTGTTTTACCGCCGAATGTAAAACTTTGGACATCTCTGGGTTATTGGAATGATATTCTCCATTATTTCTAAATTGTACAAATCCTAAAAATTCTAATTTCTTTAAATCGATCTCTGGATAGGCTTTCGTATGTATTGAAAGTGTTTCATTAGTTAATTCTTTTAATGTTATGCCAGCGATACGACTTGTTGTACCATCAAAAGCAATTTTTATTAAGTCAGATCCGAGGCCTACAGCTTCAAAAATTTGTGCACCATGGTAACTAGATAAAAGTGAGATGCCTATTTTTGAGAGAATTTTTCTTAGACCGTCTTCTAGAGCTTTTTTAATATTTTCTTGAACATCAACTATTGATAATGGATTTATTTTTTTGCTATCAATGAGTTTTTGTGTTTTTGGATGTTTTAACCAGTGTCTACCTGCTTCGAAGGTCAACCAAGGGCAAACTGCACTTGCTCCATATCCAATTAAACAAGCTAAGTGATGTGTGCTCCAACATTGACCGGTCTCAATTATTAGAGAAGCTTTTAGCCTGATTTCTTTTTTAAGAAGATAATGATGAATTGCTCCAACAGCAAGTAAAGGAGGTATGAAAGTCTTTTTAGGATTAATTCCCCTATCAGAAATGATAATTAAAGAGCAACCTTCTTTTATAGACAGCTCACTCTGTTTACAGATTATTTTTAATTGGTTCTCTAAGCCTTGAATACCTTCCTCTAAATCAAACAAACTTGAAATTGTCTGAGATTTAATTTTTGATTTTTTGATGGAAATGAGTTCTTCCTCATTTAGAATCGGACTTTGTAAATGAATAAAAGGTTTAGCATCTTTAATTTCAAATGGTGTACATCTTTCTCCTAGATGCATCTCTAAACTCATTACAAGTTTTTCTCTCAGAGGGTCAATAGGAGGATTAGTAACTTGCGCAAATCTTTGCTTAAAGTAGTCGTATAAAATGTGTGGCTTAGATGAAAGAACTGCTAATGGGATGTCGTCGCCCATGCAATAAGTAGGCTCTTTAGCTAATGAAGCCATTGAATCTAAGATAAGGTCATTATCTTCCGCCGAAAACCCGTATGCAGTTTGTTGTTGCAACAACTCAAGGTCTTTTAGTTTGCAGTCTTTAACCCATTCATTATTTTCAATTTTTATAGTTCTATTACTTAGAAGATTTTTATAATCATGCCTTTGAGCAGCTTCAGATTTTACTTCCCAATTTCTTAGGATTCTATTTTGATGAAAATCAACTGCCAACATTTGTCCTGGTCCTAATCGGCCTTTTTCTATTACTCTTTCTTCTTCAAGATCTACTACTCCTGTTTCAGAACCCATTATTACAAAACCATCATTTGTGATTGAATATCTTGCTGGTCTTAGGCCATTTCTATCAAGCGTTGCTCCGACAAAATTTCCATCAGCAAATACAAGTAGTGCTGGACCATCCCAAGCTTCTTGTAGGCTTGCAGAATATTCATAAAAAGCTTTTATATACTCTCTCTGCTCAAGTTCTGGTTGATCTCTAAATGCTTCAGGAACAAGTTTTAGTAATGAGTCAGTAATGGGCTGACCTGAACGAATATTGATTTCAAGGGTTGCATCAAGATTTGATGAATCACTTTTATTTACATCTACAATGGGCTTAATTTCATTAGATAACTCTCCCCAAAAATCATCTATATGTGTTTCTGAAGCTTTAGCCCAATTAATATTGCCTAAGAGAGTATTTATTTCGCCATTATGACCCAAAAATCTCATGGGCTGAGCTAGTGGCCATTTTGGAAGTGTATTAGTACTAAATCTACGATGATAAACAGAAAATGAAACTTTAAAACTCTCTTCTTTTAAATCTTTATAAAACTCGGATAATATTTCAGAGCGAACCATACCTTTATAGACAACTGTTTGAGAACTTAGTGAGGCAAAATAAAATTCACAATCCCCAACATCGTTTTTGAAAGTTTCTCTTATTTTTTTCTCAATTCTTTTCCTTAATTGAAATAA
Organism: Prochlorococcus marinus XMU1412; assembly: GCF_017696315.1. Taxonomy (NCBI): domain Bacteria; kingdom Bacillati; phylum Cyanobacteriota; class Cyanophyceae; order Synechococcales; family Prochlorococcaceae; genus Prochlorococcus; species Prochlorococcus marinus. The sequence goes on along the minus strand of NZ_JAAORJ010000004.1, from coordinate 436,002 downwards.
AAGCTTTTCAACATCCTTATGGTCTTTTTTACCTATATATAAAATCCACTGACAGATGAATGGAGCATTTGCTTTAGCTAAAGGACCTAGAATTTCATTATTAACGGGTACTGTTCTCCAAGATGTTTTGTTGACTTTTAATTTTTCTGCTTCTTCATCACATATTAATTTACATATTTCAATTTTTTCTTTTTTATTAGGCATAAAAACCATGCCTAAACCTCTATTAAATTCTTGAGTATTTTTTAGATTAATTTTCTCTTCTAGATATCCCCATGGAATTGAACATAAAATGCCTGCTCCATCTCCTGAATCACTATCACCTCCACAACCTCCTCTATGCTCCATGCAGTTGAGGCCCTTTAGAGATTGTTTAAGGATCCAGTTGCTTTCTATACCTTCAACATTTGCTACGAAACCAACACCACATGCATCTTTCTCCCCAATTATTCCATTTGGGGAATAACTATCTTGATATGGGCCAACGATTCTTTTGATACTCTCTCCCATAGATTATTTAATTCTATTTAGTTATTTATGTATTTCTATTATAAAAATAAATCTGAAAATAAATCTAAAGATAATGAATATTTACCAAATAATTTTAATTTGACAAATTTTAAAAAAAATATAATTAAAAACTTTTAGTTAGTGCTCTTAAAAGGTTATGATAGTTTAATATTTATCTTTATCTAAGTTTTAATAGATGCCCACCATCTCACAATTGGTAAGTTCAGAAAGAAAAAGTCTGACAAAGAAAACAAAATCTCCTGCATTAAAAGCCTGCCCAGAGAGAAGAGGAGTTTGTACAAGAGTCTATACATCAACACCAAAGAAGCCTAATTCAGCTTTGAGAAAAGTTGCTAGGGTTAGGTTAACTTCTGGTTTCGAAGTGACGGCTTATATTCCTGGAATTGGACATAATTTGCAAGAACATTCTGTAGTACTACTTAGGGGTGGAAGAGTAAAAGATTTGCCAGGCGTTAGATATCATATAATAAGAGGAACTTTAGATACGGCTGGAGTCAAAGATAGACGTCAATCCAGATCTAAGTATGGAGCAAAAGCTCCAAAGGATTAATTTGTAAACACCACTTTTTTAAAACATGTCACGTCGAAATGCAGCAGTAAAAAGACCAATTCTTCCCGATCCTCAATTTAATAGTCGTCTTGCTTCAATGATGATTGCTCGATTGATGAAACATGGTAAAAAATCTACAGCACAAAGAATATTGTCTGATGCGTTTTCTTTAATAAGCGAGAGAACAGGTGGGAATGCAGTGGAATTATTTGAAACAGCTGTAAAAAATGCCACTCCTCTTGTCGAGGTACGAGCAAGAAGAGTTGGTGGTGCTACATATCAAGTACCTATGGAAGTTCGTCAAGAGAGGGGCACTGCTATGGCATTAAGATGGATTGTTACATTCTCACGTGCAAGAAATGGCAAAAGCATGTCCCAAAAACTTGCTGGCGAGTTGATGGATGCAGCAAATGAAACTGGTAGTGCCGTTAAAAAAAGAGAAGATACTCATAAAATGGCAGAAGCTAATAAAGCTTTTGCACATTACAGATATTAATTTCATCAAAAGGTACTTAAGTAGTTTATTATTATTAAAGTTTGCTTTTAGCGTGAACTACACTTATCAAAAATTATTTTATTTGGAGCTTTAAAATTGGCACGCGACTTTCCCCTAGAACGAGTAAGGAACATAGGTATAGCCGCTCATATTGATGCAGGTAAAACAACAACAACTGAAAGAATTTTGTTTTATTCAGGTGTAGTTCATAAGATAGGAGAGGTTCATGATGGTGCTGCTGTAACAGATTGGATGGATCAAGAAAGAGAAAGAGGAATTACTATTACTGCTGCCGCAATATCCACTAGTTGGCAAGACCATAGGATTAATATTATTGATACTCCTGGACACGTTGATTTTACTATTGAAGTTGAAAGATCAATGCGTGTGTTGGATGGAGTTATAGCTGTATTTTGCGCAGTTGGTGGAGTTCAGCCTCAATCCGAAACGGTTTGGCGCCAAGCAGATAGATATTCTGTTCCAAGAATGGTTTTTGTTAATAAAATGGATAGAACTGGGGCGGATTTTTTAAAGGTTAATAATCAAATTAAAGATCGACTAAAGGCAAATGCACTTCCAATCCAGTTACCTATTGGAGCCGAAGGAGATCTATCAGGCATTATTGATTTAGTAGCCAACAAAGCATATCTTTACAAAAACGATTTAGGTACTGATATTGAAGAAGCACCAATTCCATCTGACATGGAGGAGGAAGCTGCGGAGTGGAGAATTAAGTTAATGGAGAGTGTAGCCGAAAATGATGAAGAGCTAATAGAAATATTTCTAGAAACTGGTGAATTATCTGAAGAACAACTTAAAAAAGGTATTAGGGAAGGTGTTTTAAAACACGGATTGGTTCCAGTATTATGCGGTTCAGCTTTTAAGAATAAAGGTGTCCAACTTGTATTAGACGCTGTAGTTGACTACTTGCCAGCTCCAGTTGATGTGAAACCAATACAAGGTGTTTTGCCAAGTGGTAAAGAAGATATTAGACCTTCTGATGATAATGCTCCTTTCAGTGCATTAGCATTCAAAGTAATGTCAGATCCCTATGGGAAATTAACTTTTGTAAGAATGTATTCAGGTGTTCTTTCGAAGGGAAGTTATGTAATGAATTCTACTAAGGATGCTAAAGAGAGAATTTCTAGATTGGTGATTCTAAAGGCTGATGAAAGAGAGGAGGTTGATGAATTGAGGGCTGGGGATTTAGGAGCTGTATTAGGTCTTAAGAACACAACAACTGGTGACACATTGTGTAATACAGAAGATCCAATAGTTTTGGAGACATTGTTTATTCCTGAACCAGTTATCTCAGTAGCTGTTGAGCCAAAAACTAAAGGCGATATGGAAAAATTATCAAAAGCTTTAACTGCTTTGTCTGAAGAGGATCCAACCTTTAGGGTTAGTACAGATCCTGAGACAAATCAAACTGTTATTGCGGGTATGGGTGAGTTGCATCTGGAAATTCTAGTTGACAGAATGTTAAGGGAATTTAAAGTTGAAGCAAATATAGGAGCTCCACAGGTTTCATATAGAGAGACTATAAGGTCTAGTTCTAAAGGTGAAGGTAAATATGCAAGACAGACTGGGGGTAAAGGTCAATATGGTCATGTAATTATTGAAATGGAACCTGCTGAAGTTGGTAAAGGTTTTGAATTTGTAAACAAAATTGTTGGAGGAGCTGTACCAAAAGAGTATATTGGTCCTGCATCTAATGGAATGAAAGAGACCTGTGAATCTGGTGTTCTTGCCGGTTATCCACTCATTGATGTAAAAGTAACACTAGTCGATGGTTCGTTCCACGATGTAGACTCATCTGAAATGGCCTTCAAAATTGCAGGTTCCATGGCTTTTAAAGACGGGGTTAAAAAATGCAATCCTGTTCTTTTAGAGCCTATGATGAAAGTTGAGGTCGAAAGTCCTGACGACTTTCTTGGATCTGTAATTGGTGATCTCTCTTCTAGAAGAGGTCAAGTAGAAGGACAATCTGTTGATGATGGATTGTCTAAGGTACAGGCCAAAGTGCCCTTAGCCGAAATGTTCGGTTATGCCACTCAACTCCGATCGATGACTCAAGGTCGGGGTATATTTTCAATGGAGTTCGCAAATTATGAGGAAGTTCCTCGTAATGTTGCTGAAGCTATCATTTCCAAGAATCAGGGCAACTCCTGATCTCTAAACTAAAACACTCTTAAACCCTCGATTCTTTAATTCAAAATGGCTCGCGAGAAGTTCGAAAGAAACAAACCACATGTCAACATAGGTACTATTGGCCATGTTGATCATGGAAAAACAACACTAACAGCTGCTATTACAAATGTATTAGCTAAAAAAGGTCAAGCTCAAGCTCAAGACTATGGAGACATTGATGGTGCTCCTGAAGAAAGAGAGCGTGGCATTACCATTAATACAGCTCATGTTGAATATGAAACTGAAGGCAGACATTATGCTCATGTCGATTGCCCAGGACATGCTGATTATGTGAAAAACATGATCACAGGGGCCGCTCAGATGGATGGAGCTATTCTAGTTTGCGCAGCTACAGATGGTCCTATGGCTCAAACAAAAGAGCATATTCTTTTAGCTAAACAGGTTGGAGTTCCTGCTCTTGTAGTTGCTCTCAATAAGTGCGATATGGTCGATGATGAAGAAATCATTGAACTTGTCGAAATGGAAATTAGGGAACTGTTAGATAGTTATGACTTCCCAGGAGATGACATTCCTATAGTTCAAGTTTCAGGTTTAAAAGCTCTCGAAGGTGATTCTACTTGGGAATCAAAGATTGAAGAATTAATGAAAGCAGTTGATGCCAGCATTCCCGAACCAGAAAGAGAAGTTGATAAACCATTCTTAATGGCAGTTGAAGACGTTTTCTCAATTACTGGTAGAGGAACTGTTGCTACTGGAAGAATTGAAAGAGGTAAAGTTAAGGTTGGAGAAGAAGTAGAAATAGTTGGAATAAGAGATACAAGAGTAACAACTGTTACTGGAGTTGAAATGTTCCGAAAACTTCTTGACGAAGGTATGGCCGGCGATAATGTTGGCTTACTTTTACGAGGTGTCCAGAAAGAAGATATTGAGAGAGGAATGGTTCTTGTGAAGAAAGGATCTATTACACCTCATACTCAGTTTGAAGGAGAAGTTTATGTTCTCAAAAAAGAAGAGGGTGGAAGACATACTCCTTTCTTTGCAGGATATAGACCTCAGTTCTACATCAGAACAACTGATGTGACGGGCCAAATAACCGCATTTACCTCAGATGATGGCTCTAATGTTGAAATGGTTATGCCAGGAGACAGAATTAAGATGACTGGAGAATTAATTTGTCCAGTAGCTATTGAACAAGGTATGCGATTCGCCATACGTGAAGGTGGACGTACTATCGGTGCTGGAGTTGTTTCTAAAATTCTCAAATAATAAATTTGAATTTTTAAAATTTAACCTCAATCATCTAATATAGGTTTATGGATAAGGGTCATTTTAATTAATGACCCTTTACTAAGAGTTATTTAAAACTATGACTGCTTCAATTGCACAACAAAAAATAAGAATAAGACTCAAAGCATTTGATAGAAGAATGCTCGATTTATCTTGCGACAAAATAATCCAAACTGCTGATACTACCTCTGCCTCAGCAATAGGTCCAATACCTTTACCTACAAAAAGGAAGATTTATTGTGTATTAAGATCACCACATGTCGATAAAGATTCTAGAGAGCATTTTGAAACAAGAACACATAGAAGGATAATAGATATTTACAGTCCTTCTGCAAAAACTATTGATGCTTTAATGAAACTAGATCTCCCTAGTGGTGTAGATATAGAAGTTAAACTTTAATAAATCCCGAAATTGCCCTAAATTGATTAGTATAAAAATATGTAATGAGGTTTAAATGGGAGAACTCTCTGTAAGGGAATTACCTTTATTTCCTTTGCCGGAGGTAGTCCTTTTTCCTCAAGAAGTATTGCCTTTACATATTTTTGAATCTAGATACAGGATTATGCTCCAATCTGTCCTTGAGAGTGATTCTATGTTTGGAGTGATTAAGTGGGATCCAACAACCAAAAGTATGGCTAACGTTGGATGTTGCGCACAAATTTTAAAACATCAAACTGCCGAGGATGGGAGAAGTAATATTATCACTCTTGGCCAACAAAGATTTCAAGTCTTAGAAATTACCCGTTCAACTCCATTTTGTTCTGCAATGGTTAGTTGGATTAGTGATGATAATATTGATGACTTTCAAAAATTAGATTCTCTAAAAGATTCAGTTAAAGAAGCACTTAGTGATGTTATTAATTTAACGAGTAAATTGACTAATACAAATAAAAATCTACCTGATAAATTACCTGAAAACCCAATGGATTTATCATTTTGGATAGGAGCTCATTTGGGAGGCCCTGTTGCGGAAGAACAGCAAAGACTTCTTGAAGAGAGAAATACTTATACCCGTCTGCAAAGAGAATATGAAATGCTTGATCATACAAGAAAACAACTTGCAGCAAGAACAGCATTGAAAGAGAGTTTTCCAGATATAAAAGAAAATTAAATGTTTGAATTATTATTCCCTTTTTTTTTAATAGTTTTATTCTTTATAGTCCTATCGATAATATGGAGCAATAATGCTAGAAAATATATTTCTTCCGGTACAGTAGCTTCTGCATATGATGCTTGGACTCAGGATAAATTACTTGAGAGATTATGGGGAGAACATATACATTTGGGTTTTTATCCCTCAGGGAAAAAAAATATTGATTTTAGAAAGGCTAAAGTTCAGTTTGTTCATGAATTAGTCAAATGGACTGGTTTAGATAAATTACCCCAGGGATCAAGGATTCTTGATGTAGGTTGTGGAATAGGGGGAAGTTCTAGGATTCTTGCAGAATATTATGGGTTTAATGTCACTGGCATTACAATTAGTCAGGCTCAAGTTAAAAGAGCAAGAGAACTTACTCCTAATGGGCTAAATTGCAACTTCCAAGTTATGGATGCTTTGGATTTAAAATTTGAAGATGGTTCATTTGATGCCGTCTGGAGTGTTGAGGCTGGTGCACACATGAATGATAAAACAAGGTTTGCAGATGAAATGCTGAGAACTCTAAGACCTGGAGGGTTTTTCGCGCTGGCTGATTGGAACTCAAGAGACCTTAGGGCATACCCCCCATCATTTTTTGAAAAGTTAGTTCTCAATCAATTACTTGAACAATGGGTACATCCTAATTTTATTAGCATTAACGAATTTAGTAACATTCTTAGCACTAACGAAAATAGTTCAGGAAGAGTTATTTCTGAAAATTGGAATTCCTATACAAATCCTTCATGGTACGACTCCATTTTTGAAGGCATTCGAAGGCCCTTTGTAATTTTGTCACTTGGCCCATTTGCGATAGTTAAGTCGCTTAGAGAGATTCCAACAATACTTCTCATGAATTGGGCATTTAGAAAAGGTTTAATGGAGTTTGGAGTTTATAAATGTAGAGGGTAAATTAATCTAGTTCAATATTTTCAGAAAGATAATTTCCAAAGTCTACAAAATTCTTACAAAGTGGCTTTAACTTATTTTTTAATTCAAGTAAATTTTTAATATTATTTTGATCATTGATTTCTAAATCAACATAAATTATATATTCACCTAATTCTCTTTTTGAAGGTCTAGATTCAATTTTGCTCATATTAAATCCAAAATCTGCAATATAATTTATAGCTTTAAGCAAAGCACCTGGTTTATTTGAAATTAATGAGAAAGCAAAACTGGCAATATTAGCTAAATTTGAACTTGATTCCTTGCTCAATAAAACAAATCTAGTGCAATTTCCTGGAACATCATTAATAGGAAAGGCTAATTCTTTAAGTCCTTCAATTTGAATTAATGATTTTGAACCGATAGCAGCTCTGAATTTGCTCCCCTTGATCATATTGACAGCTTCTGATGTTGAATTTGTTGGGAGAGGAATTGCATTTGGAAGATTATCAGATAACCATTCTGAACATTGAGCTAATGCTTGAGGATGAGATAATACTTCTGAAATGTTTGAAAGTTCTCCATCACTAATTAATGCATGTTTTATAGGTAAAACAATTGCTTTATTTATAAAAATTTCAGGGAATTTCCAAAGGGCATCCAGAGTAGCTGTAACTCCACCTTCTACAGAATTCTCTATAGGGACTACAGCAGCATCACAATTGTTGTAGGCTATTGATTTAATGACCGAATGTAACCCATTACATGGTACAAATATAGGTGTCTGAAAATTGGCAAGCTTTGATAATATATGGGCTGCTTTTTCTGCGTATGTTCCTTGAGGACCTAAATATGCAACTTGTTTGCGCATGATTAATTGTAAAAAAAGAGATCAAATAAGCATTGGAGGAATATAGAAAATGTTATTGTCTTTTGATGCTAAACAGAAACTCAAGCTTTCTGTAACACGTAATAAAGAATATCTTTCTAAATATCTTTTGGAAGAAGAAAGAGTTGTTGGAGCAATGCTAGACTCCAAAAAATTAGTAGCAGAAGGGGTAGGTAGATATAAGTATACAGTAACAAGTTTTAAGGTTTTTCAATTAGATATTAACCCTGTTGTCTCAATTGCGGTAGAAAATAAAGATGGAATTTTAAAAATGAGTGCCCTTGAAAGTACATTGGATGGTTTGGGGATGATAGATGATTTTAATCTTATTTTGAAAGCGAATTTGGAAGCAACTGATATTGGTTTAGAAGGTGAGGCGCTCCTTGGAGTATCTGTAAGCCAACCCCCTCTACTGAAGCTGGTACCAAGGAAAATTTTGGAATCTACTGGTCATTCGGTATTAAATGGGATTCTGTTGGGTATAAAGTCAAGGGTTCAACAGCAACTCGTGAAAGATTTTTTAGATTGGTGTGAATTAAATAAGATTTGATTTCTTTAAAAAGCTTTTCCTATGAAGTTTAGTTATTCCATTTTTTTTTATTAATGAAAGATGCTCTCTGGTTCCATAACCTTTATTTTTGAATATCAAGTATCCTGAGTAGTTTTTTTCTAACCTCTCCATTAGATTGTCGCGAGAAACTTTGGCAACTATGCTTGCTGAAGCTATCGAGATAAACTTTGCGTCTCCAGATATTATGTTTCTTTGAATTCCGTCCCATGGCCTCAATAATAAGGGACCATCAATTATTAATTCAGATGGCTTTTCTTTTAATTTTTTTAAAGCTCTTATCATTGAAAGTTCTGTCGCACTCCTGATACCTAACTTATCTATTTCTCTGGCCGAAGATTGCCCAATTCCATAATCTGAAGAGAGTAATAAAATTTTTGGTAAAAGTAATTTTCTTTTTTTGGGAGTTAGTTTTTTACTATCTGTTACTCCAAATTGTTTTAAGATGGATTTATTTTTTTCAGTTAATACTACAGCTGCTGCAAAAACTGGACCAAAAATTGCTCCCCGTCCAACTTCGTCTATTCCAACTTCGAATACTTTATTCAATGCTTGCTGAAGATCTTCTTCTTTTTTTTCTTGCATTGTTTATCTCATCTGTAAGTTCAACTTCGTCCTTTTTATCTGTAAATACAACTTCATTATTTTCATTAGTTTTATTTGTTGATTTATCTTTAGAATTTGCATTTGCTTCAATTTTAATTTGAATATTATCTTCTCCCAAATTTGAGATTTTTTTAATTTGTTTTGCTTTTGTTTTTTTATTATCTAAGGGTTTTTCCGTTTCTTTATTACTTTCTTTTAAACGTACAAAATTATTGCTGGTGAGATATTCTTTACCTAACTTTATAAGTGGGTTAATACCTAATTGACTGAAAACAATTTTTTCTTCATTTGTAAGATCAACTGTTATTATATTTTTTTCTTTTGAATTTGATTGGTTCAAATTATCATTATCATTCTCTTTTTCTTTTTTATTAGAAGAATTATCTTTAATTAGATCTTTGGAGTTAATTAATTCCTTGTCAATTATTTTTTCCTGCTCATCAGTTGATTGATATGTATCTGTATCTATAGCTTTTAGATTGTTTGATTGATTAGATTTATTTTCAATATTTTTAATTTTGAAGTTAGAAATTTCGTGATTTAAAATATTTTCTACATGTCCGGTACCATCGCATGTAGAACATTTTTTACCGAATAATTCATATATATTTTGACCTTGTCTTTTTCTGGTTAATTCTACTAAGCCTAATTCAGTTAGCTGAGCTATTTGAGGCCTAGCAGAATCATCTTTTATTGCTGAGGTAAAATGCTCAAGTAACTGAAATTGATCTCTTCTAGATTCCATATCAATAAAATCTATTACTATAACTCCACCAATATTTCTTAGTTTCATTTGTCTTGAGATTTCAACTGCTGCTTCGCAGTTTGTCCACAAAACGGTTTGCCTTGAATTCGCGGATCTTGTAAATGATCCAGAGTTTACATCGATTACTGTTAAAGCTTCAGTAGGTTCTATAATGATATAACCTCCCGAAGGAAGATCTACTCTCGGCTGGAGAGCTTTTTGAATTGTTTTCTTTATTTCGTACTTCTCGAAAATATGTTGGTTTAAACTGTTATCGTGAAATTCAATATCTATATCAGATTCATAATTTATTAAAAAATCTTTTGCCCTTGCAACTGAAAATTTATTATCAATAATTATGCTTTTAGTTGATTCTTTAATATAATCTCTTAGGATTTTAAGAGAGAAATCATCATCTCTTTTTATCAAATTTGGCGGATTAGAAGCTTCAGAAACTTTTAGTACATTTTCCCATTGTTGAATTAATTGTTCTAAATCTTCAATTAGAAGTTCTTCTTTTATTTTTTCAGCCTCTGTTCTAAATAACAAGCCTGTGCTGGGTGGTTTTATTAAAACCCCAAGAGCCTTCAAACGGCTTCGTTCTGTTTCTGTATTTATTTTTCTTGAAATATTTACTCCTTGGCCATATGGCTGTAATATCAAGTATTTTCCAGGGATTGATATGCTTCCGGTTAGTCTGGGACCTTTAGATCCTGTGGGTTCCTTTATTACCTGAACTAGAACTTTTTGGTTTGGTTCTAGTAATTCAGTTATTCCAAAAGCCCCTTTTTTGAGTCTTAGTGGACCTAAATCTGAAACATGGATAAATCCATTTTTCTCACTTTCACCAATATTTATGAAAGCGGCATCAATGCCAGGGAGAACATTTTCAACTGTTCCTAAAAAAATATCGCCAATTTGATATTGACCTTGTGCGACGATTAATTCATCAACTCGATCATCTGTGAGTAGTGCTGCTATTCGAGCCTGCTCAGCGATGATAATTTGCTGAGACATATAGTTGATTCTGAATGATTTGGATTTTGAAAATCATCTAAATTAAAGAATTAGGTTTTATCTTTTAATAAAGAGAGTTTTTATAGCCTTTATTTTTTACTTTTTAAAATTAATAAAGTTAATAGTGATTAAATTCTGCTATTTATAAAGCTTTAAACGATTTTCAAACTAATTGAAATTGAATTCATAGCTATGATAATATCTGAAATTAATCATAACCAAAATAATTTTAACATCTAATCACCACTAAAGCACGTTGATACATTATTCTAATATTGGTGAAATTTTTTATCTAAAGTGGTTCAAGTAAACGAAAATTATTTAAAACTCAAAGCAGGCTATTTATTCCCTGAAATTGCTAAAAGGGTAAAAACATATTCTCAATCAAATAAGAGTGCTGAAATTATTAAGCTTGGTATTGGAGATGTTACAGAACCATTACCTAGAGCATGTATAGAGGCTATGGGTAAAGCTTTAGATGAAATGGGAACAACAGATGGTTTTAGAGGTTATGGACCAGAACAAGGTTATTCTTGGCTCAGAGAAAAAATAGCTGAGCATGATTTTATTTCGAGAGGCTGTCAAATTACACCTGACGAAATCTTTGTTTCTGATGGTTCTAAATGCGATAGTAGTAATATTTTAGATATTCTTGGCAAAGATAATTCAATTGCTGTAACAGATCCTGTTTACCCAGTTTATGTAGATAGTAACGTTATGACAGGCAGAACTGGTGATTCTCTTGAAAATGGTACTTATCAAGGATTGACATACCTTGCAATAAACGAGGGGAATAACTTTCTGCCAGAACTACCTGAAAAAAAAGTTGATATTTTATATCTTTGTTTTCCTAATAATCCGACTGGAGCAACTATTAATAAAGCAGACTTGAAAAAGTGGGTTGACTATGCTCTTCAAAACAAATCTCTAATACTTTTTGATGCAGCTTATGAAGCATTTATTCAAGATAATGATATTCCACATTCAATATATGAGATTGAGGGAGCAAAGGATTGTGCTATTGAATTTAGATCTTTTTCAAAGAATGCAGGATTCACTGGAGTTAGATGTGCTTTTACAGTAATACCTAAAAATCTCAAAGGATTTAGCTCAACAAATGAGGAAATAGCGTTATGGCCTCTTTGGAATAGGCGACAATCTACAAAGTTCAATGGAGTAAGTTATATTGTTCAGAAAGGAGCAGAGGCAGTCTATTCTATTGAAGGGAAGACACAGGTGAGAAGTTTAATTGATTTTTATATGGAAAATGCAAAAATAATGAAAAATAAACTTCAGAATTCAGGATATAAAGTTTATGGTGGGGAAAATGCACCTTATATCTGGATTAAAGTTCCAGATCAAATGACATCTTGGGACTTTTTTGATTTCCTTCTTCAAAAAGTTAGTGTAGTGGGAACACCTGGGAGCGGATTTGGATTGGCAGGAGAGGGTTATTTTCGCTTGTCAGCATTTAACTCAAGATCAAACGTTCTCGATGCAATGGAAAGAATAATTGATATATAATTATTATTAAAATTTGTACTCTAATAAATTTAATGCCATCAATAAAGTTAGAACAAAGTGGAAATAATAATTCAGCAGTGATTGAAAAGAAACCTGTTGAATTAAAAAATAAATCTCCAAAATATAAGGTTTTACTTCATAATGATCCAGTTAATTCTATGGAGTATGTCACTATTTCACTGAGAGAAGTTGTCCCGCAATTAAGTGAACAAGATGCTATCGCCATAATGCTTGAAGCACACAATACGGGTGTGGGTTTAGTAATTGTTTGTGATTTAGAGCCAGCAGAATTCTACTCAGAATCATTAAAATCTAAAGGAATTTCTAGTTCAATTGAGAAAGAGGATTAATAACGGTTGAATTTATTATTTAGAATGAGCTAATTTCCTTTCTGATAAAGGACGGACTTTTAGGGATTCTTTTAAGGAGGACTTTCCATATTCTCTCTCAAGTATGTCGATAACTGTTTTGCCAAATTCGTCTTCTGGATTATCAAAAGCTTCTAAGCAAACCTGACCAAGTTTTTTCCCTAGTGCTCCTGGATTCCAAAGAAGTTTTCTCGCTGTCCATGGCATCATGCTCATTGGATTATAATTTGGCTTCAAAATTTTATGTTCCAATGCGTACTTCTCAAGAAGAGTATGAGGTTGCAAACCTATAAAGAATATAGCTGGATCAACTAAGCCTTTACCAAAAATATTTTCTAATTCTCGATGGTAAGCAATTGTTTGTCTTATGGTGCTGGGCGTTTCATCAAAAACATTAAATGAATAATTGACTGAAACATGATTCTTGAAACCTGATTTTACTAACATTCTGCAATTATTTAATACAGTTTCAAGGTCATAAGCTAATCTCATTTTTCTAACAAGTTCTTGAGATCCCGACGTGATACCTATTTCAAAGTAGCTCATACCTGTATCCACCATAAGCTGAGCTAGCTCAGCATCAATATTATCTGCTCTGATGTATGCAGCCCAATTTATATCATCCCAGCCTTGGTCCTTAATTGCTTGCAAAAGAGTTTTTGCATCTTCTATATGTTTTTTGGCTGGAATAAACTGTGCATCAGTGAACCAAAATCCCCTTACTCCAAGATCATATAATTGCTTCATTTCTTTGATTACTTCCTTAACAGGATTAATGCGAACCTGCTTCCCCTCCACGACTGTGTAAACACAGAAACAACAATTATGAGGACAACCTCTTTTTGTTTGTACCCCTACGTAATAATCGCCACCTTCTATATACCAATCGAATTCAGGCCATATTGATTTAATATATTTATAGTTGCAGGCAGTTTTAATAGTGCCTGAAGGTTGTTCATGTATTAATTTATTTCGAGGTTTTTGTCCAGCAATGTAGCATCTTTCTTCCTCTATTGAATCTCCTCTAATAATTTTTTCTATGAGATTTTCTCCCTCTCCAACTGAAATAACAGTTCCTTTTGGGAGTAGATTCCCCAATTGTTCATAGAAAACACTAACGGCACCACCACCTAAAATTACTTTTACATTTTTATTATATTTTTGTGCTCTTTTTAGTCCCATCTTGACTAAAGAAGTATTTCTATATATTTCTCCATAATGAGATGCAATTAATTTTAATCCTCCCCAAGAACCTCTAATTTTTTTTAGGATATTTTTTGAGTAGAAAACTTCAAAAGAGTTTTGTAGGGGATTTCCACTTCTACCATCAACAGGTGCATAAATTTGTATATCTCTCCAAGAAAAAATGATTAGATGTGGTCTGAATTGATCTATTTTTCTAGCTAAATGTTTGGAAACTTTATTAGATGGAATGATTGCTAGATCAATGAATTGCTGCTCTAAACTTGGAAAACATTTATGAATATGGTCTGCTAAATAAATAGGTCCTATTGGAAATATTGGATTACATGGCAATCTTACAGTAAGTACTTTTCCATAGTGATTTCTTTGGTAATTTTTTTTATTTAATTTTTCGAACTTCAAATTAAAATTCATGTTATGAAATTTAATGAATTTATTCACCTTAAGAATCTAACTACTTTATTACTAATTTGGAGAAATTAAAAATCCTAAGAAAATACTCGTGAAAATTTTATTTAATTCAGATATCAGAAATCATATAAATCCAGCATACTTTAAAAAGTTTTAATCCATCTATCCATCTAGATATATTTGGTGCTCCAGATTTTCTAGCGTAATATCTAACAGGATAATTTAAAATTTTAATGTTATTCTTTGCAGCTTCAAATATTATTGTAAAGTCTCCAAATGGGTCAGACTTGGAATCCCAACTTCCATTTTGTTTCATAAGTTTAAAGAATTTTCTTGAAAAAACTTTTGTTCCACAGAGTGAATCCGATACAGACTTATTTATGAGAATTGATAGAAAAATTGCGAAGAGCCTATTTCCTATATAATTTGCCCATCTCATTGCATCTTTTTCCATTGGAAAAGTTGTTCGGGTGCAATTAATAAGGATATTTTTATTTTTGGTTGATTCCATAATTGCTGCAATACTGTCATCAATATCTACAGTAAAATCACTATCAATTATGGCGAGAGTCTCACCTGAAGAAATATTAAATCCCTCTACGACTGCATTTTTCTTCCCTTTAGAAGTTTGTTTTAAAAGAGATATCTTAAAAAAATTTGAGAAATTTTCTTTTAATTCTTTCAATATGTCATATGTATTATCATTGCTATTACCTTCAACAAATATAATTTCTAATTTATTGGGTATAGTTTTGAATTTATTTAAAGCATTAATTAAAAGTTCTTTATTACCAGCTTCATTTCTTGCCGGAATTACTATTGATATTAAATGTTTAGAAATATTTTCACTATATTTATAAAAAACTATTTCGAGTTCATAGGCGAGTTGTTTTATGATTGGTATTTTCCGAAAAATATTTTTTATAGATTGTGGAATTGCCTTAGTGGGAATAGGAGTTAGTTTTTTTGCTTTCCATCTAATTGATCTATAGTTATAAATTTCTGCTAGAGATTCGATATCGCATAAAGTTATTCTCGCTTTGCTTGTAGTTTCTCTAAAAATTCTTGAATCTAATCTTAGCCATCTAGTGATTGGCTCCCAAGTATTACCACGGACTTTAATAGAAATAAATTCTTTATTGTCTTTGAATAATTGATGAAGTTTATTATTAGTTAAATCCCAACTATTAACTGATCTCATTATTTAAGATTACATACGACAACTTATTATATATGGATTATTTACTTTTTTAATACTAATTTCCATGGATTTAAAACATCATTTTCGTATATCACTTCATAATAATTATCATTATTTTTTATTGTTTTAAGGTCAGTTGTCCATGCTAATTCAGATTTTTTTAACTGATTAAGACTTTCTATTCCCCCACCTAACTTTGGAGTTGATAAAGAAATCCTTATAATTTTTGATTGCGATCTAGAGTCATTCATTCCTTTTTTATCAACCATTATTGTTTGATTTTTTACTAAATCAAGGGATGAAACATATTCCATTTTCTCTCTTAGTTCTCTAGATCTATCAGTGAATAAACCTGATTGCAAAATAAATGAAGTGAATAGGTAAGGTCCAATTATGAGAGTTATTAATATTTCTTTGAATGAATTTTTATGTTTTATTAATGACCAAGATAAGCCGAAAGATAATAATCCTAAAATTATAAATGTATTTTCCTTTGTATTAAAATAAATTATATCTTTAAAGAAATAATAATATGTGAAAATTAGGGCAAATATAAATAATGGAATTATTTTTGAAGTCAAGAATATAAAAAACTGATTGTATTTATAAGAATTGAACAAATATTTTATTCCTACAAATGTATTTAATGAAAAAATAGATGAGATTTGTAGAGTATAGTAGGGTGTTTTTGTAGAGAAAATACTAAGGATGGCAAGTAAAATGAAGGGGAAGAAAGAAAGTATATATTTATTCTCTCTACTTTGAGAGATATTGTATATCGTTCCAATAATTGCGAAAAAACTCCATGGCAGATATGTTGCTGGGACATTCCAAAAATAATAATAGAAAGGATTTGTAAAAGTATTTTTACTTGATAGAAAGTTAAACTTTTCTACTAGGTAAAAAATAATATTTTTTTCTAAATAAGGGTTTATAGAAAACGTCCAGAATAAAAAAGGAATAAATCCAATTAGTAGTCCTAACCAAAAGAATTTGATGAATAAAAAATTTTTTTTTAAAACAATATATGGTATGAGTGATAATAACGGTACAAAAACCAAAAAAGTTTTCATCATAAAAGCTAAACCAATCCAAATTCCAAAAAGCAGAATATAGAATTTGTTATTTTTACTTTTTATTTTGACTAAAGCTAATACTCCAATAGTTACTAAACAAGAATAAATAATATCTTGAGTGGCTAAGTGTGAGTAGTCAAACCATAGATATGTAGTTGCAAGGATTAATGGAGATATAATTGCATATTTTTTATTAAATAATTCTTCATGTAATTTATAAGTTGCAAATAGCATCAATATTGAAGCTATTGTTGTTGGTAGATATGCAGAAAAAATATTTCTTCCAAATAAGTCTTGTGACTTTGCTATTAAAAACTGTAATCCTATTGTTCTATCTAAAACATATTGATCCCACCAAAGTGGAATTGTCCAGTTATCTTTTTCTAATATCCATCTAGCTTGTAGTGCATAGAAACCTTCATCAAACGCAATATAACTTCTTTTGCCAAAATAAAATATAAGAGGAATAAAAACAAATACTTTAAAAAGATATCTAAATTTTAAAATTTTATTAATCATTTTAATTTGCTTTGTAAGTGCCGATAATTGGAATTGAACCAATGACCTACTGTTTACGAAACAGTTGCTCTACCGCTGAGCTATACCGGCAGAATAAAATATTGAATTTTTCGTATAGACTTAATCTTATAATTGAAAGAATTTATGTCAAAAATAGATCCTGAATTGAAAAAGAAATTATTAAAGGAGTCCCAAGCTCCTTTCAAGGGATTGAGAAGAATATTGTGGGTGGCTTTTAGCGGTTCTGCATTTTTGGGACTTCTAATAATGCTTTTCAGAATTGCAAGCGGAACTGAATTACAGCAAAATAACCTTCTTATACAGTTGGGTGCTTGTGTAATATTTCCTACATTATTAATCTTTGACAGAAGTAGAGAAAAATAAGCTAGATGTTTAATTATTGTGATAAGGTCCTCTTTTTGGTGACAAATTTGAATGCTTCGATTACATCTCCTTCAATCCATGAAGAGAATTTATCACAGCCAACTCCACATTCAAATCCTGTATTTACTTCTTTTACATCATCTTTAGCTCTTTTTAGAGAGTCTAAATTACCCTCAAATATTACTTTCTCTGATCTAGTAACTCTCAGCGAACAATTCCTTTGTAATTTGCCAGTTTGTATATAGCAGCCTGCAATAGCTCCTTTGCCGACTGCAAAAGTTGCTCTAACTTCAGCTTTCCCTAATGATTCCTCGACAAGATCGGGTTCAAGTAACCCTTCCATGGCCAACTGAATATCTTCTAAGAGTTTATAGATTACTTCATATTCTCTTATATCAACGTCATTAGCATCAGCTGCTCTCTTCGCGCCAGAAGCCAATGAGGTGTTAAACCCAATGATTACTGACCCAGATGCAGCAGCGAGATCTATATCTGTCTCAGTTATTTCTCCTGGAGCAGCAAGTAGAACTCTGACTTGAACTTCATTTTTTGGTAATTGTTCTAATGATCCTAATATCGCTTCAACACTACCTTGAACATCAGCTTTGAGAATTAGGTTTAACTCCTTTAGTTCTCCATCATTTGCTTGAGTTGATAATGACGATAAGCTGACTCGTCTAGAGGCCATTTGCTGAGCTAATTTTGTGGCTCTAGCATCTGTTGCCCTTTCTCCGACAATGGCTCGAGCAGTTTTCTCATCAGGGTAGACTTCGAATTCATCTCCTGCAGTGGGTACTTCACTGAATCCTAGCGCTTCCACTGGGAATGATGGTCCTGCTTCTTTGATTCTATTACCATGTTCATCAACCATTGCTCTAATTTTTCCAAGAACTGAGCCCGCAGCTAAAACATCTCCAGATTTCAAGGTTCCATTTTGTACTAATAAGGTAGCTACAGGCCCTTTGGCTTTGTCTAGGTGGGCTTCAATAACTGTACCTTTTGCAAATCTATCAGGGTTAGCTTGTAGATCTTCTACCTCTGAAACTAATAAGATCATTTCGAGTAATTTATCAATGTTTTGTTTTTTGATAGCACTTACTGGGACCATCACTATATCGCCTCCCCAATCTTCAGCAATTAAATCTTTTTCTGATAGTTCCTGCTTTACTCTGTCTGGTGAAGCCCCTTCTTTGTCAATTTTATTTATTGCAACGACAATTGGTACTTTTGCAGCTCTTGCATGACTGATAGCTTCTAGTGTTTGAGGTCTGCAACCATCATCTGCAGCAACTACAAGAACTGCTACATCTGTAACCTTTGTACCTCTTGCTCTCATTGCAGTAAAGGCTTCATGACCAGGGGTATCAAGAAAAGTTAATTTTTTCTTTTGAGATTCATGTTCAAATTCAACTTGATAAGCTCCTATGTGTTGAGTGATGCCCCCTGCTTCCCCCGAAGCTACTCTTGATGCTCTGATGGAATCTAAAAGACTTGTTTTGCCATGATCTACATGACCCATCACTGTAATAACAGGAGGTCTTCTAATTAGATTATCAATATCATCAGATTCAATCATATCAACTGTTTTCTCAGCAGCTTCTTGGATATCATCTTGTAAAACAGGCACCCCAAATTCTTCTGCTACTGTTTCGATAGTTGCTAAGTCAAGTGATTGAGTGACAGTTGCCGTTATGCCTTTGAAGAAAAGAGATTTTATTATTTCAGAACTTTCAAGGCTTAATTTATCAGCTAATTCTTGAACAGTTAAATTATCTTCGGGAACTATTATCATTTCAGGTCTTACTTGTTTGGCCTCTTTGGCAGCCTTTAATTCCATTGCTCTCCTTTTCTGCCTCTGTCTTGTGGTCTCTTTTTTCTTCTTCTTAAATTGTTTGATAGATTTTTGAGATTTAGTTTCTTCAGACTTTTCTTTCTTAGGACGCGCCAGACTTGCTGATAAAATTGAAATTTTCTCGCCTGAATATCCACTGGTTTCAGATGTTAATGAATCATCATTTTCACCAATAATATGAACTTTTTGCCTTTGTTTTTGGATATTTTTACTTCTTAATGCTTCAAGTTTTGCGCTATCATCCCAGTCTGTCTTCCCAGGTTTCTTTGAACTATTTGAAAATGTTCTATGAGGAGGTTTTTTGGAACTTGGAGTAGCATTTGGACGATTATTAGGCGCTTTGGCTTTCTGCTTAGGTGCATCGATATTTTGTTTTGCGTTATTCTTTACACCTAGGTTGTCTTTCTGTGAGTTATTATTTTTTTGAAGTTGTAAAAGTTCGTTAGGTGATACTGGCTTCCTTATCCCAGAGGAATTTTGGCCATTGAATTTAGAACCAGGCCTATTATTGGGTATGCCAAGTCTGTTGGGAGAACCAGCCCTATTATTGGTCATACCAGTTCTGTTGGGAGAACCGGGTCTATTAGGATTGCCTTGCCTATTAAATGAGCCAGGTCTGCCTTGATCTGAAGGTTTGTTTCTTAAACCAGGTCTATTGGTCATACCAGTTCTGTTGGGAGAACCGGGTCTATTAGGATTGCCTTGCCTATTAAATGAGCCAGGCCTGCCTTGATCTGAAGGTTTGTTTCTTAAACCAGGTCTATTGGGCATGCCAGGTCTATTGGGAGAACCAGGTCTGTTTGAGGCAGTTTGTTTAAAAGCAATGTTTTGCTTATCATTATTATTTTGTTTATTAGGATTTATTTTGGGATCTTCTCTTCTTATTGGAGCTCCTACGAGCTCAGGGGTTTTTATTCTATTATTAAAATTTTTTGTTGTAGGTTTGTTAGTATTTTGATCAGGTTTGTTTGATAGTCGTCTTTTATCCCCTGCACTTGAGATGTTCTGGGAAGATTCATTAGATTTAACATTATTATTTATATTTTTAGGCTTTGCAATTAATTGAATAGGTGGTTTTGCCGGACTTTTGATAGGTGGGGTTGTGTTATTTTCGAGAGTTTTTTTATCTTGGTTTAAATTCTGTGAAGGTTTATTATTTGTATTTGTAAGATTTGCTCGAGATTGTGAACTATTAATAATATTAGGTTTATTGGGATTTTGAAGTTGATTTGAAATTATTTTTGCACTCTCAGGCTTGTTAAGTGGTTTTATCAATAAGGGTTTTATGTTTGAATTATCTTTGAGAGGTTTCCCTTTTTTAGGAGAAATAAAAGGAGATTTATCTTCTTTGTTTTGTTTGAAATTATCTTTTTTAATTGAAGGTTTATTAATGGAAAGTATTTTTTTATCTGAATTCTTTTTGTTAATAAGATTTTTAATTTTTTTTGCCTCTTCTGCACTAATAGAACTGCTATGGCTTTTTACTGTAATTGAAAGTTTTTGAGCAGCATCCAGTACATCTTTATTTTCCAGATTTAAGTCTCTGGAAAGTTCGTAAATTCTGATTTTATCGCTGATAGTCATTTAATCTGATTTGTACTCTTTCGAAATTGAAGAGGATTTAATTTAATTATATTCCCTTAATGGGGATTGTTATTGTAGCTTGTAATTTCTTTTTCAAAAATTTCAACAAATTCAGGTTCTAAAAATGTTTTTAAAGCTTTTTGAAGCTTTTTTTTGATCTTGGAATCTGAGTAGCATTTTTTTGACTTGCAAATGTAAGCTGATCTCCCCATTCCCTTTTGAATCATGATGCCTTGCTTATAATCTTTAGTAATCTTTAAAAGATCTTTCCGGTTATATGTTTTTCTACATGAAATGCATACACGAAATACAGGGATTTGTTGTATCACCGTTTTTTCTCCTCTTTGGCAGATATCTCAGTATCTTGAACAGTCTCTAATGGATCATTATCTGTGAATTCTTCTCCTTCATATTGGGCTTCTTCATATTCTTCTTCATCTTCGGGAAGGGGATAAAGCTCTCTTAATCTTGCATCTTCTGCTGCACGCTCAGCTTGTTCTGCTTCTAATCTTAGTTCAGCTTCTCTCTGGAGATTTTCTTCATCTTCCCTTTGAATGATTAATTCAGAGACTGCAGCATCTTCTGCTTCTTGATCGTATTCATGTGAATTTTTAACGTCAATCTTCCAACCAGTTAATCTTGCGGCAAGTCTTACATTTTGACCTTCTCTACCAATTGCGAGACTTAATTGATCAGGAGGAACTAGTACGTGCGCATGTTGCCCTGCTGGGTCTACAAGTCTTACTTGATCGACTTTCGCAGGACTTAAAGAGTTTAAAATATACTGTATTGGATTGGATGACCATTTAATAACATCAATTTTTTCTCCTCTTAATTCATTTACTACTTGTTGAATTCTTGCTCCTCTAGCTCCAATACAGGCACCTACAGGGTCAACTTCTTCTTCGACACTATCAACCGCTACTTTTGTTCTTGGCCCAACAGCTCTTGAAGGAGGGTTGGCTTCTCTTGAAACAGCAACAATTTTCACTGTGCCTTCTTGAATTTCTGGGACTTCATTTTCAAACAAATAAACCACTAAACCAGCATTTGCTCTACTTACAAAAAGTTGTGGACCTTTTCTTGCAATTTCGCTAACTTCCTTCAAAAATACTTTGAAAGTTGCATTTGCTCTATAGTTGTCATTTGGTAATTGATCTCTCTTGGGAAGTTCGGCCTCTACTTCAGGTCTACCAATACCCGAACTAACTCCCATAATGACTGATTGCCTTTCAAATCTTATAACTCTTGCAGTTAAAACAGGATCTTCCAAATCCGCAAATTCTTCTTGGATCATTTTTCGTTGTTGATCTCTTAATTTTTGGGCTAAAACTTGCTTTGTTGTTGAAGCAGCCATTCGCCCAAAATCCTCTTTTTCTGGAGTAACGTCTAAAACAACTGTGTCACCTATTTGTGCATCATCAGCTACTTGTTTAACTTCTACAAGAGATATTTGATGATCTTCGCTCTCAACTTCTTCAACAATTATTTTACTTGATAATATCCTATAACCTTCTTCCTCTAGATCTAGTCCAACATCAAAATTACTGAAATATTCTTCATCAAATGGATCTTGGTTAACTCCAATGTAAAAAGTTTTTCTATATTTTTCGTATCCTTTTAATAAAGCTTCGCGTAAGGCTAATTCCACGATATTAGGAGGTAACTTTTTTTCCTCACTAATGTCTTCAATGAGATTGTTTAAACCTGGGAGAATAACTAATGCCATCTATGATGGGAAATTGAATAATGGTTGAAAATAATTAATCTTTTAATGTACAAAGACTAATTTTTAGTACTTCATCAAAAGGGATTTTTTTAATCTTACCTTTTATGTTAATGGCTAAATAATCTTTAGACTTTTCATAAAGTAAACCATTAAGAAATTTTATTTTTGAATTCTTTTGGTTTAACTCAACATTAACTGGAAAACCTTTAAAAGTTTTGAAGTCTCTTTCTGAGGTTAGTTCATCACTGACCCCTTGACTACTAATTTCTAACACATATGAACAATTTAAAAGATTTGATTTTTCTATTTCGTCAGATGCTGGGGTATTAAATAGCGCACAATCGTCTAAGGAAATGTCATCCCCATTAGTTTTTCTTATAGTTATTTCAATAACAATTGGATTTTTATTAGTTTGCAAATTTAACCCGCAGATTTCTAAATTACGCTCATTAGCAACTATTGCTAATAAAGCTTCTAGTTTACTTTTGTTTTCTTTATTCAAATTTATTTATAAATTTATTTAAAATTTATTTTCACACATTAAGAAGTTTTTTCTATAGAAAAATTTAAAAATTTGCATTTTATGGATGTAAACAAAAAAACAACAATAATCTCTTTCTTCAATTAGATTTATTAAATAAACTCAAAAACTTTTAATAAAATGAAGTATCTCAAGATTAAATTTATATATTTAATCCAAACATTCATTGTTATTTGTTTTTGCATACTCAATTTCTTTCAAGATGCTGAAGTTTTAGCTTTAACTTCTTTTGAAAATCATAATTTCGTATCATCCGCAGTTAAAAATATTGGCCCTGCAGTTGTAAAAATTGACACTGAGCGTTTGGTAGAGAGGCAACAATTTGATCCTACTTTACTTGACCCTTTATTAAGGGATTTACTTGGCGAGCAAGGTATTACTCCTGAAAGGGAAAGAGGGCAAGGATCTGGGGTTATCATTAATGAGAATGGTTTGGTTCTTACAAACGCTCATGTCGTAGAAAGAGTCGATAATGTTTCTGTTACTTTGGCAGATGGATCTGTTTGCGATGGTGAAGTTTTGGGCACGGATACAGTAACTGATCTTGCTTTAGTAAAAATAGATGAAGATACTTATTCTGATTTTGCTCCACTTGGAAATTCTGAAGATCTTGAAGTTGGGGATTGGGCAATAGCTCTTGGTACTCCCTATGGTCTTGAAAAAACGGTCACCTTAGGGATTGTAAGCAGCCTGCATAGAGATATTAATAGTTTAGGATTTTCGGATAAAAGGTTGGATCTTATTCAGACTGATGCGGCAATAAATCCAGGAAATTCTGGGGGACCACTCATAAATTCCAATGGCGAGGTAATTGGAATAAACACTTTAGTAAGAAGTGGCCCTGGAGCTGGTTTAGGTTTTGCGATTCCCATCAATCTAGCTAAAAGTGTTTCTGATCAGTTACTCAAAAATGGTGAAGTTATTCATCCATATTTAGGGGTACAATTAATTTCTTTAAATCCTAGAATTGCTAAAGAACATAATCGAGATCCCAATTCTCTAGTGCAATTACCTGAAAGAAATGGAGCTCTAATTCAATCAGTAATACCTAATAGCCCCGCTGAAAAAGCTGGTTTAAGAAGAGGCGATTTAGTAATAGCAGCCGAAAATATCTCTATAAATGAGCCTAAAACTTTACTAGATGAAGTAGAAAAAGCTCAGATAGGAAAAGTATTTCTATTAAATATTTTGAGAGATAATAAAGAGATACAGATAAATATCAAACCAGAACCTCTCCCAGGTTTGACATAAAGCACCCATTGAAATTTAATAATCTATAACAATTAGATAAAAAGATTTTGGATTCACAAACTCAAATGAAACAAGTAGTTGCTGATGCAGCAATTAGGGAAGTAGAGAGTGACATGATTCTTGGATTAGGTTCTGGATCTACAGCTGCGTTAATGATAAAAAGTCTTGCGGATGAAATGCGTTCTGGGAAACTCCAGAATATAAGAGGTGTTGCAACTTCTTTTCAATCAGAAGTTTTAGCTCTTGAACTGGATATCCCGCTTATCGATTTAGCTTCAGTATCTCAAATTGATCTAGCTATTGATGGAGCAGATGAAGTTGATCCAGGATTTCAATTAATAAAAGGAGGAGGAGCATGCCATGTTAGAGAAAAGTTAGTTGCATCTAAAGCTAATAAGTTGTTGATTGTTGTTGATGAAACTAAACTTGTACAAAATCTAAATCAATCTTTCCCTTTACCTGTAGAAGTTCTTCCAAATGCTTGGAAGCAAGTTCAGGAAGTCATTTCAGAAATGAATGGCAGTTCTTCTTTAAGAATGGCTATTGAAAAAGCTGGCCCAGTTGTTACTGACCAAGGCAACCTCATCCTAGATGTATTATTTAATGATGGTATTAAGAATCCAAAAGACACTGAAATGAAGATTAATAATATTCCAGGAGTATTAGAAAATGGATTATTCGTTGATCTAACTGACAAAGTATTAGTTGGTAAAATTGAAGATAACACTCCAATGGTTTACTCACCCTCAAGAGCTAGCTAAAGCAAGCTAATCTTCAAATCTTATTTGTACAGAGTTAGCGTGGCTATGTAAGCCTTCACTTTTAGCGAGATTAATAATATCAAGGCTATTAACTTTTAAACTTTCTTCATTAAATTCTATTATTGAAGTATTTTTCATAAAAGTTTCAACCCCCAAAGAACCGCTAAATCTAGAATTTCCTGACGTGGGTAAAGTATGATTTGGTCCAGCAAGATAATCTCCAACAGCTTCAGGGGTCCATTTTCCTAAAAATACTGCTCCTGCATTCTCTATACCTGCAAGAATTTTTTTTGAATCTACAGTAAGAATTTCTAGGTGTTCAGGGGCAAAGTTATTGCTTAGTTCAACACATGATTCGCAATTATTGCAAATCACAATTAAACCCCAATTTTCTATTGATTCCATGCAAATTTCTTTTCTTGGATGATCATCTATTTTTTTATAAAGTTCTTCTAGAACTTCTTCTGCCTGGTTCTTTGATGTAGTAAGAAGTACAGATGAAGCTAAAGGATCATGTTCTGCTTGCGCTAGTAGATCAGATGCTATGTGAGCGGTTTGAGCTGTTTCATCTGCAATGATTAATATTTCACTTGGACCAGCTAAAGAATCAATCCCTGTAGAGCCATAAATGAGTTTTTTCGCAGTTGTAACATATATATTCCCTGGACCTGAAATAACATCAACTTTATTGATTTGATTTGTGCCAAATGCTAAAGCACCAATTGCTTGAGCTCCTCCAATTCTATATACTTTATTGATACCTGATAAGTGAGCTGCAGCTAAAACAGTTTTGTTTATTTCTCCCTTTTGATTCCCGGGAGATACCATTATAATTTCTTCTACTCCTGCTACTTTTGCAGGTATAGCGTTCATCAATACTGTACTTGGATAAGCAGCTCTACCTCCAGGAATATAAATACCTGCCTTTTTAACTGGTCTCCATCTTCTTTGGACGGTATCACCATATTCACCTTTTATAGTGAAAGATTGGGGAATTTCTTTTTCATGGAATTTTTGAATTCTTTTATGAGCTACCACAAGTGAGTGCTTCAAATTATTATCAATTTCATCCCATGCATTTTTTATTTGATCCGCACTCACTTGCATAGGGTCAGGGTCGAAACCATCAAATTTTTTTGTAAATTTTTCTACTGCTATATCTCCAGAAATTTTTACCTCTTTAAGAATTTCTTCAACAATTGTATTTATCTTATTATTGTTATCTGAATTAGTTCGAGTAGAAATCCTGTTTAATTCTTCAATAGCTTCTTTTTTATTATTTATGATCTTCATTTGCTTAATTTTTTCAAATAGAAAGGCTCAAAACCCAATTTAATATCTTCTAAATTATATATGATTGATTACTAGACGATTTATTTGTTATGATAAGAATCTTCTATTAATGCACCCTCTGTGGCCAACAACAACTCAGCAAAAAAGAGAATACAAATTGCCGAAAGAAATCGTTTAATAAATAAGTCATATAAATCTACTGTTAGGACTTTAACTAAAAAAACCTTAGAGAATTGCGAAAAATTTAAAAAAGACCCTAACGAGGATAATAGAAATTTAGTAAAAACAAGTCTTAATAAAGCTTTTAGCTTAATTGATAAAGCAGTTAAAAAAAATGTCCTTCACAAGAACAATGGTGCTAATAAAAAATCGAAAATCAACAATTTTGTAAAAATTACTCTTACCACTAAGTAAAAAGATAGATCATAATCATGAGCGATATAGAACTCATAGATTCCCATTGTCATTTGATATTTGAAAATTTTCAGAGAGATCTTGAAGATGTTGTTTTAAGATTGCGTTCAAGAGGTGTAAAAAAATTAGTGCATGCTTGTTGTGAATTAACAGAAATTCCAAAGTTGAAAAAAATTTCCCATGAATTTAATGAAATATACTATTCAGTTGGTTTGCATCCGCTAGAAGCAAAAAAATGGGAACAAAGTTCAAAATCTCTTCTAAGAAAATCAGCTCTAGAAGATAGACGAGTTGTAGCAATTGGAGAATTAGGCTTGGATTTTTTTAAAAATGAAAATAAAACTCAGCAGATTGAAGCACTTATTCCGCAAATGGAGTTAGCTTATGAACTTCAATTGCCAGTAATTATCCATTGCAGAGATGCTGCAAATGAAATGATTGAGATATGTAGTGATCTCTCTAAAAAAGGAAAATGTCCTGATGGTGTACTTCATTGTTGGACAGGAACACCAAAAGAAATGCAGCAATTTTTGAATCTTGGATTTTACATCAGTTTTAGTGGTATAGTAACTTTCCCAAAAGCACATGAAATTCATGAGTGCGCCAAAATAGTCCCAAATGATAAATATTTAATTGAAACTGACTCACCATTTTTAGCTCCTGTTCCTCATAGGGGTAAAAGGAATGAACCTTCGTTTGTTGAAAATGTTGCCAATTTTATGGCAGATTTAAGATCTACTGAATTAAGAACAATTGCTAGAGAATCATATAAGAATGCTGAAGATTTGTTTAAATTTGACTTGTTAAGTAGACGTAGCAACTGTTAGTATTAGGAATTACTGGAAATTTTTCTTAATTTTTAAAATTTAACTTACGCAATAAATGATTTATCAGCATTAAACAAAATTTAATTCTTCTTTATTAAATGTTTTTTGTTGAAATCGAGATTTAATGGTTGATCTCATATTAATTGAAAAGTTAAAGAACTAATTATTAAGTAGATTAAAAGTAAATAGTAAATCTCACAAAATCGCAGGTTTTCTTGGATGAGCAGTAGCGCTTTACAGGTAGCAAAAACAGCTACTTATCTACCAGATTTAGTTGAAGTACAAAGAGCAAGCTTTAAATGGTTTTTGGAAAAGGGTTTAATAGAAGAATTACAAAATTTTTCCCCCATTTCTGATTACACAGGTAAATTAGAATTACATTTTATCGGAGAAGAGTACAGGTTAAAAAGACCTAGACATGACGTTGAGGAAGCGAAAAGAAGGGACGCTACATTTGCATCTCAGATGTATGTAATTTGCAGGTTAATTAATAAAGAGACAGGGGAAATTAAAGAACAAGAAGTATTTATTGGCGAACTACCATTAATGACTGAAAGGGGAACTTTCATTATTAATGGTGCCGAAAGAGTTATTGTTAATCAAATTGTTCGAAGTCCTGGAGTATATTTCAAAGATGAGCTGGATAAAAATGGTCGAAGAACATACAACGCTAGCGTTATCCCAAATAGAGGAGCATGGTTAAAATTCGAGACTGACAAAAATAATTTACTTTTTGTGAGAGTTGATAAAACTAGAAAAATTAATGCTCATGTTCTTATGAGAGCTATGGGTCTTTCAGATAATGATGTGGTCGATAAACTTAGGCATCCCGAGTTTTATCAAAACTCAATTGAGTCAGCTAATGAAGAGGGTATTAATTCAGAAGATCAAGCATTACTTGAGCTTTACAAGAAGCTACGTCCTGGTGAACCACCCTCCGTTTCCGGCGGGCAACAGCTATTACACAGTAGATTCTTTGATCCCAAAAGATATGATTTAGGCCGAGTTGGTAGATATAAAATTAATAAAAAATTGAGACTTACCGTACCAGACGAAGTTAGAACGCTTACACATGAAGATGTTCTTTCTACAATTGATTATTTAATTAATCTTGAATTGGATATTGGCGGCGCTAGTTTGGATGATATCGACCATCTTGGTAATCGAAGGGTTAGATCTGTAGGAGAACTTCTTCAAAATCAAGTTCGGGTTGGACTTAATCGTTTAGAGAGAATTATCAAAGAAAGAATGACTGTAGGAGAAACAGATTCTTTGACTCCCGCTCAACTAGTCAATCCCAAACCTTTGGTTGCTGCAATAAAGGAATTTTTTGGCTCCAGTCAATTAAGTCAATTCATGGATCAAACTAATCCTCTAGCTGAATTAACACACAAGAGAAGAATCTCAGCTTTAGGTCCAGGAGGTTTAACTAGAGAAAGAGCAGGCTTTGCAGTACGAGATATTCATCCTTCACATTATGGAAGATTATGTCCTATCGAGACTCCTGAAGGTCCTAATGCAGGGCTTATAAATTCTTTAGCTACCCACGCAAGAGTTAATGAGTACGGTTTTATTGAAACACCTTTTTGGGAAGTTAATAACGGTAAAGTTAATAAGGAAGGTAATCCGGTTTATCTTTCTGCAGATTTAGAAGATGAGTGTAGGGTGGCTCCTGGAGATGTCGCGACTGACAAGGACGGCAATATAATTGCAAATCTAATACCAGTAAGATATAGACAGGATTTTGAAAAAGTCCCTCCTCATCAAGTTGATTACGTTCAGCTTTCTCCGGTTCAAGTAATTTCAGTTGCTACTTCACTCATTCCTTTCTTGGAACATGATGATGCTAATAGAGCTCTAATGGGATCAAATATGCAACGCCAAGCTGTTCCATTGCTAAGGCCAGAACGTCCTTTAGTTGGTACAGGTTTAGAATCTCAAGTTGCGAGAGATTCGGGAATGGTTCCCATAACAAAAGTTAATGGAACTGTATCTTATGTAGACGCTAATGAGATTGTCGTTAAAGATGAGCATGGTAATGAACACTTTCACTATCTTCAGAAATATCAAAGATCAAATCAAGATACCTGCCTTAACCAAAGACCCATAGTTAAAATTGGAGATAAAGTTATATCTGGCCAGGTTTTGGCAGATGGCTCTGCATGTGAAGGAGGCGAAATAGCCCTAGGCCAAAACGTTTTAATTGCTTACATGCCTTGGGAGGGATACAACTATGAAGATGCCATACTTGTGAGCGAGAGGATGGTAACTGATGATTTATATACCTCAGTACATATTGAAAAATATGAGATTGAAGCAAGACAAACGAAGTTAGGACCTGAAGAAATCACCAGAGAGATTCCTAATATCTCGGAAGAAAGCTTGAATAATCTTGATGAGATGGGAATTATTAGAATTGGTGCTTTTGTCGAGAGTGGAGATATTCTCGTAGGAAAAGTGACTCCAAAAGGGGAATCAGACCAGCCACCTGAAGAAAAACTGTTAAGAGCTATTTTCGGTGAAAAGGCTCGAGATGTGAGAGATAATTCTCTCAGAGTTCCTAAAACTGAAAAGGGAAGGGTTTTGGATGTCCGTATTTATACTAGAGAACAAGGTGATGAATTACCCCCAGGAGCCAACATGGTTGTTAGAGTTTATGTGGCTCAGAGAAGGAAAATTCAAGTTGGTGACAAAATGGCTGGGAGGCATGGAAATAAAGGAATTATTAGCAGAATCTTACCAAGAGAAGATATGCCTTATTTACCTGATGGAACCCCTGTGGACATAGTTCTTAATCCTTTAGGAGTTCCAAGTAGGATGAATGTAGGTCAAGTTTTTGAATTATTGATGGGCTGGGCAGCTTCTAACTTAAATTGCCGGGTTAAAGTTGTTCCATTTGATGAAATGTATGGAGCTGAAAAATCACATCAAACTGTTCAAGCATTTTTAGAGGAAGCTTCAAAACAGCCAGGAAAAGCTTGGGTTTACAATCCTGAGGATCCTGGAAAGTTATTACTTAAAGATGGTAGAACAGGGGAACCTTTCGATCAGCCAGTTGCTGTCGGATACTCTCACTTCCTCAAATTAGTCCATTTGGTGGATGATAAAATTCATGCTAGATCCACTGGACCTTACTCTTTAGTTACGCAGCAACCCTTGGGCGGTAAAGCTCAGCAAGGTGGACAAAGACTTGGAGAAATGGAAGTATGGGCTCTTGAAGCTTATGGAGCCGCATATACTCTTCAGGAATTGTTAACAGTTAAATCTGATGATATGCAAGGAAGAAATGAAGCGCTTAATGCGATCGTAAAAGGTAAACCGATCCCAAGGCCAGGCACTCCTGAGTCATTTAAAGTTCTTATGAGGGAATTACAATCTCTTGGCTTGGATATAGGGGTTTATACAGACGAAGGAAAAGAGGTAGATTTAATGCAAGATATCAATCCGAGAAGAAATACTCCATCAAGGCCGACTTATGAATCACTCGGAACCTCTGAATATGAGGAAGATTAAATACTCAATTAAAACCTTTTAATTTAAATTCGCCAAAAATGACAAACAGCAACTTAAGAACTGAAAATCACTTTGATTACGTCAAAATTTCAATAGCTTCTCCTCAAAGAATAATGGATTGGGGTCAGAGGACATTGCCCAATGGACAAGTAGTTGGTGAAGTTACGAAACCTGAAACTATTAATTACAGAACACTTAAACCAGAAATGGATGGATTGTTTTGTGAAAAGATTTTTGGGCCATCTAAAGATTGGGAATGCCATTGTGGAAAGTACAAAAGGGTAAGACATCGCGGAATTGTTTGTGAGAGATGTGGAGTTGAAGTAACTGAAAGTAGAGTTAGAAGACATAGGATGGGATACATAAAACTCGCTGCGCCAGTTTCCCATGTTTGGTATTTGAAAGGAATCCCTAGTTACGTTGCAATACTTTTGGATATTCCGCTTAGGGATGTAGAACAAATTGTATATTTTAATTGTTATGTCGTTTTAGATCCAGGTGATCATAAAGAACTTAAATATAAGCAATTACTCACAGAGGATGAGTGGCTGGAAATTGAAGATGAAATTTATGCAGAAGATTCAACTATTGAAAATGAACCTTTTGTTGGAATTGGTGCTGAGGCACTGAAGCAATTACTTGAGGATCTTGATTTAAACCAGGTTGCTGAGGAGCTTAGAGAAGAAATTTCTAGTAGCAAAGGTCAAAAGAGGGCAAAGCTTATAAAAAGGATAAGAGTTATTGATAATTTCATTGCAACTAATGCAAAACCAGAATGGATGGTTTTAGACGCAATACCAGTTATACCTCCTGATCTTAGACCTATGGTTCAGCTTGATGGAGGAAGATTTGCAACTTCAGATCTAAATGACTTATATAGAAGAGTTATAAATAGAAATAATAGACTAGCTAGGCTTCAAGAAATTTTAGCTCCTGAAATTATAGTAAGAAATGAAAAAAGAATGCTTCAGGAGGCAGTTGATGCTCTTATTGATAATGGAAGAAGAGGGAGGACTGTTGTTGGAGCAAATAATAGAGCTCTTAAGTCCCTAAGTGACATTATTGAAGGAAAACAAGGAAGATTTAGACAGAATCTACTTGGAAAGCGTGTTGACTATTCAGGAAGATCTGTAATAGTTGTGGGTCCTAAATTAAAAATGCATCAGTGTGGTCTCCCAAAAGAAATGGCCATAGAGCTCTTTCAGCCTTTTGTAATCCATAGATTGATACGACAAAATATTGTGAATAATATTAAAGCCGCAAAAAAATTAATACAAAAAGCTGATGACGAAGTTATGCAGGTACTTCAAGAAGTTATTGAAGGTCATCCAATTCTCTTAAATAGAGCCCCTACGCTGCATCGTTTAGGAATTCAAGCTTTTGAACCGAAATTAGTTGGAGGTAGAGCAATACAACTTCATCCTTTAGTTTGTCCTGCATTCAATGCTGACTTTGATGGAGATCAAATGGCAGTTCATGTTCCTTTAGCTTTAGAGGCACAAACTGAAGCACGCATGCTTATGTTGGCTAGTAATAATATTCTTTCTCCTGCTACTGGGGAACCAATTGTGACTCCATCACAAGATATGGTTTTAGGGTCTTATTATCTGACGGCTTTGCAACCGAATTATCAACAACCAGAATTCGGAGATAATAAGACTACTTTTGCTTCATTAGAAGATGTTATTTTTGCCTTTGAAGATAAAAGACTCAGACTGCATGAATGGGTTTGGGTTAGATTTAATGGAGAAGTTGAGGATGAAGACGAAATGCGTAGCCCACAAAAAACTCAAGAGCTAGAAGATGGCTCAAGACTAGAAATCTGGAATTTAAGAAGGGACAGATTTGACTCTGATAATAATTTAATAAGTAGATTTGTTCTAACAACTGTTGGGCGAGTAGTTATGAACTATACCATCATCGATTCTGTATCTAAAACGTAATCTTTAAAAACTATTTTTCATTTATTTAAAAAATCATGACTTCATCTAAATCTAAAAAAACATCTAGAGTACGTAAAACTACTAAAAACTCAAAAAAGAACAATCCAGTTACAATGCCTGCTCTCGCTAAAACGCCCCCATCATTTAAAAATAAGGTAGTTGATAAGAGAGCCTTAAAAAATTTAGTCTCTTGGGCTTATAAAACTCATGGAACAGCTATAACTGCAGCCATGGCAGATAATCTAAAGGATTTAGGATTTAAATATGCTACCCAAGCTGCGGTCTCTATCTCAGTAGATGACTTAAAAGTTCCTGAAGCTAAACAAGATTTAATAGGACAAGCTGAGGAGCAAATATCTGCCACAGAAGAATGCTATAGACTTGGTGAAATTACCGAAGTTGAAAGGCACACAAAAGTTATAGATACCTGGACTGAAACTAATGAAAGATTGGTAGATGCTGTAAAAAATAATTTTAATCAAAATGATCCACTAAATTCCGTTTGGATGATGGCTAACTCAGGAGCAAGGGGTAATATGTCTCAGGTAAGACAACTTGTTGGTATGAGGGGATTGATGGCTAATCCACAAGGAGAAATCATTGACCTGCCAATAAGAACTAATTTTAGAGAAGGACTTACTGTTACTGAATATGTAATTTCTTCTTATGGAGCAAGGAAAGGTTTGGTGGATACTGCCTTAAGAACTGCGGATTCTGGTTATTTGACTCGAAGATTAGTTGATGTTGCTCAAGATGTAATTGTAAGAGAAGAAGATTGTGGAACAGAACGATCAATAGTTGTTGAAGCTGAAGATGGTAAATTTGGAGCAAGACTTCTTGGTAGGCTTACGGCTGAGGATATTTTTGATGCTGAAGAAAACCTTGTTGTTTCTCAAAACACTGCTATAGATCCTTCATTGTCAGGAGAAATTGAGAAAGCATCTATTAGTGAAGTAAAAATAAGATCCCCTTTAACATGTGAAGCTAACAGATCCGTTTGTAGGAGGTGCTACGGATGGGCGTTGGCTCATAATCATTTGGTTGATTTAGGCGAGGCAGTTGGAATTATTGCTGCTCAATCGATTGGTGAGCCAGGAACTCAATTGACAATGAGAACTTTCCATACTGGGGGTGTATCAACTGCCGAAAGTGGAGTTGTAAGATCAAAAATTTCTGGTAAAGTTGAATTTAGTTCAAAAGCAAAGGTTAGAGGTTATAGAACTCCACATGGCGTAGAAGCTAAACAAGCAGAAGTTGATTTCATACTCAAGATAGTTCCTCAAGGAAATAATTCTGGCAAAGCTCAAAAAATTGAAGTTTCTAGTGGATCACTTTTATTTGTAGATGACGGTGAGGAAATTAGTTCTGACATAACTGTTGCTCAGATTACTGCTGGAGCCGTGAAAAAGAGTGTTGAAAAAGCAACTAAAGATGTGATTTGTGATTTGGCTGGTCAAGTTAGGTACGACAAGGTTATTCAACCAAAGGAGGTAACAGATAGGCAGGGTAATATTACCTTAAAAGCTCAAAGATTGGGCAGATTGTGGGTTTTAGCTGGAGATGTTTATAACTTGCCACCAAATGCGAGACCAGTTATATCATCTGGAAAATCTGTAGTTGAAGGGACAGTTTTGGCAGAAGCAAGTCAATCAAGTGAGTTTGGAGGACAAGTTCGATTAAGGGAATCAATAGGAGATTCAAGAGAAGTTCAAATTGTTACTACTTCAATGTCTTTAACTAATTTTAAATTAATTGAAGAATCTACTCACTCAGGTCAAATATATAATTTGGAATCTAGTGATGGTACATCTTATCGTTTAAACATTTCCCCGGGAAGTAAAATCAGTAATGGTGAGGTAGTAGCAGATTTAACGGATGAAAGGTTCAGGACAAAAACTGGCGGTCTAGTAAAATATGCACCGGGATTAAGTGTTAAAAAAGCGAGATCATCTAAAAATGGTTTTGAAGTAAGTCAAGGAGGGACATTGCTCTGGATTCCGCAAGAGACACATGAAATCAATAAGGACATATCTCTTCTAATGATTGAAGATATGAAATGGATTGAAGCTGGAACAGAAGTTGTAAAAGATATTTTTAGTCAAACGTCAGGCATCGTTACAGTTACGGAAAAAAATGATATTCTTCGTGAAATAACTGTAAGAAATGGAACATTTCATGAGTGTGATGATGAAGAAGTTTTGAATAGATTTACAGAAGAAGGAATTCTTGTGAATCCAGGCGAAAAGATACTTGATGGTGTTGATAATAAAGAAATTCTATTTGTTCAAAAATTAGAAACACCTAAATGTCGAGGCTTGCTATTAAGAACTGTTGAAGAATTTACTATTCCTGACCAGGCGGAATTACCACAATTATCACATGTTAAGCAGGAAAAAGGTCCACATTTAGGCTTAAAAGCTATCCAAAGGCTTACCTATAAAGACGGTGAATTGATAAAGTCAGTTGAAGGGGTTGAATTACTTAGAACACATTTAAGTATTGAAAGCTTTGATGCTACTCCTCAAATGACTATAGACGTAGAGTCGATTGAAGATGAAAATGATGCATCAATCAATAGATTAAATTTAGTAATATTGGAGTCTATTCTTGTAAGAAGAGATACTATATCTGACTCCAGTCATGGCTCAACACATACAGAACTGCAAGTCAATAATAATCAAGTAGTAAAAGCAGGAGATGTAATAGCTACCACTCAAATTCTTTGTAAAGAGAAGGGATTGGTTCAATTACCAAATGTTGTTGATGATGAGCCAATAAGAAGGTTAATTGTTGAAAGAGAAGAAGATAAAATTAAAATTAAAATTAGTGGTAAAGCAGTAGTTAAAGTTGGTGATCGTGTAGTTGATGGTGATCCTATTAGTAATTCTGTAAAATCAACTTCTTGTGGAGAAATAGAGGAGATTTCTAATAGTTCAGTAACCTTAAGACTTGGCAGGCCTTATATGGTTTCTCCTGACTCAGTTTTACATGTTAAAGACGGAGACTTGGTTCTTAGGGGAGATGGTTTAGCTCTACTTGTGTTTGAAAGACAGAAAACTGGAGATATTGTACAAGGATTACCTCGTATTGAAGAGTTACTAGAAGCTAGGAGACCCAGAGATTCAGCAATTCTATGTAAAAAATCTGGAATTGTTCAGATTAAACAAGGTAATGATGAAGAATCAGTTTCTTTATCAGTTATTGAACAAGATGATTTAGTTAATGAATATCAACTATCAATTGGTAAAAATATAATGGTTAGTGATGGACAACAAGTTCAAGGTGGAGAATCTTTAACTGATGGTCCAATTAATCCACATGAACTATTAGATTGCTATTTCAATGATTTAAAAGATCAAAACCCTCTGATAGATGCAGCTCGAATATCTATATCAAAACTACAAAGAAGTATGGTAAGTGAGGTACAAAATGTTTATAAGTCGCAGGGTGTAGCAATCGATGATAAACATATTGAAGTTATTGTTAGACAGATGACAAGTAAAGTCCGTATAGAAGATGCTGGGGATACAACTCTTTTGCCTGGTGAACTCATAGAGTTGAGACAAGTGGAAGATACAAATCAAGCAATGGCAATTACAGGAGGAGCTCCAGCAGAATTTACTCCCGTTTTGTTGGGTATTACTAAAGCCTCTCTCAATACAGATAGTTTTATTTCAGCAGCATCTTTCCAAGAAACAACAAGGGTTCTGACAGAAGCTGCTATTGAAGGTAAATCTGATTGGTTAAGAGGCTTAAAAGAAAATGTTATCATCGGTAGATTAATACCTGCAGGTACAGGTTTTAGCGGTTTTGTGGAGGAATTATCCTCAGAAGCTGGTCCTCATCCCGATATTCTTGCAGAAGAATCTGGTGGCTACAGAAGAGCACAGAACTTAAGGCCAGATTATACAGTTGATATGCCACAATCACCTGCCGTAAGCTCTACTGCAATACTTGATGATCCTAGTGATGAAGATTTGGAGACAACGAGAAATCGACATGGAATAGATCCTTCTTCGAGTAATTTTGCGGCCTTTGCAAGGCCTAATGCTGAAAATCAATTCTCTGAAGATCAATTACCTGATCCTGCCGCATTGGAGGGATTACAGGAGGAGGGTCTTCTTTCTGATGAATAAATATTATCTATTATAATTTTTAGTGACTAGAATAGATTTTTAAATTTGTAAGTGATGATTAAGCCAGAGATTGTACCCAAAAGAAAATTACCTCGTTATGGATTCCATTTTTATAATGAAAGACTTAATGGAAGAATGGCCATGATTGGTTTTATTGCCCTTATTCTTACAGAATTCTTCCTAAAACATGGTTTGCTGTTATGGTGAAAATAGTTTTAAAATAAAGACTACTAAATTTGAAAAATCTTCTTGGAAGTAGTATTAATGATTTAGAGAATGTAGCTTTAGATTATGGTCAGGCTGCTTTTAGGGGTCGCCAAATCTATAACTGGATTTATAACTATAGAAATAAGAACAAAAATATTGATCAAATAGAAGTTTTACCTTTAGATTTTAGAAATAAGTTAAAGGATGATGGTTTTAAGATTAGTGAGCTGATTATTAAAGAAAGAAATTTAGCTAACGATGGTACTTTAAAGTTGTTACTTTCTACGGATGATAATGAAAGTATTGAGTGCGTTGGTATACCAACTGAAAAAAGATTAACTGCTTGTCTTTCTAGTCAAGTTGGTTGCCCAATGGACTGCAAATTTTGTGCAACTGGCAAGGAGGGTTTAAAGAGATCTTTAAAAGCAAGTGAAATTTTAGATCAAATTTTATTTATCGAACATGAAATGAAAAAAAAAGTGACTAATATTGTTTTCATGGGTATGGGCGAGCCCTTATTGAATATTGATGACTTACTTTTTTCAATTAGATCTATAAATAATGATTTTCAGATCAGTCAGAGAAAGATAACTGTAAGCACAGTAGCTGTTCCAAAAATGATAAGTAAATTATCAGCAAAGTCTTTTCAAATTTTGGGTAATTGTCAATTTACATTAGCGATTAGCCTACATGCTTCAAATCAAAAAACAAGAGAGACGATAATACCTAGTGCAAAAAACTATGAAATCAAAAATATAGTTGAAGACTGTAAGAAATTCGTAAGAGAAACTGGTCGGAGGGTAAGTTTTGAATATCTAATGCTACGTGGGGTGAATGACAAATTAGAACATGCTTATGAATTGAGTAATTTGCTGAAAGGTTTTCAATGTCACGTAAATTTAATACAGTATAACCAAATTGACGAAGTTGAATTTCAACGAACCTCTTTAAAAAATCTCCAATTATTTCAATCTAGACTTGTTAACAATGGCATCGCTGTTAGCTTGCGAAAAAGCAGAGGTCTAGATAAAAATGCTGCATGTGGTCAGCTAAGACAAAATGCAAAAAATAAATAATATTATCTAAAAAAAATTTTTTAAAAGTCTCTTAAACAGGTTATTATTGTGTTAATTAATCTTAAATCTTTGGGTTTTATTAAGACAAAAATTTTACCTTTCGCTATCGTCTCACTCTTTGGGATTGCCTTCTTTGCGGTCAGTGCCAGAATTTGGTTGCCAGGAGATATGATGTCACCTGCCCCCATAAATTAATATTTTTAGTTTTTAAAATGACAAAAAATAAGGATCCTAATAAAGAAAGCTTAGTTGATATCGCTGTTGATCCAGACGTTTTAGCGAGAGAATTGGCCTTAGAAATTGAAATAGATCCTTTAGAACAAATTGATGAAGATTCTTTCCCAAAAGGTTTAAACATAACTCAGGAGTGTAATGAAGCATTAAAAATGTTAAAAGGTAATAGAGAAGAAAGAATACAGGGATTAAGAATATTCTGTGAATATCGAGATTCAAGATCTTTCCCCCTCTTG
This sequence comes from Prochlorococcus marinus XMU1412, assembly GCF_017696315.1. Classification (NCBI taxonomy): domain Bacteria; kingdom Bacillati; phylum Cyanobacteriota; class Cyanophyceae; order Synechococcales; family Prochlorococcaceae; genus Prochlorococcus; species Prochlorococcus marinus. Next base: position 396,855 of record NZ_JAAORJ010000004.1, on the reverse strand, counting down.
TTACCATTACTTGATCAACCTTGTCCTGTCGAAAGAATGAGTGTTGTATATGCTTTGGGTCGTAATCCATGTCCTAATGCGGTAGAGAAACTTGTTAGTCTTTTGGAGACTGACGATAATGCTTATGTCAGAAGAGCGACGGCATGGAGTTTAGCTAATTATGATAATCAAATTGTTTTGGAGCCATTAATAAATGCTTTGAAGAACGATGTAGCTGCGGTAAGGTTATGGTCATCTAGTTCTTTAGCTGAAATCGGGAATGTTTCTTTGAAAAATGCTCAATTGGCAGCAGATCAACTTTTAATAAGTTTAAAAATAGATAATGAACCAGGTGTAAGAAGTAATTGCATCTGGTCATTGTGTAGATTGTACGAAAAATTAAATAATACATTTCAAGAAAGTTTCGTTGATGAATGTACCAAGATAGCTCTTTTCGATAAAGAACCCTCCGTTATGGAAGAAGCAAAAACTGCTTTGGATTCAATGGGAATGCAAGGTTTTTATAACTAAATTTCTTAATTTTTTTTATAAGCACTCTACTGAAAAAGTTTATTTATCAGATATTCAATATAAAAATTAAAATTAATTAACTTGTACCAACTGAAACAAAAAAATTTCGTTATTCTATATAAAGTAAAAGTACTCAGTACTTGAATTTAATGCCTCAAAAAACATTGAGATTCAAAATTCATCAAGACGGAAGAGTTGAAGAGACTGTTGAGGGATTTACTGGTAATTCATGCAATGAAGCTACAAGAAATCTTGAAGAGTCTCTCGGTAAAGTAACAGTTAAAAATAAAACTTCTGATGCTTTCATCTCTAATCAAAGTGAAAACTTAACACAATTAAATAACGAATCTAATGTCACACTTTAGTACAATTAAAACTCAGCTCAAAGAAGTAGAGCCATTAATTAAGGCTTTGAATCATTTTGGTTATAGTATTAATCAAGAAGAAAAGTTTGTAAAAGGATATAAAGGTCAATTCACAGCAGTTGATATAAGTATGAATTTACCTGGTGATACCCAAGTTGGATTTAAATGGGATAACAATTCTAATGCATATGAATTAGTTACTGATCTCGATCTATGGAAATTTGAGATTCCAGTAGAAAGATTTATCTCAAAAGTTACACAAATGTATGCTTACCAAACAATCATTTCAAAAACACAAGAAGATGGATATCAAATCGTAGAGCAAAAAAATAAAAATGATGGTTCTATTGAATTGGTCTTAACCAAATGGGAAAACTAATTTCAGGATATGGATTTTACGGATCCATTTCATAATACTGAAGAAAATATTGAGATTACAGGCTATGAGCCCGTTTTAGGTGGTCAGTTAGCAGAAAAAGCTGTATGGGTTGATGAAGCAAAGTGTATTGGTTGTCAGTACTGTGTTCACGTCGCTTCGAACACTTTCACTGTTGATGAATTTCATGGTAGAAGTCGAGCTATTAGGCAAGATGGAGATAGTTCTGATGTCATACAAGAAGCAATAGATACATGCCCTGTTGATTGTATTCATTGGGTCAAATTTGAAGAATTAGATGATTTAGAGAATAGTCTTGATAGAGATATGTTTCAAACATTTGGAAAGCCACCGAGAATTAATAAGCACTAATATCCAAAAGATGCAATATCGTAGATTTGGTAGAACCAATCTGAAGATTCCTGTTTTATCTTTAGGTTGTATGAGATTTCAAAAAAGTTGGGATCAATTAGATTTTTCTGAGGTTTCATACGAAGAACAAAATAAAGTAGAAAATATATTAGATCTTGCAACACAATATGGCTTAAGTCATGTAGAAACCGCCAAGTACTATGGTACTTCTGAGGTGCAATTAGGGATGTGTTTTAAGAATACTAAGAAAATCCCAAATATAATCCAAACAAAGATTCCACCAAATAGTGATCCGGAAATTTTTAAGCGAGATGTATTATCTAGTATTGAAAAATTGAAAGTTAAAAAAATTGATTTGTTAGCAATACATGGTATCAATACTGCTGAACATTTACATCAGGCTATTCGAGATGGAGGTTGCATTGATATTTTGAGGAATTTTCAAAAAGAAAATTTAATTGGATCTATTGGATTTTCAACCCATGGAGAATCTTCACTTATAGAAAAGGCCATATCAACAAACTTATTTGATTATGTAAATTTGCACTGGTATTTCATTAATCAGGAAAATACAAAGGTTATTAATTTAGCCAATAAGCATGATCTTGGGGTTTTCATAATAAGTCCTACTGATAAAGGGGGACATCTTCATACTCCCTCGAGAAAAATGTTGGAATTTTGTAAACCACTTCATCCTATAGTTTTTAATGATCTTTTTTGCTTAAGAAATCAAAATGTCCATACTTTGAGTGTCGGCATTGCCAAAGAGACAGATTTTGCTCTGCATTTAGAAGCTGTCTCGTTGTTATCAGAATCTGAGAAGTATGTGCCTAAGATAATTAACAAATTAAGGCAGGAATCAATTCATTCCTTAGGTTTAGAGTGGCATGAAAATTGGAATAGAAATTTACCAAGTTGGGAATATACTCCGGGAAATATTAATATTCCTATTCTTCTTTGGCTTTCAAATTTAATTGATTGGTTGGGTATGGAAGGATATGCAAGAGCTAGATATCAATTGCTTGGTAATGGAAGCCACTGGTTCCCAGGATTCAACGCGAATTTACTAGATGTAGATGTTTCTGAAGGGCAATTATTGAAAGTATTAGAAGGTCATATAAATCCAAAAAAAGTTATAAAAAAATTGAGAAATTTAAAAGAAAAGTTTGGAGATAAGAATGCTAAAAGATTATCAAGAAAATAATTTCATAATGGATTTTTTTCAGGTTTGCCAACTTTTCTTGGATAAATTTCAGGACAAGAATTCTTTGGTTGAATAAGAATAATATTTCGGGTGCCCTTATTTCTTGGTAATAGTATCGCTTTTTTATCTTTAACTTTCCCTTCTAATATTTCTAAAGTTTTATCTAGATTTTTGCTTTCTTGATTCGTCCATTTTCCACAATATAAAACTCCAAACCCTTCTTTTTTTAACATTGGTAGTATATATTCTGAAACTGTTGATGGGTTACTAACCGCTCTAGTTGTTGCAATATTAAAATTATTTCTCATTGACGATAGGTGGGCTAAATTCTCAACACGATCATTGATTACATGAATATTGTTTTTGAAATTGATCTGCTCAACCAAAATTTTTATTGCATCTGTTTTCTTTTTCAAAGAATCAATTAGGTATATCTCAGAATTAGGATGAGTTATTGCATAAGCTAAACCTGGGAAGCCACATCCTGATCCAATATCTAAAAATTTTTTATTATCAAAATTAATATTCGTGAAAGCTTTGAATGGCCAAATGCTGTCAAAAACTTGGGATACCCAATAATCATTACCATCAGTTAATCTTGTGAGATTGGTCTTATTATTTAATTCTTTAATTTTAATTTGTAACTCTTGAAATAAATTTATTTCTTCTTCAGTTATTAAGGAAAGAATTTCTTTTGGAATGTTTTGTTTTTTCATTTCGTTATAAATATGAATTTTAACCATCCATTAAATACATTCTATTTAGTAAAAATTTATTAGAATTACATTATTAATAAAAGATTATTTTGAAAGGGGAAACTTCCTATTACAAAATTTTAGGTGTAAATGAAAATGCATCCAATCATGAATTAAGAAAGGCATTTTGTAAACTTTCTATTGAGTTGCATCCCGATACAACTTCATTAGAAATAGACGTTGCTAAAAGTAAATTTCAAGAAGTTCTTGAAGCTTATGAACATTTAAATAATAGTAATTTAAGGAAGATATATGATGACAAACTAAAAGAAAACTCTAGGATTACAAAGAATACTAACGTTTTAAATAATTTAGTAATCGATTCTAATAATCAAAATTTAATAGGAAATAGAAGACCTTTTTCGAATGGAGAATTGTTTTCGTTGTTTCTTTTAATTATCATCATTTCTATAAGTTTAATTGGTTCAATTTTTATTGCTTCTTTTACTGGAAAAGAACTAGAGACAATACCGCTTTGGCTAATTAAATAATTTTTTAAAAAAGTCTGTGAATCCCTCAAAAAAACCTATCAATCAAAATTCACTGCAATCATTGGAATTGTGGCTCACTGATTTAGGTGCTGTGAAGGATATTAATAATCCATCTAAATGGTATCTGTTACTTTCAAATTGGAATGCAACTATTATTTTTGAACAAGAAGATTTAAGTGTTATGTGGGAAAGTGAAGGACAAGAAACTAAAAGACTATTTTCCTATTGCATTAATAGAGAAGATGTGGAAAATGCAATACTGCAAGGACCTTAAAATGCTATCTAAAGATTGTCTAAGATTTGCCTTATTATCCAGTAACTTTTCCCCAATTGATCATCTGTTATACAGAGAGGCGGTAAGAGGTAAATAACATTCCCGAGGGGCCTAATGAATAAACCTTGCTCCATTGCAAGACTCTTTATTTCTTTCCCAATATTATTGAAATAACCTTTTTTGTTCCCAATATCTAAATCGAAGGCAGCAATTGTGCCAGAAACCCTTACCTTCTTTATATAAGCTAAGCTTTTAAATTTAATTAGATGAGATAAATGTTTTTCTTCAAATGAAAGGTATTTTTGTGGTTCTTTTTCTAATAAATCAAGGCTAGCGTTTGCTGCAGCACAACCTAAAGGATTAGCAGTAAAACTATGTCCATGCCAAAAAGTTTTTCTTGGGGAATCATCAATAAAGGATTGAAAAATTTTTTCTTTACATAAAGTTATTCCCATCGGTAAAAATCCACCAGTTAAACCTTTTGAAATACTTATTAAATCAGGCATGATTTTTGCCTTTTGAAAAGCAAAAAGGGTTCCACATCTTCCAAACCCAGTCAATACTTCATCGGCAATTAACAAAGAATTATTATTTTTTATAATTTCTGAAACTTTTTTTATAAACTGAGGCCTAACCATATTCATCCCTCCTGCTCCTTGAACAAGTGGCTCAAGGATTACTGCAACTGTGGGAGTTTTAAGTAGAGTTTCTAATTTTTGGATCGCCTTATATTCTTTATTTTCTACTTCTTCATCGTTCATCCAAGTTGAGGGCCATGGGACTCTTCTAACTGGGAACATAAGATTATCGAAATTCTCATTAAAAATATTTCTTTCACCTAAAGCCATTGCGCCAAATGTATCACCATGATAGGCGCCATCAAAAGCTACTATTTGAGTTCTTGTCTCTCCTCTATTTTGCCATGATTGGAAGGCAATTTTTAAAGCGACTTCCACAGCAGTAGAACCGTTATCAGAAAAGAATAATCTTTCTAGTTTTGTTAATTCACTAAGTCTTTCTGCTAATTTTTTTGCCTGTGGATGTAAGAAATCAGCAAAAATAACTTGCTCAAGTTTTTTTGATTGATCAAAAATGGCATCCGCAATATATTCGTTACTATGACCATGAAGAGTTACCCACCAACTACTAATTGCATCTATTAGTTCTTTTTCAGGATCTTTAGTAAATAGGAGGGCATCTTTACCATGAGTTACTTCTATCTGCGGTTTGCTGTTATTGATTTGCGTAAAAGGTGGCCAAATATTTGGGTGCCAATCTTGATTTGGAGTTTTTGAATCCAAAGATTTCATTTAACTTATTTTTGTGTTTAATAGTGAGATCAACTTATTCTTGATGTCTAGTTCTTCCCATAGTATATCTAAATTATTTGAGTCCATTTTTTCGATGTAAGGAAATTCAGCAATTAAAGGAATACCACTAAAATCAACTAGAGTTTTTGGATTATCTAGGTGTTTTTCGCCATTAACTACTAAACCTATAATCTCAATATTTCTTCGTTTTAAGGCCTCAATACTAAGCAAGGTATGGTTAAGAGTGCCAAGTGAGCTCTTACATACAAGTATTACCGGAAGATTCCATTCTTTTATTTGATCTATTTGCAAAAAATTGCGTGTTATTGGAACCATTAATCCACCTGCAGTTTCTATAATTAGGGAGCCCTGCACTTTTGGCAATCTCAAGTTGTCAAAGTTAATAGCTTTTTGATCTATTTCAGCAGCCCAATGCGGAGATAGAGGTTTTGTAAAGACATAAGCTTCTTTGATTATTTTCTCTTTACTTACTTGTGCAAGTTTTTCAACAGTTTGACTATCAGTTTGCAATTCAATCCCACTTTGAATAGGTTTCCAATAAAAAGAATTTAATCCTTTAACGAAAAAAGAGCTTATTAATGTTTTCCCAATATCAGTATCTGTTCCACAAATTATAAATTTGAAAATATTTTTGTGACTATTCATAATTTCTTTATTATTTGAATCTCAATTTGCCATGAAAGGTTCACTGTATTATTGTAATTCTTTGGCCAAAACTTTTGAATTTTCTTTAACTCTTTCACTGTTTTTCGTTTACAGTTTGTTGATTGTGCTCCTACATTTTTAATGCTTCTAAAAAGTTTATACACATCTTCAAAATTTTCAAGAAAATTAAACTGCTTTGAATAATGTATTTCAGTTGATTTGAAATCTTTTAATAATTCTTTAGAGCAAAGGAAATTAAGACCACTATATTCAATATCAATTTTTTTACAAGTATCTTTCCATTCAGGAAAACAATCTTTTGTTGGATATGAAATGATTAAAAAACCTCCAGGTGTTAATTTGCTAAACCAATTTTTTATTATCTTTTCTGGGTTGTTTAACCAATGTATACAAAAGTTAGATGTTAATAGAGAACAGTTATTTATTTCAGAAGGCAAATCATTATTCAAATCCCATAAAATTTTTTTTCTAGATAATTTATTCTCAAGAAGCATTTTTTTGCTGAAATCAATTCTGGATACTTTTTGGGAAGATATTTTTTCTATTTCATCTGCTAATAGTCCTGGTCCTGATCCTAGATCTATCCATTCACCTTTTTTTTGGGGATTTAATTCTTTAATAAGATGAGCAATCTTTTTTGCAAAAACTTTCTGAATATTTGAATGCTCTAAATACTGATATGCAGCATCATTAAAATTATTTTGTATTTTCTCGTTCCACTTTTTACTATCCATTTCGATCGTTAAATGTATTACGTAAGATCTCGTATAAATTTAAATTATTCAAGCAATGACCTTGTTGAGCTAATTTAATTAAAATTGGCTTCCTTTCAAGTGTTTTATTTAAGGAATCTAAAAAGTTATTATTTGATTCGTTGTCAAGAATCAAATCATTTTCTGATTTTATAAAAATAACTTTGCAATCTTTTCTTAAAAATACTGGAAAATCTCTATTGATGTAAAGTTCTTTTAAATCACTTAAAAGAAGAGTTTTATTTAAACTCTCTAGACTTTTATAAAAGATATTTTTAAAACTATTATTCATATGATTTGGCATAAATGATCTATATATAAATTCTTTCAACATATCCTTAGGTTCATCTTTTATGATTTTTGTTTCCATTCTTTTTAGAGACCTCAAAATAAAGTTTCTCTTATTACTTAGAGGAAGAAAATTATTAAAAGAATTTATAAGAACAATATGAGTTGCTTCTTTTAAAATTTTTTTTGGCATTAAATGAAAACCAAATGAATGACATAAAGTCATTCTGATTTCTTTTTTAGATTCGCTTTTAATCCATTTTGCTTGATAATTATTTGTCGAAAAATAGCCCCTTTCATTATCTTGCCAATGCCAATTATTATTTAAAAAATCAACTTTATAATCATCCCAGAAATATTTATTTAGTCCCCACCCATGTTGAGTAATAATTTGTTTCATTTAAACTCTTTTAATACTGCAATGAAATTATTTAGCAAATTAAAATCTAAGTTTCTTCGTATTGTTATTCTGATTCTTGATTGCCCCACTGGAACAGTTGGAGGTCTTATCGCAATTGCTAAAAACCCATTTTCTTCGAGATATTTTTGTAGATAAATTGCTTTCTCTTCTTCGCCAACAATAACTGATAAAATGTGAGAATCTCCGTGAACTGGAAAACTAAAATTTTTAATAATTTCATCTTTCCATACATTAGCAGAAGATAACAAATCATTACCCCATTCTTTATTTTCTATAATTTTTTTTAAACCTTCTAGTGCCCCAGCAGCCAAAGATGGCGCAAGTGCGGTTGTATACCTAAATGCACCACTTGTTTGAATAAGATATTCTCCAATTTCTGAATTGGAAGCGATGAAAGCTCCACCGCTACCAAATGCTTTTCCAAAAGTTCCAGTAATCATATTTATATCTGAACGACAATTAAAACTTAAACCCCTGCCTTCAGGGCCCAAGATCCCAATTGCATGAGCTTCGTCAACTAATAATTGAACACTATTTTTTTTGCAAATTTCTGTTATTTCTTTGAGCGGAGCAATTGATCCCTCCATGCTATAAAGAGATTCAACAACAACTAAAATGGAATTTTTTGTGGGGTCAGATTTAATAATTTTGTCTTCTAAATCTTTTAAATTATTGTGTGAGAATCTAACTAGTTTTGCTTGAGCAGCTTTGACTCCAACCAATAAAGAGTTATGGATCAATTTATCTGCTATTACGATACTATTTCTTTTTGCTAAAGCCTGGATAGCGGCTATATTTGCTTGAAATCCGCTTGGGAAAAGTAATACTTTCTCTTGATCAAGCCACTTGGCAAGTTCTGTTTCTAATAATTTATGTATTGGTCTTGAACCTGTAATAAACCTAGAGCTTCCTGAACCGATGCCTTCTAACAAGCTTATTTCGTAAGCAGCTTTTATTAAATCTTTGTCCCTGCTTAATCCAAAATAATCATTACTGCATAAGTCTATAAGTTTTTTATTTTGCGAATTTAAACTTAGAAGTTCGAAGGATTTTTTACCTAAAGAAAATGTTTTTAATTTACGGATTCTATTTTTTGGAATTTTTACTTTTTTCATTTTGGCAAAATAAAATATAGTGGATTTAATTAAAAAGATTTAGATTTAGTATTAAAGTTTGCAAGGTATTTTTTGTTTATTAATATCTATATAGATCATATATTAAGAAGTTAACTCATCCTCTCTTCAATCACAATTATTGCTTAATTTAGAGGAATATTTCCCCTTTCCGCTAGATGATTTCCAATTAGAAGCAATACGAGCTATTAATAGCGGAAATTCTGTTGTGTTAACAGCACCAACAGGTTCGGGTAAAACATTGATAGGTGAATTTGCTATATATAGAGGCTTATCTCATGACAGTAGAGTTTTTTATACAACACCTTTAAAGGCCCTATCAAACCAAAAGTTTAGAGATTTTGCCAATCAATATGGTGAGAATAAAGTTGGTCTTTTAACTGGAGATATAAGCATAAATAGAGAAGCACCAATCTTAGTCATGACGACTGAGATTTTTAGGAACATGCTTTATGGCGAATTTGATGAATTTGATGATCCCTTAGAAAATTTAGAATCTGTAATTCTTGATGAATGTCATTATATGAATGACCCCCAAAGAGGCACAGTTTGGGAGGAAACTATAATCCATTGCCCTAGTAGAACTCAAATAATAGCTTTATCAGCAACAATAGCAAATGCAGATCAATTACAAAATTGGATAGAAAAAGTTCATGGGCCCACAGTACTAATTAATAGTGATAAGAGACCAGTACCACTTGATTTTATTTTTTGTAGTGTTAAAGGTCTTCATCCACTTTTAAATAATAAAGGTAATGGAATTCATCCAAACTGTAAGATTTGGAGAGCTCCTAAAGGGCAGAAAATAAGAGGGAAAGTGGGTAGGATAATGCAACCAAAGTCTCCCTCAATTGGCTTTGTGATCTCGAAACTAGCTGAACGAAATATGTTGCCAGCTATTTATTTTATTTTTAGTAGAAGAGGATGTGACAAGGCAATTGAGAATATAAAAGATTTAACTTTAGTAAGTTATTCAGAAGCAAGTATGATATCTCAAAAATTAGATGTTTATCTTAAAAATAATCAGGAAGCAATTAAAGATAAATCTCAATGCGAGGCATTAAAACGCGGTATTGCATCTCATCATGCTGGATTATTGCCTGCATGGAAAGAATTGGTTGAGGAATTATTTCAGCAAGGTTTAATAAAAGTTGTTTTTGCAACTGAAACTCTTGCTGCAGGAATAAATATGCCCGCAAGAACAACTGTTATTTCTTCTTTATCAAAAAGGACAGAAGATGGGCATAGATTATTATTTAGCAGTGAATTTTTGCAAATGTCAGGAAGAGCTGGAAGAAGAGGAAAAGATACCCAGGGATATGTTGTTACATTACAAACAAGATTCGAAGGTGCCAAAGAAGCAAGTGCACTGGCGATTAGCAAACCAAATTCTTTAGAAAGTCAATTCACTCCTAGCTATGGAATGGTACTTAATCTTTTACAAAGTTATACTTTAGAGAAGTCTAAAGAATTAATTAAAAGAAGTTTTGGTAGTTTTTTATATTTAGGTGAATCATCAGGTGAGAATATAATTCTTGAAAAATTAGATAAGGATTTAATTGAATTAAAAAAAATTACATCTAACGTTTCATGGAAAGATTTTGATGCATACGAAAAATTAAGAAATCGTCTTAAAGAAGAGAGAAGACTATTGAAAATTTTAGAAAAACAATCAGTAGAAAAATTATCAGAAGAGATAACTAATGCACTCCCATATATTGAAGATGGAAGCTTAATTTCAATCAAAGCTCCTCAAATGAAAAGAAAAATTGTTCCAGGATTAATTTGTAAGAAAATATATGAATCCCAAAAAATTAAGAGTTTATTGTGTTTGACAATTGATAATTTATTTATTCTTATAAAACCCTCATATATTGTAAGTATTTTTAATGATTTGGATGCAATTGATGTCTTAGGACTTGAAGTGCCAAAGATGTATTTTTCTGGAGAGGTATTTAGGGGAGATGATATGTCGCAGTGTTATGCGGATCGAATTTTTGAAGTTTCTAAAAAAAATGATTTACAAACTCCACAATATGATTTGACAACGGAAGTTTTGGCACAACAGCAACAAATTAATAATTTAGAAGAAACAGTTACTGATCATCCTGCACACAGATTTGGAGACTCCAAGAAATTAAAGAAATATAGAAAAAGAATTATTGATGTTGAACAAGAAATAAATATTAGAAAAAAACTTCTTGAGGATAAAGAAAATCATAACTGGAGAACTTTTACCGATTTGATACAAATTTTGAATCATTTTGGTTGTTTAAATGATTTGGAATTGACAGAAGTTGGTCAAACAGTGGGTGCAATAAGAAGTGAAAATGAATTATGGATTGGTCTTGTTTTAGTTAGTGGTTATTTAGACGATTTAGATCCTCCTGAGTTAGCTGCAATTATTCAAGCTATATGTGTTGATGTAAGAAGGCCTAATCTTTGGTGTAATTTCAAGCCTTCTTTAAAATTAATAGATGTTTTTAATGAATTAGATGGTTTAAGAAAATTAGTCTCTTTTCAACAAAATAAGTTTCATATTGAAATCCCTATCTATTTAGAAACAGAGTTGACTGGAATTATTTCTGAATGGGCTAGAGGAAAAAAATGGAAAGACTTGGTTTTTAATACTTCATTAGACGAAGGTGATGTAGTGAGGATTATTAGAAGATCAATTGATGTCCTTTCTCAAGTGCAATACTGTATTGGTGTTAGTAATAAATTAAAAAGCAAAGCAAAGCTAGCATTAAAAGCTATTAATCGTTTTCCTGTTTCTGAATCTAATGATCTTATAAAAGTCTCTGAAGATATTAATCCTGCAACAAAAAGAATTGACAACAATTCTTAAATTTTTTTAATCAAATCATTGAATTGATATTCATTGCTTCATCAAATTCATCTTCGTTTAAATAACCTAATTTAAGTGTTGCCTCTTTTAAATTTAATGATTCTTTGAAGGCAAGGTTTGCAATTTTAGCTGCTTTTTCATAACCAACTTTTGGCACTATGGCTGTAACCAACATTAGTGAATTTTCTAAATTTAACTTCATTTTCTTTTGATTAGGTTCCATCCCATCAACTAAATTTATTCTGAAGTTTTCTATTACATTTTTAAGTAATTTTAAACTTGTGAGAATATTAAATCCAATTAGAGGCTTATATTCATTCATCTGTAAAGTACCGCTAGAATTTGCCATTGAGACTGCATATTCAAGACCCATTATCTGAGTACAAACCATTGATAAGGCTTCACATTGAGTTGGATTCACTTTACCCGGCATGATAGAACTTCCAGGTTCATTTTGAGGAATAATTAATTCATATATTCCTGATCTTGGACCAGAAGATAGAATTTTTATATCATTTGAAATTTTAAATAATGCACCTGCTAATATTTTTATCTGACTCATTACTTGAGCTAGACGATCATGAGAGGCCATGATAGAAAAATTATTTTTTGATTTATAGAACATTAGATTAGTATCATCGGAAATTGATTTTATAGACTCTTCACAAAATCCTTTTGGACAATTAATACCTGTTCCAACTGCAGTTCCTCCTAAAGGTAAAAAATACAATTCATTCAGACTTATAGTAATTGCATTCTCAGCATCTTTAAGTTGCTCTGACCATCCTGATATTTCTTGCCCAAAAGTAAGGGGCACTGCATCTTGAAAATGGGTTCTTCCTATCTTTATGAGGTCTTTCCATTGTTCACTTTTTTTATCAAGAATCTTAGTAAGTTCTCGTATCGTTGGAACTAAATTTTTGATTATTTCATTAACAACTGATATTTGAATAGCAGCAGGAAAAGTATCATTAGTTGACTGAGATTTATTTACATCATCATTAGGATGAATTGGTTGATGACTACCAAGCTCTGAATTTGTTTTTAATGCTGCAATATTTGAAATTACCTCATTAACATTCATATTTGTCTGCGTGCCACTTCCTGTTTGCCAAACCTTTAATGGAAACTGTGAATCATGAAGTCCATCAAGTATTTCTGTACATGCCTCTACAATCAAATCTTTTTTTCTTTTATCTATTAACCCTAAATTGAAATTCGCGATTGAAGCAGCTTTTTTTATAAGGGTGAGTGAATAAATTAATTCAATTGGAATTAATTCTTCTCCAATAGAAAAATTTTTTATCGATCTTTGTGTTTGAGCGCCCCACAAAGCTTGAGTGGGAACCTCTATTGTTCCCATACTATCTTTTTCAATCCTAAAGTTTTTTGTCATTATTCCTCTGAAAACACTGGTTTAACTTAGATAAGGTTTTCAGTAATCCTAGATACCTAACTTCTCCCATATTACACTTAAATTATTGAGATGAATTGAAGGATTAAAACATTCTTCTAAGTCACTTTGATCAATAAAATCCATTATTTCATTATCTCTCTCTATATTTTGTTTGAAATTCCCATTTTCGGTATTCCACGCATGATGCGCATTTTTTTGTACTAAACTGTAAGCCTTTTCTCTAGACAACCCTTTCTCTACAAGCAAAAGTAAAACTTTCTGACTAAAGATTACACCACCATATATATTTAAATTTTTGAGCATATTTTTTGGATAAACTTCCAAATTGCTTACTATATCTTTCATTTCCCTGAGCATAAAATGCAAACAGATTGATACGTCAGGTAACATGATGCGTTCATTTGAACTATGGCTTATATCTCTTTCGTGCCAAAGTGGAACATTTTCCAGTGCTGTTAAGACGTAACTCCTCAAAATTCTTGCTAGACCGCTTACTCTTTCACTTCGAATAGGATTTCTTTTATGAGGCATGGCAGAACTTCCTTTTTGCCCTTTTGTAAAGCCCTCCTCAACTTCTAAAACATCAGTTCTTTGTAAATTTCTTATTTCAGTTGCGAATCTATCTAGAGACGCGCCAACTAGTGCAATAGTTTGAACATATTCTGCATGCCTGTCTCTCGATATGACCTGCGTACTCGCTGTATCTGGCTTTAAGCCAAGTAATTTACAAGTTATTTGTTCTACTTTGGGATTTGTATTAGCGTAAGTTCCCATTGCACCACTTATTTGTCCAATAGCTACAGATTCTTTTAGTGTTAACAATCTTTTTTTGTTCCTTATTATTTCTGCTAACCATCCAGCAAGTTTAAAACCGAAGGAAATTGGCTCCCCATGAATTGCATGAGATCTGCCAATCATTAAGGTATTTTTATGCTTCCTTGCTAATAATCTGACTTCATTTTCTAGCTTCTCAATTTCTTCTAATAACAATTCGCAAGAATCTTTTAACTGAAGAGATAAGCCAGTATCAAGTACATCACTACTGGTCATACCAACATGTATGTATCTTCCAGAATCTCCTACAAATTCATTAACGCTTGTAAGAAATGCTATGACATCATGTTTAACTTCTTTCTCAATTTCTGTAATTCTAGATTCATCAAACTTTGCATTTGAACGTATCTCTTTCATGGCATTCTCAGGAATTTTTCCCAGGGAAAAGTTTGCTTCACATGCAGCTATTTCAACCTTAAGCCAACTCTGGAATTTTGCGCTATCAGTCCAGATTTTCCCCATTTCGGGTAATGTGTAACGCTCGATCACAATTTTTATTAATTATCAATTTAAACTTTATAACCAAAATCGAATTATTGCTCTATACCTTAAAGATGTACTTGCCATTGAAGATATTTGCCTGGCTATTATTTTCTTATGTAACATTTTTCTGGCTAATTAAGTAAATTTAAATATAAAAATGTTTGCATTTATTTCTTTATTCTTTTCGTTAATAATGGGTAATTTTTTAGTTCTTATTTAAAATTGGAAGGTATTAAAGAATTTGGATCTTAATCTTAAAGAAGTTCATTATTCAGTCTTTTTTTATTGATTAATAGATGATTAAAAAAAGTAGATTAGACCTTTATCTTCTTAAAACTGGTTTATGTGAAACGCGTCAAAAAGCCCAAGGTTTAATTCTTGCGGGCAAGGTTAGAGATATCAATGGAAAAGTATGGGATAAACCTGGACAACAAGTATTAATTGGATCTGAATTTTTTATTGATTCCGAAGCTATGTTTGTATCAAGGGGCGGCGAAAAATTATTGGAGGCCTTTAATAAACTTGAAATTAAAGTAAAAGATAAAATATGTATTGACGCAGGAATCTCTACTGGGGGATTTACTGATTGCTTATTGCAACAAGGAGCAAAGTTAGTATATGGGATAGATGTTGGTTATGGACAGACTGCATGGAAGATTAGAAATAACCCAAAAGTCATACTTTTTGAACGAACTAATATTCGAAATTTAAAACCTAATGATCTTTTATCTAGAAGTAATGAATTACCAAATTTTGTTGTTGCTGATTTGTCTTTTATTTCATTAAAGTTAGTTTTTAAATCTATTAGTAATTTATTAGAAGGTGATTGTATTGAGGGAATATTTTTAATTAAACCCCAATTTGAGGTAGGTAAAGATAAAGTCAGTAAAGGAGGTGTTGTTCGCAATCCTAAATTCCATACTGAGGCTATAGAGTCTGTTATCTATGCTGCTAAGAATTTCAAATGGAATATAAAGAATTTGATAGCTTCTCCGCTGGTAGGTCCTGCTGGGAATCATGAATATCTAGCTTGGATGACCTTAGGAAGTCAATCAAATAAAAGTATTAATAGTGAATATATACAAAATTTAGTAAAAGAAACTCTTTGAATTAAAGAGCCTCTTCATCTTTGTCGCCAGTTCTAATTCTCACAACAGAATCAATAGATGTGATGAATATTTTTCCGTCACCGATCTCTCCAGTTTTTGCTGCTTCAGCAATCGCATCTATGACTGAATTAACCTTTTCATTTTCTACGACAACTTCTACTTTGAGTTTTTGAAGGAATTCAACAGTAAATTCGGAACCTCTATATCTTTCAACTTGTCCTTTTTGCCTTCCAAAACCTCTGACTTCACTAACTGTCATTCCAACAATACCAGAGTTTACTAATGCAATTTTTACATCCTCCAATTTGAATGGACGTATGATTGCTTCAATTTTCTTCATGATTAAAGTTTGAATATTCCTATTTTAATTGTTTTTTGGGAAAACATCAAAGATTGAAATATCAGAAAAACATTTAATATCAAGGCCTGCATTGGTGGCGTCTTCGATTAATAATTGAGAGTTTTCTTCAGAAATTACTACTGTACTATTTGATAATGCTTCCCACTGATCATTGTCAAAGTGTGTTTGAAGCCATAACATTCCAATTGCACTTTTCGGTTGCAGGGATTTATTTAAATTGTTATCGATAGTTATCAAACAAATGTCCATTAATTTTTCCTTGAACTAAACACATATAACCCTTTTAACCGACAATATGAATGTTATGTATGATACAAAAATAAGATTTAACAGCTTTTGGCTTATTCAATTGTAATAGTTAATCTTGTTGAGATTTTTGCAGATTTTGATCTTTATATATAGTTTTAGTAAATAAGTTCTACTAAAAATGAGTACAGCTAAATTAGATGATTCGACACAAAGACCACTTTATGGTGAAAGAATGATTGAAGAATCAAAAATAATTTGTTTCGAGAATCCAAATAAGAAAAGAATTTATGAAATTTCTATCCAGTTACCTGAATTTACATGTAAGTGCCCTTTTTCTGGTTATCCAGATTTTGCAAAGCTAAATATTATTTATCAACCAAATTTTAGAGTATATGAATTGAAGTCTTTAAAGCTTTATATTAATAATTTTAGAGATATAAAGATTTCACATGAGGAAGTTGTTAATAGAATTATGGATGATTTAGTGAATGAGGGCTCGCCTCACTGGATACATTTAAATGCTGCATTTAACCCTAGAGGTAATGTTTCTATGCAGTTAAATATTTTTAGCGGACAGAAAAAAAATTAAAATTTTTTTATTTCTTCTGATAATTTAAAAAATTCTTTTTTAAAACCAACTAGATTTTTATTGCTAAGACCTCCAATGAATAGCTTTTGTGATTCATTATTTACAAGAATCCATAATTGGTTAGTTGGTATAAGACTTATTATTGTTCCAAAAATTATTAAAATAAAAGAAAAGTAAATAAAAGGTATAGACGGATCATTTTTAATTATTAATCCACTGCTGGGGATTATTTTTTTCAGAGATACTTTTGAAGAGTTAATTTCTAAAGGATTGTCACTGATAAATAGATTATTCCCGGAAAAATTTTCTGTATTGGAAATTTTAAGTGGGCCATTTTCATTATCTATCGTTAAAAGGAAATTTTTTTTTGTATCTGATCCTAATTCAACTAAAACTCCCCAAACTTGATTGCCAATTTCCGGAATCTCCCTTAATTGTAATTGGTAAAGGATATTATCTATTTCTAAAACAACATTTGATATTGCCCAATCAGCTTGATAAATAGTTAATCCTTTAAACCTTATTGGGTGATTAACTTTGGCGGTTTTCATTGCATTTAAATTTAGATCTTCAGAAGAAAAATTTAACTTTGAAATAAACTGTTTGGGTATACCATCACTTTCTCGTTCTATAGAAAAATCGACTAATTTCACATTGGCTTTTGAGTTTGTGCCTTCATTAACAAGATCCAAACTTTCTCCAGGAAGTAAATATTGTTCTTTTGATTGACTTGTAAAACTTCCATATGCCGAACCTATAAGTAAAACTATTAATCCGATATGTACAACTAAAGGACCGATTTTTCCAATTAAACCCCTTCTTGCAGAAATATGACTTTTAAATTTGTATGTTTTCCATCCTCTTTTTTTAAGTAGTAAATCAACTATTGATATAAGGTCTCCATCTTGATTGATTGGGTAACTTGACGTTAATTGCAGTTTGCTAAATTTTTTTTCGCTCTTGTATTCAACCCATTTTAATGAAGCTTTTAATGAAGGGATTTGCCTTCTGAAACTACAAGCTGCTAGGGAGATGCAAAGAAGAATTAATGTAAATAAAAACCAAAAACTTGTATATATATGATCCAATTGAAGTTGTAAGACTTTTTCTCCATCTAAAAATCCAAAAATGGGAGCGCTATCGAAATTATCAATATAGAATTTATGATTACTACCTTGAGGTATAAAAGTACCTATGCCACTGGAAATAGCTATGAAAATTATCAGTGATATTGCGAATCTTAAACTTGATATTTTTAAAATTAGATTCTTAAAAATAATCATTTAAATCCAATTTGAAAATAAATTTAATAATCCTAGTGCTACTAAAAATATTCCACTTAAGGTGGGAATTATTTGACTAAATTTTCTTAGTTCTAAAAATTTTTTTAAGTTTTCTGCTGTGGCTCCAGCAACAATTAATGGAGTGACTTGGCCTATTCCAAAGAAAAATAAAAAAATAATTGAGATTATCGGGTTTTTAGCTTGAGATACCCAAGCTAGAAGAGTTGCTAAAACTGGAGTGATGCAAGGTGAAGAGGCTAATCCAAAAGTAGTTCCTATTGTAAAAGGTGCTATTAAGGATGGTATCTTGTCCTCTATTATTTTTAGATCAGGTCCATTGGGAAACTGAAACTTTAGGATTCCTAATAAATTTAAACCCATTATTATTGCTATTAGAGCAACAAGTGAAGTGTAATATGATGGGATTTGCCCATATATTTTACCTAAGAATCCACTCGCAGCCCCCAGTGCAACAAGCGAAAAAACTACTCCTCCTGAAAAACTAATAAGTTTGAATTTATTTTTCTCTGTTCCTCCTATATAAGCAATAGTCACTGGAAGTAATGATAATGAACATGGCCCAAGACTTGTTAAAAGTCCTGCGCTGAAAACCAAAAATATAGTAAATGGACCAGGACTATTAAGACCATTCTGCATGAGCAGATTACCCTTTTGAGATAATTCTGAAATAACTAAATTAAATGATTCGATAACTTGAATTAAATCCCTTAAATTCTAACTAATTAAGAGTCTTTCGTGTATTAATCATACCAATCAATCCTGTTGACTCTAATGAACATCTCAGTAACATCCCTGCAATAAAAAAAGACGCTATTAATGAATTGCCACCATAACTAATGAAAGGTAGTGGTAAGCCTGTAGTAGGCATTGAACCTGTTGCTACAGCAATATGCATTATTGATTGACCTGTCAACAATACACCACATCCTATAGCAACTAATTTTGTATAGTTGTTCCTGCACTTAAGACTAATTCTTAGGCTTATGTAAGAGAATATTGCTAAAAATCCTAAGAATAAAGTACACCCCAATAAACCAAATTCTTCCGCAAAAATGGCAAAAATAAAATCTGTATACATGAAAGGTAGATACTGTAATTTTTGGATAGAAAGTCCAAAACCTTGGCCAAATAGACCACCTGAACCTATAGCTAACAAACTCTGAACCAATTGAAATCCATTTTCTTGTTGATCTTTCCAAGGATCTATAAATGAAGTCACTCTAAGTTTTTGATATTCGTTATTAAGGATGCTGATACATCCAGTAATGAATCCTATTGAAGCAAATGAGCAAAGAGAGCTAAGTTTTACTCCTCCACATAAACCCATTACCCAAAGAAGAATTCCAGTTAATGATGCAGTACTTAAATTAGGCTGTTTTAGTATTAATAAAATTAATAAACCAAATGATATTATTGAAATTAATTTTTTATCATTATTTACTATATTCCAATGTGCGAAAAGATTAGAAGCTTCTAGAATTAGAAAAGGTTTAATTAATTCAGATGGCTGCAGACGTAAATTGCCAAGGACAAGCCATCTTGAAGATCCGTTAACTGTAATTCCAGTAAAATTGGTAAGGAAAATCAAAAATAATAAAACATAAAAAATAATTCTTGAAAACTTTAAAAGATTTCTAATGTTTGTATTAAGTACGAAATAAAATAGACCAATTCCTGGAATTGTCCAAAAGATTTGTTTTTTAAGGAAATAAGCCCAATGTCCCATTTCCCTACTAGCTACCCACCAACTTGATGATCCTAGTATGCATATTCCTAATATTGACCAAATTCCAATGAGGACAATGAGGATTTTTGCCTCATAAGGCCATATAGTCCAAGGTAATGGAAAAATAGACTCTCTTAATAAATTGCCTAAATTTTTTTTGTAATTATAACTAAAGGTTTTTTTTCTTTTAGAAATTCTTTTGTATTTTATTTTTTCTTGACTTATCTCCAATTTTTTAGAAGTATATGTACTATTGAGACGTTTAATTGAGATTTTGCCAAGTCTTTTATTAACGTTTTAAAGTGTTAAAGCAATTAAAAAGATGACTTTGAATAAATTTTATTTTTGAAGAAAAAAGTAAAAAGTGGTCCATAGATTAATCATAAATCTTAAGAATTAATTTTTTATAGAAAAAAACTAGCTAAAAGGTACCTCTCCGTGATAGATTCCGTGAGTTTATATACTTACTTCAAACCATTCAGAGGGGGGTTTCTAAACTATGTTCACATCAGTGGACTCAAATAGAAAAAAACTTGAGCATCCTTCTAATGAGAATGTTCAATTTCCTCAATCCCTGAATAATTCCATCATCAAAGAAAGTAAATCTGGCATTGCCAATCAAATAAATCTTTTGCTTTCTCAAAATGATGAATACACAAAATTGCAATTAACAATTTTTGGAATTACTTTTATTTTTTCTATTTTATTAGCATCAATAACTGGAATTTTTCTAGGTTTTACTTATGGTTTTAGTATTTTTATAGGTGCAATTGCCGGCATTTTTTACCTACGTTTGCTTGCCAAAAGTATAGGGAAACTTGGTAAAGAGTCATCAGGTGTATCAAAATTGCAACTATTAGTTCCAGTTTGCCTCTTTATTTTTGCGAGCAAGCTAGGATCTTTGGATATTTTTCCTGCGATGATAGGTTTTTTTATTTATAAGCCTTCACTCATTCTTTATTTTTCACGTTCTTAAGTAAATTTTTATTCAAAACAAATGTTTTTTAATTCCTTGCTAACAAATTTTGCAGCATTAGAAGTTGGTCAACATCTTTATTGGCAAATTGGAAATATCAGAATTCATGGGCAGGTATTTTTAACATCTTGGATTTTATTAGGAGCGTTATTAGTTTTTATTTCTTTAGGAACTAAAAAAATGGAAAATGATCCTAAAGGCCTTCAAAACTTGCTTGAGTTTCTTTGGGATTACATAAGAGATCTTGCTAGGACTCAAATAGGTGAAAAAGTATATAGAGATTGGATGCCATTTATAGGCACTTTATTTTTATTCGTTTTTGTTAGTAATTGGGGAGGGGCTTTAATTCCTTGGAGATTGATTAAGTTACCAAGTGGAGAATTAGGAGCACCTACTGCAGATATCAATACGACTATAGCCTTGGCTTTATTGGTTTCACTTTCTTATTTCTATGCAGGTTTAAGCAATAAGGGTTGGAGATATTTCGAATATTATGTTCACCCAACTCCAATTATGCTTCCTTTCAAAATTCTAGAGGACTTTACTAAACCTTTATCACTTTCTTTCAGGCTATTTGGAAATATTTTGGCTGATGAACTTGTAGTTGGTGTTCTAGTCTTTTTAGTCCCGCTAATTCTCCCAATACCTGTTATGTTCTTAGGATTATTTACTAGTGCAATTCAGGCATTGATTTTCGCAACTTTAGCGGCCTACTACATTGGAGAAGCTGTTGAAGAACATCATTAGCTTTCTTCTAATACATTCAGACACTTTTACAAAGGGTCTGTAATCTGGCAAAATATCTAATCGCGTAGGTCTGAAAATATCAGACCCATTCTTAAAAGAAAGGATGTCCAAGCGTGTATGACAACAAAGATTATCACAAGTATTAAGCTCTTTATTTCAAAATTATGGATTCGATTACTTCCGCTGCATCAGTTGTAGCTGCTGGTTTAGCAGTTGGTCTAGGTGCTATTGGCCCAGGTCTTGGACAAGGTAACGCAGCTCAGGGTGCTGTTGAGGGTATTGCCCGTCAACCAGAAGCTGAAGGTAAAATCAGAGGAACTCTTCTTTTATCTTTCGCTTTCATGGAGTCATTAACAATTTACGGATTAGTTGTGGCTTTGGTACTACTTTTTGCGAATCCTTTTTCCTAAAAGTTAATATTGCTTCTTATCCTTATTAGCAATATTTAAATATAATTTTTTAATTTCAACTGAATCATATGTTGGCCTTTAATTTTTTTGGTGCTACAGAAGGTGGATTATTTGATATAAATGCCACTTTGCCTCTAATGGCGATACAAGTAGTTGCGCTTACTTACATATTAAATTCTCTCTTTTTTAAGCCTGTAGGCAAAGTTGTAGAAAAAAGAGAAAAGTTTGTAAGTAATAATATTATTGAGGCCAAAAATAAACTTTCTGAGGTTAAAAAATTAGAAGCTGATTTATTAACTCAGCTTCAAAGTGCTCGTACAGAAGCTCAAAGAATTGTGAGCGAAGCTGAGGATGAGTCTGACAAGCTCTATAAAGAAGCACTAGAACTTGCTAACAATGAAGCAAATGCTTCAAAAGAAAAAGCAAGACTAGAAATTGAAAGTCAGACATCTGCTGCTCGGGATCAACTTTCTAAACAGGCTGATGATCTAAGCGAACTTATTGTTAATAGATTGATTCTAGAAAAATGAATTTAACTCTTTTAGCTACAGAAGGTTTTGGATTGAATTTCAATTTATTCGAAACTAATATCCTTAACTGGGCTGTAGTAGTTTTCGGTCTTTATAAATTTTTGCCTGGTTTCCTAGGTAAAATGCTTCAAAAAAGGAGAGAAGGAATCCTTCTTGAATTAAAAGATGCTGAAGATCGACTCCTAAATGCAACTCAAGCTTTAGAAAAGGCGAAGAAAGATTTATCTTCAGCAGAAGAAAAAGCTTCTCAAATAAAAGCAGATTCCCTTAAAAGATCTGAATCAATCAGAATGGAAAGTGAGAAAAAAGCTATAGAGGAGATGGCACGAATTAAACAAAGTGCAATCTCTGATGAGAGCTCTGAAGCATCCAGAGCAATTTCTCAACTTCGAAAAGAAGCTGTTGAACTGGCAATTAAGAAAGCTTTAGATTCTCTCCCAAATCGACTTGATAAATCAACACAAGAAAATTTGGTAACTCAATCAATTAATAATATTGAGGTGAACTAATGCCACTTTTAAATTCAGTTACTACACCATACGCAGAAGCATTACTTCAAGTTGTGAATGAAAATTCGCAAACTGAAGAGATGGTTTCTGAGGTTAAACAACTCTTGGAATTAATAAATGATTCCCCTGAATTGGAGAAGGCACTATCCTCTCCTATTTTAGAGACAGATGCTAAGAAGAAAATCATTATTGAAATTTTTTCAAATAAGGTTAATTCTTCTTTACTAAATTTCTTAAAATTATTGGCCGATAGGCAAAGAATTGGAATCCTTACTTCAATTCTTGATAGATTTTTAGAGATTTACCGAGAAAATAGTAATATTGCTTTGGCAACTGTTACTTCTGCAGTCGAGCTTACTGATGAACAGAAAGGTTTAATTACCGAAAAGATCATCAATATTGCTGGAACAGAAAAATTAGAACTTGTAACTAAAATCGACCCATCTCTTATTGGTGGTTTCGTCGCCAGTGTAGGATCAAAAGTAATTGATGCTTCCCTTGCTTCACAAATTAGAAAACTTGGCTTAACTCTTTCCAAGTAACTTTTAAATCAACCTTTAATTCTTAAATCCATGGTATCTATACGCCCTGATGAAATCAGTTCAATCTTAAAACAACAAATAACTGATTACGACCAATCTGTAAGTGTTAGCAATGTAGGAACTGTTCTGCAAATTGGTGATGGCATTGCAAGAATATATGGCTTAGATCAGGTCATGGCAGGTGAGTTGTTGGAATTTGAGGATGGTACCGAAGGTATAGCTTTAAATCTTGAAGATGATAATGTTGGAGCCGTTTTAATGGGAGAGGCACTTGGTGTCCAAGAAGGAAGTAACGTTAAGTCCACAGGTAAAATCGCATCTGTTCCAGTTGGTGAAGCAATGCAGGGGAGAGTTGTTAACCCTCTCGGACAACCAATAGATGGGAAAGGGGAAATTCCAACAAGTGATAATAGGTTGATTGAAGAAATGGCTCCTGGAATAATCAAGAGAAGATCAGTGCATGAACCAATGCAAACAGGTATTACATCTATTGATGCAATGATTCCTGTTGGAAGAGGTCAAAGAGAATTAATTATTGGTGATAGACAAACTGGAAAATCTGCAATTGCTATTGACACAATAATTAACCAAAAAGGTCAAGACGTAGTTTGTGTTTATGTAGCTATTGGTCAGAAGTCAGCATCAGTAGCAAACATCGTAGAGGTCTTAAGAGAGAGAGGAGCCCTAGATTATACAGTCGTAGTTAGTGCAGGAGCTTCAGAGCCAGCTGCTTTACAGTACTTAGCACCTTATACTGGTGCAGCAATTGCTGAACATTTTATGTATCAGGGTAAAGCAACACTAGTTATTTATGATGATCTAACAAAACAAGCTCAAGCTTACAGGCAAATGTCTCTTCTTTTAAAAAGGCCACCAGGAAGAGAGGCTTATCCAGGAGACGTGTTCTACTTGCACAGTAGATTACTAGAAAGAGCAGCAAAACTTTCTGATGCAATGGGAGGGGGTTCTATGACAGCGCTCCCAATTATTGAAACTCAGGCAGGGGACGTTTCAGCTTACATTCCAACTAATGTTATTTCAATTACGGATGGACAAATATTCTTGAGTGCAGATTTATTTAACTCAGGATTAAGACCAGCTATTAATGTTGGTATTTCTGTTAGTCGTGTTGGAGGAGCTGCACAGACAAAAGCAATTAAAAAAATTGCAGGAACTTTAAAATTAGAACTTGCACAGTTTGATGAACTAGCTGCTTTCTCTCAATTTGCATCTGATCTTGATGAAGCAACTCAGCAACAACTTGAAAGAGGCAAAAGACTAAGAGAGTTATTAAAGCAACCTCAATTCTCTCCGCTAAACCTTGCAGAACAAGTTGCAGTTGTTTATGCAGGAGTTAAAGGTCTTATTGATGAGGTTCCTGTTGAAGATGTTACTAAATTTGCAACTGAACTTAGAGAATACCTAAAGTTAAATAAAGCAGAATTTATAGAAGAGATTCTTAAAGAAAAGAAATTAAATGATGGATTAGAAGCGACACTAAAAGAGGTGATAAATGAAGTTAAATCATCAATGCTTGCCACAGTTTAAATTTATTTAAGGAGATACAATGGCAAATCTTAAAGAGATTAGAGATCGAATCGTTTCCGTTAAAAATACAAGAAAAATAACGGAGGCCATGAGACTTGTTGCAGCTGCAAAAGTTAGGAGAGCTCAAGATCAAGTTCTTAAGAGTAGACCTTTTGCAGATAAACTTGCACGGGTTTTAGAAAATATTCAATCTAGAGTACAATTTGAGGCAGTAGACTCTCCTCTATTATCCAAGAGAGAAGTAAAGAACATTTCCTTGGTTTGCATAACTGCGGATAGGGGTTTATGCGGTGGTTACAACACAAATATTATCAAAAAGGTAGAAGTAAGATATGCAGAATTAGTTAAACAAGGGTATCAGCCAAATTTAATTTTGGTAGGGAAGAAAGCTATTGGATATTTTCAAAATAGAAAGGATAGATATGTAATTAAAAGTACTTTTAAAGAACTAGAACAGGTACCCACAGTTAAGGACTCTGAAGGAGTTACAAATGAGATTTTAGCTGAATTTCTTTCAGAAAATTCTGATAGGGTGGAAATTATTTACACGAAATTTATCACTCTAGTTAGCTGCGCCCCTGTAGTTCAAACACTATTGCCACTCGACCCTCAAGGAATTGCTGAGGAAAACGATGAAATTTTTAGGTTGACTACAAAGGATAGTAAGTTACTTGTTGAAAAATCAAATATTGAAAAAAGTGAATCAGAGAAGTTGCCATCAGATATTGTTTTTGAACAAAGTCCTGATCAACTATTAGATTCGTTATTACCATTATATCTACAGAATCAGGTACTAAGAGCTCTTCAAGAGTCGGCAGCTTCAGAACTCGCTTGCAGGATGACTGCAATGAATAACGCGAGTGATAATGCTAAGGAATTAGCAAGTACTTTGAATCTAACGTATAACAAAGCAAGACAAGCAGCTATTACTCAAGAAATATTAGAAGTTGTAGGCGGTTCAGCAGTTTAGTAATAAGATTTAGGATATGCCTGAATACAATATAAAAGTTCAATTCGAACAAAAGACGCTTAGTTTTCTATGTTCTGAAGATCAAGATATTATTTCAGCGGCAAAAATGAATGGAATAGATTTACCAAGCAGTTGTTGTTCAGGAGTTTGTACAGATTGTGCATCCATGATATTAAAAGGATCTGTAGATCAAGAAGATGCTATGGGATTAAATGATGATTTAAGGGAAAAGGGCTTTGCACTTTTGTGTGTGGCATATCCTAAGTCAGATTTGAATATCGTTATTGGTAAAGAAGTAGAAGATGATTTATATAATGATCAATTTGGTAAATATCAAAAATGAAATTAATTTCAGTTGATTTTTATTTAGATTGGCCAGTTTCAATAAAATTAAAAAATTTGAGGGAATTTATCATTGCAGATTTAGAAAAAAAAGGTGATGTAATTCGATGGTCAATTGTGGATATTCAAAATACTATTGACTCTTTTGGAACAAAAAAACTTAGAATTAAAGCTGTTTTAGCTAATTAAAAAATATAAATTGTAATATTTTTAATGATGGAAAATTCACCAACAATATTTATTGTTCCAACTGGTATTGGTTGTGAAGTAGGAGGTTTTGCTGGAGATGCACTTCCTACCGCTAAATTATTAGCATCGGCAAGTGGATGTTTAATTACTCATCCAAATGTTATGAATGGTGGTACTCTTACTGAAAAAGATAAAAATATTTTTTATGTTGAGGGTTATAGTTTAGACCGACTTGCTAAAGGAGAAATCGCTCTAAAAAAGGTAAAGCAACAGAAAATTGGGATAATTTTTGATTCAGCCATTGAAAAAGAAATGTTAGTGAGACATTTACAAGTTGCTGATGCTTGTGTTTCTACTTTAGGGATTAATGTTCATTCTTATGTGATTACAAAAAAGCCATTAAACATAGTTATTGATTCAGATTCTTCAAAAATCAGTGGTGGCACAATTGAAAATCCTGATTCTCTAATTGATGCTGGAAAATGTTTAATAGAAAAAGGAGTTACTGCAATAGCAATTGTGGCAAAATTTCCAGATGATTCAGATTCTTTAGACACAAATATCTATAGAGAGGGGAAAGGGGTTGATCCTATTTCTGGAGTCGAAGCAGTTATAAGTCATTTAATTAGCAAATTGTTAAAAGTTCCCTGTGCTCACGCACCTGCTTTAAATCCGATTGAATTGAATGAAAATTTAGATCCTCGTGCAGCTGCAGAGGAAATAGGATACACCTTTTTACCATCAGTGCTGATTGGGTTAAGCAATGCACCTGACATTGTTGAATTGCCTGCTCAAAATGAATCAATCTCAATACACCCTGATCAGATTGAATCTATTGTTGTTCCTAATGGGGCACTAGGTGGGGAAGCAGTATTAGCAGGGATTGAAAAAGGTTTAAATATTATCTCTGTAAAAAATCAAAATACATTGAAAGTGACAAATGAGTTTTATGATTATCCCAATCTTTTTGAAGTGGATAATTATTTAGAAGCTGCAGGCATAATTCTTGCTATCAAAAGAGGTATCAACCTTGATGCAGTTAAACGGCCTTTAAAAAAAATCCAACAGTGTTTTTATAGTGATTAATAAGATATTGCTATGGGAACTCTCCAGTCACTTCCTAATGATTGACTGCTTAGTTTTAGGATTGGAGGAGCCTGCTTTCTTTTGAATTCCGCTTTTTTTATGAGTGAGATAATTTGTACAATTAAATCTTTTTCATAACCATCTTTTTCTAGTTGTTTTAAATCTTTTTTCTCTTCAATAATTCCTTTAAGGATATTATCTAAAATAGAATAAGGTGGAAGAGAATCAGTATCTAATTGATCAGGACCTAATTCGGCACTTGGAGCTTTCGTACGTATATTTTTTCCAATTAAATCTACATTAGTATCTAACATATATGATTTTCTATGATTAGTTGAATCTTCACTATCAAGCCAATTGCATAATTTAAAAACATTTGTTTTATATAAATCCCCAATTACCGATAATCCTCCATTCATATCACCATAAAGTGTGCAATATCCTACAGCTAGCTCTGATTTATTTCCTGTTGAAAGTAATAAATGCTTTTCTTGATTTGCTAAAGCCATCAGAAGCGTTCCTCTGATTCTTGATTGAATATTTTGATTTGTTATTTCAGCCATCTCGAAAGATATGGTATTCATAAAAGATTCTTCAAAAGAGCTCATCAGATTTTCAATTGGGATACTATTGAAATTTATTTTTAATCTTTTCGCTAAATCTTTTGCATCACTCTTTGAATGAGATGAGCTCCACTTAGAGGGCATTGAGACGCAATAAATATTATTACTGCCAAGAGCAGCTGTCGCAATTGTTGAAACTAGTGCTGAATCAATGCCACCACTTAGTCCAATTAAAGCTGTTTTAAAACCGCATTTTTGAGCATAATCCCTAACACCAAGGACTAATGCGTCAAAAATTGATGATATCTCAGACTTTTCAAATTTATTTTTTTGAGGTTTTGTTTGTTCAATGTCCCAACTGGAGAGGTCTTCTGCAAAAGATTTTAATTGCTTAATTTTAGATCCATTCTTATCAAGAATAAAACTATTTCCATCAAAAATTAAATTATCATTTGCTCCAATCTGGTTTACATATATCAGCGGTACTTGAAGATATTGAGCAGCAAAACTAGAAACTTTGGATCTAAGCTCTAACTTTTTGAAGGTATACGGGGAGGCCGATAAGTTCACTAAGATATCAACTTTTTTTTTCTTTAAATCAAAAATAGGATTCTTTTTATGAATTCCTCTACCTTCTATATTTTTGTTGACCCATAAATCCTCACATATAGTAAAGCCAAGTCGCCAAGTTTTATTATTAATTTCTTTTGTTAATACGGAAACTTTTTCTTCTGATCTAAAGTATCTTTTCTCATCAAATACTTCATAGGTGGGAAGAATAATTTTACGAGCAATTATTTTCCATTCACCGCGCTCAAGCATCGCAATAGAATTATAAAGATTTGGGAAAAAAGAATCATTTATTATCTCAGCTATCCCTACTGTGATGCTCAAATTTCCATATTTTTTATTAATATCTAAGGCTAATTGGTCAAGAATTTGATATTGATTTTTGATTAAATTTTTTTTTAGAAGTAGGTCTTTTGCTGGATATCCCCATAATGATAATTCTGGAGTAAGAACTAAATCAGCAGAAGTTGAGCTAGCTTTCGAAGCAGTACAAAGTATTTTTTTTGCATTACCCTCTAAATCACCAACAACTGGATTAATTTGAGCAAGTAAAAATTTCATTCAACTAATTTAGTGGATTCATATAAATTATTCTTTTTAACAATATCTATTAATGAAGTTGGTAAATTAGAATAATTAAAATTTGATCTGAGCTTAGAACTTGAAATGTTTGGGATTTTTATTGTTGAAATCTTAAATTTCACTTTATAAGTTTCTAACATTTTAAGAGTATTTGATTCCACAGGATATCCCTCTCTTAAAATTACTAAAAAACTAACCTCATTAGTAATTTTATCAAAATTTTTCCAGTAGAAAATATCTTTAATTAAATCACTCCCAATAACAAAATCTAAATTATTTAATTCATAAATCCTTTTACATTTTTTAATTGACTCTACTGCCCATTGGCTACTAACACTTTGATTAAATAAAATTTTAGGATTATCTAAATCTTCAATAAGAGTTTTTAATAAATGGCTACGAATTGAGATATCCTCTTTGTGATTTTTGTGGGGGTTGTTACTAACATAACCAATTGTAAAAGCATATATTTTGGATAATTCTTCAAGTATTTTTTTATGCCCAATGGTAGGTGGATCTGCACTGGTACCAAATAATGCAATGCTTTTTCCCATTTAAGTTTTAAGGCAGAATGCTAATAAAATTATTATTTAAATTTCTATTTGAAAAATAAATATTTATGTGATTAAAAATCTCTTGGTCATTAAAAGTCAAATTTTTGATCATAACAGCTGGTTCTATAAAAGAAGTTTTGCTTCTAAGAAATATCTCTTTTGCTGCTAATTTCCCTAGGATTTTTGTAGAATGCATCGCGATTGCTGCTTGAATAATTGCTATGGGTCCATAGGGTAATAATGAAAGCCCGTTAGTAAAAGGTGCTGTTAATAGAATTACTTTCTTAATAAGGTTGAAAGAGGTATGGACTCCGACTTGAGTGACTCCCAAACATAAATTATTAATGGATATATTTTTAAATATTTTTCTTGTAGATTCACCTTTCAACTTTAAGCCGTAAATCTTACTTAACTCGCTAATCAATGCAGTATCTAGTGCGAAACTACCAGCAACATCAAATAAAATAAAAGGATTAAGAGCTACTGCAGATGCTTTTATAGTCGAAAATTTACCAATAGTTGATTGAGCTAATTTCTGCCTTTTTTTCAATCTTTGCTCTTTTATTTGCAGAAACAATTTGTCAGCTAATTGAATAGAATTTAGTGATAATAGTATCTCACCATATTGATTTATTAATTTTATTATGTAATTTTCAAGTTTGTTTTCATTATTAGTAATTATTGGGATATTTAAATCTTTTGGAAGCTTAAACTTTATATTTTCAATTATTTCTTTTAATTCATTTTTATTAAATAGATCGATTTTGTTTAAGATTACAATAATTTTTTTTCCATCTTTTATAAAAGAGTTGATTTCGCTTAACTCATTTCTATTTAAATCTCCTGAAACTATAAATAAAATAAGGTCTGACTGATTTATATAAGAGTAAACTTTATCTGGGAATTTTATATTGCAGAAATCAAATCCTGGAGAATCTATTAACTCTAAACTATTAAGTGTTTGATCTTTAAGAGTCCAAGTTTCAGATTGTATTTCATTTGTGGTCCCATTAATAATATCTGTTTTGAATATGTCTTTTTTTAATAAAGAATTTAAGACAGAAGATTTTCCTACACCTGATTTACCATATGCGCCAATTCTTATTTTTTTTTCTTTGAGTCTTAAAAGTTGTTGATTAAAAGAAATTATTTCTCTATTAAGAAAACTTTTTTCATAATTGGTGAGATCAATAGTCTCCCACCATTTTTTTAACAGTAAATAATTATCTTTAATTTTAAATTGTTTCATGCTTTATTTTTCCACCAACCTGCTAATACAGATAACACAGCTTCTGCACCAATAATTCCCACGAATCCCCCGAATTCATCTACTACTACTTTCACTCCTTTATGATTCTTGTCAAATTTAGTTAATAATTGATCTGCTTTAATCATTTCAGGAATGTAGTCCACTGGTTCGCAAATTTCTGATAATAATTTTTTATTTTCTCCATTAATTAATTCTGCCAACATTTTTTCACGCTTTACTACCCCTTGTATTTTGTCAACTTTATCTCCCAAAATAACCCACCATGGAGAGCTATCAGACATTATAAGTTTTGAAATTGCATCAAGATTTGAAGACCCATCAAGACAAGGTGCCGATACCCTAGGGGTCATTAAGTCTTTAGCTTTTAAATCATTTAATTGAAAAACCTTGAATATCATTGCTGCCTCATCAGCTTCTATTAAACCTTTCTGACTTCCAATTTTTGCCATTTGTCTAATTTCTTCTTCATCAGTTGAAATTTCGTTTTCTGCTGTAATAACTGGAAATATCTGTTCAATTAATATTAAGAATGGCCTCATTAAAGTATTTAATATTCTCAAAATAGGAACAGATAATAATGCTATTTGAACTGAAAATCTTGTACCAAGAGCTTTGGGTAGTACTTCTCCTACTAAAACAACAAGTATGTAAAAAGCTATTGAAAAAAGGGTTAAACCAAAACTGCTATTAATTACCAAGGCTCCGTATACTCCTAAAAGAAGACTGCCAATTATATTAAATCCATTATTAGTAATAGTAATTACAGTTAGTGTCCGTCCAAGATGCTTTCTCAGTTTTAGGAGTTGATTTGCAGAACTTTTTGGCTTTTGTTTTGAGGCAATTTCTAAAATTCTTATTGAGTTTACAGCTAAAAAAGCTGCTTCTACACCCGAACAACATGCTGATCCAATTAAAATGACTAATATGAGTAAAAGTAAACCGTAAACATTTGGTTCCATTTAAAATAGATTAGGTACTAAATCTGTTTTAATTCATTCTTCCATTTTTTTTTTAAACACGCCAATACACAATGTTTGTACCTGACTATAAAGTTTTTGAAGAAAGAAGAGAAATTTTCTTAAATAAATTAGATGGAAAAGCTGCCATTATCCCAGGAGCTAATCTCGTAAAGCATCATGCCGATTGTGAATACCCGTTTAGACAAGATAGTAATTTTTGGTATTTAACTGGTTTCGATGAACCGGATGCAATTGCTCTTTTCTTGTCGCATAAGCCAAAGGGAGAGAGATTTATTATGTTTGTCGCTCCCAAAGATGTTATAAGTGAAGTCTGGCATGGCTTTAGATGGGGTTTAGAAGGTGCAGAAGAAGAGTTTAAGGCTGACAAGGCTCACTCGATATCCGAACTAAGAGATTTACTTCCAAGTTATATAAATGGTGCCGATGAGCTTGTTTTTTCAATAGGTAAGTATCCATTGATTGAGAAAATAGTACTCGAGATATTTTCACAACAACTTGAAAATCGATCAAGATCAGGTATTGGTGCAAATTCTATAAAATCTCCAGAAATTTATTTAAATGAGATGAGATTAATTAAAAGTGAATTTGAAATTAACAGAATGAGAGAGGCTATACAAATTTCAGCAGAAGCTCATGAACTAGTAAGAGAATCTATCTCAACAAAAAAAAATGAAAGGCAAATTCAGGGTCTTCTAGAGGGATTCTTTTTGGAAAAAGGGGCAAGAGGACCAGCATATAACTCCATTGTTGCTTCGGGAGATAATGCCTGTATTTTGCATTACACTTCCAATAACTCACCATTGAAGAAAGAAGATTTATTGTTGGTAGATGCTGGCTGCTCATTGACTGATTATTATAATGGTGACATAACAAGAACCATCCCAATAGGTGGAAAATTTTCCAAAGAGCAAAGAGATATTTACGAAATTGTATTAAGAGCGCAGAAAAATGCAATTAAAAGTGCCGTAACTGGATCAAATTCAAGTACTGTTCATAATGTTGCTTTAACAATTTTGATAGAAGGATTAAAGGAAATTGGTTTATTGTCGGGCACCACGGAGGAGATAATAGAGAATCAATCATATAAACATCTATACATGCATAGAACTGGACATTGGCTCGGTTTAGATGTTCATGATGTTGGAGCATACAGAATGGGAGACTATGAAGTGCCATTACAGAATGGAATGATTCTTACGGTAGAACCTGGGATCTATATAAGTGATAGGATTCCAGTCCCTGAGGGACAACCTCTAATAGACGAGAAGTGGAAAGGCATAGGGATAAGAATAGAAGATGATGTTCTAGTCAAAGATGCAAACCCAGAAGTTTTAAGTATTGCTGCACTAAAAGAAATTTCTGATTTAGAATTTTAAAATTTGACTTAATATATTCAATAGATTTATTTTATAAAGTTTAGAGTTCAAAAATGAACAAGTCCGATTCATATGATTCGAAATTATCCCAAGCAAGAGGCTTAGCTAGTCAGCTTGGCATGTTTGCGGAAGAAAACGATATTCCTAAAGATCTTTGGGATTCATTGGAAGCTACTATTTATGACTTTTATGAAGTATCTCATGATAGATAAAAATCCTGTTTAAATGTTATCAATAACTAAAATCAAGAAATTTTGAATAAATCAATCAAAATGTGACCATAAACTGATAAATTATTTATTAAACATTAACAAGTGAATGACCTCATCAGATAAGTTAAATCAAAATTCAACAGAAAAAAAGGGAAAAAACAGTGATGCCCCAAAGTCTAAAAATTCTTCTCCTAATTCAGGTATGATGGGTGCCACAGCTGTATTAGCAGCTGCCACCATTGATGAAGATGGAGTACCTACTGGTTATACCCCTAAGCCTGACGAAGGAAGGTTTATCATTAAAGTATTGTGGTTACCTGATAATGTTGCTTTAGCAGTCGATCAAATAGTAGGTGGAGGCCCGAGTCCACTTACTGCTTATTATTTTTGGCCAAGAGATGATGCTTGGGAAAAATTAAAAAGTGAGCTTGAGAATAAAGGTTGGATTACAGATAACGAAAGAGTAGAGATATTGAATAAAGCTACTGAAGTAATAAATTATTGGCAAGAAGAAGGTAAAACAAAAAGATTAGAAGAAGCCAAATTAAAGTTTCCTGAAGTAACTTTTTGTGGAACCGCTTAAGTATTAGTTCTTTGCAGCTTGAATCCAAGCTTCAGCCTTTGAGACCTCTTTCAAAGCTTTAATTTTCTCTGGATTTTTTTCATTTTCAGTAAATTTGCTAATCGCTAATTTTGCTTCTTTAAGATCTTTTTCAGCATTTTGAACATTAATTTCAGAACCAATTTCAGCATTATTTACTAAAACTATAACTTCATCTGATTCAATTTCAGCGAAGCCTCCCATAAGAGCTATCGATTTCCACTGGGAATTCATTCTTAGCCTTAGAACACCAATATCTATAGCAGTAACTAAAGAGATGTGTCCTGGTAGTATACCTAGTTGACCAGTAGTACTAGGAAGGATTACTTCTTCAGCTTCGCCTTGATAAACATTTTTATTAGGAGCTAAAACTTTTAGAGAAATTGCCATTAATTTAAAATTATTGAAGGTTAAAAATATATTTAAATATTTATTTTTCTGATTTTATTTTTTCTGCCTTTGCTTTAACTTCATCAATATTACCAACCAGGTAAAATGCCTGCTCTGGTAAATCATCCAATTCACCTGACAAAATCATATTGAAACCAGCAATGGTATCTTCTAATTTTACATATTTACCAGACATTCCTGTAAATATTTCTGCTACAAAGAAAGGTTGTGAGAGAAATTTTTCAATTTTTCTGGCCCTATCGACTGTTAATCTATCTTCTTCAGAAAGCTCATCTAAACCGAGTATTGCGATAATGTCTTGAAGTTCTTTGTATCTCTGTAAAGTTGATTGGACAGCTCTGGCAGTTTTGTAATGCTCATCGCCTACAACCGATGGTTGAAGCATGGTACTTGTTGAGTCTAGTGGGTCAACCGCTGGATAAATTCCCTTTGCAGCCAAAGCTCTCGCAAGTACAGTAGTAGCGTCTAGATGTGCAAACGTTGTAGCAGGAGCAGGGTCTGTTAGGTCATCTGCAGGTACATAAACAGCCTGAATAGATGTTATTGAGCCTTCTAGTGTCGATGTAATTCTTTCTTGCAATTCACCAACATCAGTTCCTAAAGTTGGTTGGTATCCTACAGCTGAAGGCATTCTTCCAAGTAAAGCTGATACTTCAGAACCAGCTTGAACGAATCTAAAAATGTTATCAACAAAAAGCAAGACGTCTTGTTTATTCACATCTCTAAAATGTTCGGCCATTGTAAGTGCTGATAAGCCTACTCTCATTCTCGCACCAGGTGGCTCATTCATCTGCCCAAAACACAAGGCAACTTTTGATTGAGTTAAATCATCTGCATTAATAACTCCCGATTCCTTAAATTCTTCATACAAATCGTTCCCTTCTCTAGTTCTTTCGCCTACACCTCCAAAAACAGAAACTCCACCGTGCTCCTTTGCTATGTTATTAATTAATTCTTGAATAAGAACTGTCTTCCCAACACCAGCACCTCCGAATAATCCAACTTTTCCTCCTTGTCTGTAAGGAGCCAAAAGGTCGATAACTTTGATGCCAGTTTCAAAAACTTTTGGTTTAGTTTCTAGGTCAGTTAACTTTGGCGCAGCTCTATGAATAGGAGCAGTATCTTTTGTATTCACTGGACCTTGCTCATCTACTGGTTCTCCTAAAACATTAAATATTCTTCCTAAAGTTGCTTCTCCTACTGGTACAGATATTGGTGCTCCTGTGTCGATTGCCTCCATGCCTCTTACAAGGCCGTCTGTGCCGCTCATTGCCACTGCTCTTACTCTATGGTCACCTAGGAGCTGTTGGACTTCTGCAGTGAGCGCTATGTCTTGTCCGGCTGGATTTTTAGCTTCAATTCTTAAAGCATTTAATATCTTAGGCAATTTTCCAGCTGGAAATTCTACATCTAGAACTGGACCAATTACCTGACGTACTACGCCTTTTGTTTGTGAAGAAGTTGATGGAGTTGCTACCATTTGTTATTGATTGGTGATGAATAGCTGATTTAAACAGCTCATAATCCGAAAATACTACCACCTAATGGGTAGATTCGTTAAATGGGTTCGGCCACCCGCACAGTTTAAGTATGGTTTAATTGCCGCTTTGCAGATTATGTTGTTGATGATACGGATGGAGAACTTCTCTTTCCATTTTTATGACGCAAAGCGTCTCAATCATGATCCTCCATTAATCTATGGCAGCTGTTTCACTTACAGTCTCTACAGTAAAACCACTGGGAGATAGAATATTTATTAAAGTTTCCGCATCTGAGGAAAAAACTGCTGGGGGCATCCTTTTGCCTGATTCAGCTAAAGAAAAACCACAGGTTGGAGAAGTTGCTCAGGTGGGCCCTGGCAAACTTAATGACGATGGTTCTCGACAAACTCCAGAAGTGAGTATTGGCGATAAAGTTTTGTACAGCAAATATGCTGGCACAGACATTAAATTGGGAGGAGATGAATATGTCTTGCTCTCAGAAAAGGATATTTTAGCTGTAGTAAGCTAAAATATTTGTTTCAAAAATTATTAAAACTTATTACTAAATCACTGCCTAAACATGGCTAAAAGAATTATTTACAATGAGCAAGCTCGTAGAGCGCTCGAGAGAGGAATTGATATCCTTGCTGAGTCTGTGGCTGTAACGCTTGGACCTAAAGGAAGAAATGTTGTACTAGAGAAAAAATTTGGTGCTCCACAAATAATCAATGATGGTGTCACAATCGCAAAAGAAATCGAATTGGAGGACCACATTGAAAACACAGGTGTTGCCTTAATCAGACAAGCTGCTTCAAAAACTAATGACGCAGCTGGAGATGGTACCACAACAGCCACTGTTTTAGCTCATGCCATGGTTAAAGCAGGTTTGAGAAACGTTGCTGCAGGAGCTAATGCAATAACCTTGAAAAAAGGTATTGACAAAGCGACTGAATTTCTAGTTGGTAAAATTCAAGAGAATTCCAAACCTATCAGTGATAGCAACGCTATAGCTCAATGTGGAACCATTGCAGCTGGAAACGATGAAGAAGTTGGTCAAATGATTGCCAATGCTATGGATAAAGTTGGTAAAGAAGGTGTTATCTCCTTAGAAGAAGGAAAATCAATGACTACTGAATTAGAAGTTACTGAGGGGATGCGTTTTGATAAAGGCTATATCTCACCTTACTTCGCAACTGACACAGAGAGAATGGAGGCTGTTTTAGATGAACCATATATCCTTCTGACTGATAAAAAAATTGCCTTAGTGCAAGATTTAGTTCCCGTTTTGGAACAAATAGCTAAAACTGGTAAACCACTAGTCATTATTGCAGAAGATATTGAAAAAGAAGCTTTAGCAACTCTTGTAGTTAATAGATTACGAGGCGTCTTAAATGTTGCTGCAGTAAAAGCTCCTGGATTCGGCGATAGAAGAAAAGCCATGCTTGAAGATATGGCCGTTTTAACTAATGGACAACTTATTACCGAAGATGCAGGCTTGAAACTAGAGAATGCTACCTTAGATATGCTCGGAACTGGTAGAAGAATAACTATCAATAAAGAAACTACAACTATTGTAGCTGAAGGAAATGAGCAAGCAGTTAAAGCTAGATGTGATCAAATTAAGAAGCAAATGGATGAAACAGATTCCTCTTATGATAAAGAAAAGCTTCAAGAACGTCTGGCTAAATTAGCTGGAGGAGTAGCAGTGATTAAGGTTGGGGCTGCTACTGAAACTGAGATGAAGGATAAAAAGCTTCGTCTTGAGGATGCTATTAATGCAACAAAAGCAGCTGTTGAAGAAGGAATTGTACCTGGAGGAGGAACAACTCTCGCTCATTTATCTCCTATTTTAAAAGAATGGGCTGATAAAAATTTAGATGGAGAGGAATTAATTGGAGCTAACATTGTTGAAGCTTCACTTACTGCTCCTCTTATGAGAATTGCTGAGAATGCAGGTTCTAACGGAGCTGTGATTGCTGAAAATGTAAAAACTAAACCATTTAATGATGGATTCAATGCTGCTACTGGAGAATATGTAGATATGTCTTCTGCTGGTATAGTTGATCCTGCAAAAGTTACACGTTCAGGATTACAAAATGCAGCTTCAATAGCAGGAATGGTTCTAACCACCGAATGTATAGTTGCAGATCTACCTGAGAAAAAAGATTCAGCTGCTCCAGCAGGCGCTCCGGGGATGGGCGGCGACTTCGATTACTAACTAAACAATAGTTTTTTAATAAATTTTTAAAAGGGATCATTCAAAAATGGTCCCTTTTTTATTGAACTTTTACGAAATCCAACCAGCGCTAAGAATAATTGCGAGAGACAAAAATATCACTAAAAAAGTCCAAGTTATTTTGTTTAGCGAGGCTTCTGCACTACTTGCGCTGTTGAACATTGAGCTTCCACTGGCGGCTATTCCTCCCATTCCATCACCTTTAGGACTATGAAGTAAAACTAAGAGTATGAGAAGAACTCCAGAAAATACCCAAATCCAACTAATAATTTGAATCATTGTTTAAAAAATTTTATTAACTTTAAACGTGTTGAACCACCTTATTATAACCCTTTAATTCAATTTCTTGAATAAGCGATTTGCCTGTCATTTCTCTTGGTATTGGTAGATTTAATAATTGCAATAAAGTGGGAGCAATATCTGCTAAGCCCGCGTTTTCTCTTAAATTAATTTCATTTCCCATATTTGGTATTTTTCTTTTTTCTCCTTCAATCAAAATTAATGGAACTTTATTTATTGTGTGTGCTGTCCATGGTTCTCCTTCAGATCCTTTCATTACCTCTGCGTTACCATGATCGGCTGTAATTACAATGCTCCCGCCCATTTCTCCAGTAGCATTAACTATTTGACCTACACATTTATCTACTTTTTCTATAGCTTTAATTGTTGCATCCATGTTGCCTGTATGACCAACCATATCAGGATTGGCAAAATTGATTACAACAAAAGCATAATTCCCGCTTTTAATTGCTTTAGAGCAACTAATAGTTAATTCCTCCGCAGACATTTCGGGTTCCATATCATAAGTTGCGACTCTTGGAGATGGAATCAAATGTCTCTCTTCTCCAGGTAAAGGTATTTCAACTCCTCCATTGAAAAAGTATGTTACGTGAGGATATTTTTCAGTTTCCGCGGTTCTGTATTGTTTGAGTCCGTTTTCTGACACTATTTGGCCTATAAAATTATTGAGTGATTCAGGAGGAAATGCAACTTTAACGGGAAAGCTCGGATCATATTGAGTAAAAGTAACAAAATCTAGATTTGGATAGTTTTTTCTTTCAAAGTCTGAGAATTCATTGATCGAAAGGGATTTGACTATTTGTCTTGCTCTATCAGGACGAAAGTTAAAGCAAATCAAACTATCCCCATCTTTAAGATAGTTTTCAGACATTCTTATGGGCTCTATAAATTCATCGGTAATGTTTTTTGCATAACTTTTTTCTATGTAATCTTTGGGAGAAATATTTGTTATTTGAATATCAGGATCAGTCAAATTAGAATATGCTTTTTCTGTTCTATCCCATAAAAGATTTCTATCCATTATCCAGTATCTTCCGCATATGGAAGCTATTTCGCCTACGTTAAATTTTTTTATACATGATTCTATTTGCTTTAGATATTTCGAGGCACTTTTTGCAGGAGTGTCTCTTCCATCAGTAATAATATGGATTGCAACTTTTTTAAGTTTATTATCAGATGCCCATTTTATTAAACCTAATAAATGATCGATATGACTATGAACTCCACCATCGGAACATAATCCCGTGATATGCAAAGTAGAATTATTTTTCTTTAATGAATCAGCCATCTCTTTTAACTCATTTATCAAGCCTAGTTGATTATTTTTTACAATATTTGTAATCCTTACAAGTTCTTGTTGTATTATTCTTCCCGAACCAATTGTGAGGTGCCCTACTTCTGAATTGCCCATTTGACCATCTGGGAGGCCTACCTCAGATCCACTAGCACTTATAAGGGTGTGGGGGTAAGCATGCCATAATGAATCCATGATTGGTGTACTGGCACTTTTTATGGCATTATCTGTTTTTTCTTTTCGATATCCCCATCCATCTAGTATTGCAAGAACTACAGGGCTCTGAGGAACACTTAATCTTTTTATATTTTTGCTGCTAATCTTTGACATATTTAGATCAAATTCATTGTTAACTGATCCAACCTTAAATTTAGCTTCAAACGTTACTCTTTAACAATTTATATTTAACATAGTTAGCTTTTGCTAATTTATGAAAATATTAGATTAATTTTATTTCTTGATAAATCATGTCCAAGAAGACAAAAAAGATCGTAATACTTACTGAAGTTGAGCTTAGAAAAACCATTTCGCGTTTAGCTTGCGAAATTATCGAAAAAGTAAAAAAACTGGATAACCTTCTATTGGTTGGTATCCCGACTAGAGGAATTGAGCTGACCGAAGTGCTAGAAAAGGAATTATTCTCTAGAACAGGTTTAAGAGTTAGAAAAGGAACAATTGATCCAACTTTTTATAGAGATGACCAAAATAGAGTTGGAACTCGTCTAATACAAGCTGCAGATATTCCAACTCCTATTGAGAAACAAGAAATTCTTTTAATAGATGATGTAATTTACACAGGTAGAACAATAAGAGCTGCAATGGATGCTTTGTATTCATGGGGCAGACCTCAAAGAGTTATGTTATTAGTAATGGTAGATAGAGGTCATAGAGAATTACCTATTCAACCAGATTTTTGTGGTAAAAAAGTGCCAACTAGTAAAATTGAAAGTATTAGTTTACGTTTAAATAATGTTGATAATGAAGAAGGAGTTTTCCTTGAATAGCTATCTTTCAGAAGATATTTCCTAAATTATATTCTCCAAAAAATTCATCTTTAATATCGAAACACTTAACTGATAAATCAGCATTTTTCGTAATTTTAAAAAAAAGTTTTAAGGTGTCTTCCCCAGTATTAGATTTATTTTTTAACAATATTTTAAATGGTTTTTTGTCCCATTTTATGATTTCTTCTTCATTTTGAATCTCTGATAACTTTGGTAATCCATTTTCATAAATAACATCATATGCTCTTTCTTTTTGTGTCTCACCAATTATTATTTCGAATATTTTTTGATTCTTTTTACTGGCTTGAAGGATCAGTTTAAAGGGTGTTTCTGTTGGCCATGTTTGACCTTTGCAAAAAATAGGATGCCAAAAGTGTTTTTGCTCTCTTTTATTAAATAATCTTATAGATAATCCTTTGTTCAAAATGTCTTTAATTTTTACCCCAGGGGTCATTGCTAAAGCACCCAAAGCTATTGATTCAATAGGAGGTGGCGTCTTTATTTGAATTTTCGGAATTTTTTTTGTTATCCATTCTTTAATCAATGGTATTTGAGTTCCTCCACCAACCAAAACAATTGCATTTAAGTCTTCAACTGTGCAAAATTTACCTCTTGCTTGATTTAATAAATCTTTTAGTAAAGAGTTGAGGTGATTAAGAAGATTATTGGCAATGAGTATTTTCTCAAATATTTCTTTACTTAGGTAATATTCATTTTCTTTATTTTGTTCAGTAAATAATTTTATTGGATATTTATTTTCATATTTGATTACAGATGAGCTGAGTTTACATTTTATTTTTTCTGCCTTTGAAAGATTATTAATATAATTATTACCTGGAATAAAATAATCAACTATCCATTGATCAATATCTTTCCCACCAATTTTTGAGCCTGTTTTTCCAATTATTTCAGCACACCTTATTTTTTGTTTTGAAATTGAGCTTACATCATTACCTTTAAATTTTAAAAGTTCAGCTATTGGACCAGATTTTCCTTCTCCTCCTTCTATTTTGACTATATTCATATCGACTGTACTTCCTCCAATATCTAATGTCATAATTTTTGAGCCAAATGGTACATTTATGCCTAAACTTGCCGCAGTAGGCTCATCA
Organism: Prochlorococcus marinus XMU1412; assembly: GCF_017696315.1. NCBI lineage: Bacteria > Bacillati > Cyanobacteriota > Cyanophyceae > Synechococcales > Prochlorococcaceae > Prochlorococcus > Prochlorococcus marinus. Next base: position 354,602 of record NZ_JAAORJ010000004.1, on the reverse strand, counting down.
ACAAGGGCTATTTCATCTACAGATATTTCTTCGCAAAGGTTAATTAACCATTCTCTGTATCCCTTATATGTATCTATCGGGGCAGTTAAAACAAGTCTTTTGATCTCATACTTTTGCGGAATGTTTGCCCACAAAATTTGAAAAAATTTTTCGCCACATTCATTAGGGTTTAAAATGTTTTTTTGGTTATTTTTTTCAATAGAATTTCCAATTAATCTTTTAAAGTTCGAATGAAAAAATAAATCAGAATTTGTATTATCTTTCATCTTTAGAGCACTAATACCAATTTTAGTAATCTTTGAAGGTTCCTCGAACCAAACTGCTGAAGGAATAACTCCTGGAGATGATGTAATATTCGGTATTTCAACTAAAACAGAATTTATATCTTTTTGATCTTGAAAAGCAACAACAGTATTAGTGTTCCCTAAATCGATAGCAAGTGTTCCAGATAAACTTTCTTCCATATGAAATTATTTAAATTAATTAAGTTCTTTTTGTAATTTATGTTTTGAAACGGTCGAATAAACTGTAAAATGTATTTTATAGTAAAAAATTTATTTTTAATGAACATATCCAATAATACAGGGATTGATTCTAATGATCTTGCAAAGAGAGGCGAAAGCTTGATAAGAAAATCAACTAATAGATATTTAACTACAGTGAAAATTGCTTTCAGAGCGAAACAAAGACGTTTTGATGATTTTGATGGCTTATTAGAAGAATCAACTATTAAACCTGTTCAAAGGTCAATTATTGAACTAAGTGATGAGCAGGATCAACCAGATTTACTTCCAGGCTAATTTTGGTAAAAGACCAAAAAAGATGGAGATTACTTAAAGATTTAAAAAAAGGCAAATTTTGCTTTTTGATTGGTGTAGACAATTGGTCAATCGAGTTACAAAAAAGTGAATTCAATTCACTGTACCTTCTACTGTTAAGAATTAATGAACAACTATTAGTTATCAAAGATGAACTAATGGATGAAGAATTTATTACTTTAGAATTAGAACAATTACCTTGGTATATTCATTTAGAGGGAAAAAAAAATGAATGGAGTTTAAGGTTTGTTTTTGAAAGTCAAGACCAAACTAGATCCTTTGAAATGTATTGGCCGATACCAATTGCACAAAATTTATTTTATGAAATAAAAAACATGTGGGAATCAATGGATTAAAAGATAAATAAATTTGGAAATTTTAGAAAATATTTCCCCCTCCAAAAAAATTTTTTTCACAACTTTTCCACAGTATTTTTTTTTAAAATATCTGATTATCTAAAGCATGTGGAAAACTTCTGATCTTACATAAATCTTTATATTTGAGTAAAGTTTAATTTTACAAAATTAATTTCCATGACTACCCTATTTATGACTGAATTCTCGTCATTCTATAACTTGAGACTGTCTCTTAAATAATGCTTGTTGACGATTTAGTAATTTTGGAGAAAACTACATCTTGTAGATTTAAATTTCAAAAAGTTTTTTCAATATGCAAGAATTAAATTACGACAAAAATTCAAAAGTATTAAATCATAAAGATGAAGTAATAAGTTTCAAATGTGAACTTCAGGAAAATCTTCAAAAGGCTATGAAAGAATTCGTTGAGGAGCATCCTAACTGGGATCAATACAGGATAATACAAGCTGCTATTGCAGGATTTTTGATGCAAAAAGGATTTCAAACTAGGGATTTAACGAGACTCTACATTGGCAATATGTTTTCGATGAATTTTGAGGATTAAAAATTTTTATATTTTTTCTAGTAGTATTTTTGCGATGTCGTTTCTGACAGGTATTATAGATAATCTATTTCCTTTTTTTACGACTAATAACTCATCTTCATTAAATAAAGTCTTTAATTCAGGTAAACTTAAAATCTTATCTGATTTAAATTTATATTCTACTTTTACACAATCCCACCTCGGATTATCAGGTTTCGATTTTGGATCAAAATATTTTGAATCTTGATCAAATTGAGTAGGATCAACAATATTTAGCTCTATTACCTCCATAAGTCCGACAATACCTGGGGGTTTACAATTCGAATGATAGAAAAAAACTTTATCTCCTTTATTCATTTTTCTCATAAAATTTCGAGCCTGATAATTTCTTATTCCATCCCATAAAGTTACACCGTCATTTTTTAGAGTATCTATGCTGTAAGCATCAGGCTCACTCTTCATTAGCCAGTAGTTTATCTCAGTCATATCAAGGGATTAGGAGAATATTGCAAATCGTGAATGAATCGTGAATGAAATATAAGATTTGCCTTTATAAAATCATTATCCATTAAAGCTTCTATTTAGGAAAGTAATGGGTGGCATGGGGGTGCATAGGACCGTGCTGCATCGTATATATGATCTGATCATTTCTGTTAAAAGTTTACGGGTACAACCTTTCAATAGCTTCTTTCTGTTCTTGCTTTTTTATGTCTTCAGCATCTAAAACAGGGCACGAGTTTTGATTTAGTGATAAGAGAAAAGTGCTTTTTTTGAATAGTTTGAAAAGTGGTGTAAGTAATAAGTTTTTCATTTATTCCCAAGTTTTCATATCAGAGAAGTCGCTTGCTATTGCATGAAGCATCCCTCCTACAAATGATCTAGGGCAACCAAGTTTGTTAACTAAAACTTCTGATTGTTTTTTGATATCTTCCCATGTAGGTCTGATATCCTCATTTATTTGTTTAAGGCTAGGTTTAAATTCTTCTGAATCATTCATATTAATTAAAAGGTATTAACTTATTAAAATTCAAATGATAGTAAAGAAAATCTCATTTATTTAAATAAATATTCAATAAAAATTACAAAATAAATTCTTTAGAAATTATTCTAAGCTGATTTAAATTCAGATTATTTAAATAATTATTTGCAATCAATTTTTCCTCATTAATTTCGAGATCTTTAATCTCAGAAATAATGCTGCTAGATATTAAATCAATTAAATGTTCTTTATCCATGACTTATATATAAACCCAAAACAAACATTAATTATTTAAAGTCTTCAACTCAACATATAAGTAAAAATACTCAGATAAATATAAAACTCATAGGTTTGCTAAATCACTTTAGATGATTGGTATAGGGTGCACGCGAATTATCAGCTACTCACACTTGAGTTTTTTATGCAACATAATAAATTTACATAAAGTAACAATTAAATGAAAAGACTTTTTCCTTATATAGCTTTTGCATGTTTAACTGGTTTTACGGCTACGACCGGTTTACCAGTTATAGCAGGCGGTTGTAGTGGCCACATGAACAAAAAAGCTGAAATCAAATGTGCTGAAGATGATACTGAGTGTCAAATTGAAAAAGCTGAAAAGTTTGATTTAAAAGATTCTCTCAAGTCATAAAACCATGACTCAAATTGGTTTATTTATGAACTCTGCCCCAAGAGATTTGATTGAGTTCACATTCTTTTCGGCTGTTGGTTTTACTGCAGGATTATTTGGTCTAATTTAGTTATAGAAAATTGACCCATTCTTTTTTTCTCTTTACCTTTTCAAGTCTTTCTTTCTTTTATGTGATGGCTTGCTTATGGAGAGATTTAATTAATCAAAAGTAAAAAATATTTTTTAAATTACCTTTTATAGATAAATCTTTGTATGTCTTCGAAAAGATTAGATTTTGATTTGAAAAATCCATTACTTTTTAAATAAGATTTTCCTTTTTCTATATTTTCAATTCTTTTTTCATAAGAATTTTCATCTAAATTTTTTTGCATAAAAAATAGTCGGACTCTTATTCTGAATAATGCTCACAAAAAAGCGGTTACCTTAAATACAAAATTTAAATTCTTTTTTGAATTTCTTTTCATTCAAACTAAAGGTCAAATAAAAAAGTTTCTTTCTTGAATTTCTAAGAATCTTTTGATATCTTCCTCTTCATGTCCTTAATATTATTAATTAATTTGTCTAACCATTTTGTATTATCTTCTGGTTTTAAATATTTAATTTTTGGTTGATTAATTTCAAGAGTCTCAAAATCTCCACTCATAAATTCTCCTTTGTATATTCGTTTAACTACCTCTTTGTTCTAATTGATTTGACTAAAACACTGCGTATCTAATGTGTGCGGTTTGAGGAACATTTAGGTACGGAAAAAGGTATGTTTTTTTAGCCATTTAAATCTATGGCTGACCTAAATTAGAAATATGGTTGTCATGAGTCGGTTGCGTTGCTGCAACTGAAATCAACCATGAACGTTAAATTGCATTTAATAAAATGACTTACTACAGTTGCTTTGATCAAAAAGGAAATATAATTGCACGCTGTCAGACTAAAGAAGATATAGATGTTCTTAAGAAAATGGGCAGACCAATAATGGAAATAAAAGAAATGAAAAAAGAGGAATCAGTTGTTTGTTCTTTAACTGGTAGTCCATCCGATTACAATGAAGATTATTAAAAGTATGATTCAAAGATCACTTCAATTAAATCAACATGGAAGATCAGTAGTTCTTTTGTTGGTTGCATTGAATAGCATTTGTACTTTCTTTTTTACTTTTGAAAAAGCATTAACTGATCGCGAAAGAGCGAGATAAAAATATTTAATTATTTGTGGATTAACAGTAAATAAATAAAATTTAAGACATAAAAAAAGACCCTTTTACAGGTCTTTTTTAAATGGTGACGACAGAAAGGAGATCTATTTAATAATCAGATTAAAAATTTTCTTAGAAATTAGTTTTGAATGTAAAAGTGATTACTCACTTCTTCATGCTTTACAAACTACTTTATTTTTAAGATAGTTCAGAATTAATCCCGAAAGATTAATTTCTGATCACTTAACTTTCTTACCGTAAAGGTTAGATAAGTTAATTTACCTTGGTGTTGCAGACCATGGATTAGTGAAGATCTAGTTGGTCAACCTTGGTCGAGTCGATCACCAGAACTGTCGTAAATACAAATTAATCGGTCATAAATATTTTGCATGAATCCTTAAGAATGATTTAATCATGATTAATTAAATCTTTAATCCGCGGACCACATCATCTCTCAGTAAGCATTTTATTTGTTTGTTTTACAAAGAATATAAAGCCAACCAAAGAAAGTAGCAAAAGCAATTATTAAAGCAATATTGTTATTCAATGGACTTAAATATCTTTCTATTGAAAGTGGCACATGAAGAATAACAAAATACCAATATAGAGCAGATAGTAATCCAAACAATAAAGCTAGAAGAATATAAAAAGGCAGGATATAAAATCTTCTTTTTTTAATTCTTTCCTCTGTAATATTTTCGGCTAAACCAATTCTTGACCAATAACCACCATTTAATTGAAGAAAAAACTTTAAAAATATTCCGTAAATATTTATAAAAAACCTAGATAAAGCAAATAACGGTGAAATTATAAATCTTTGCATTACTGCTTTATAAATTAAATTTGTTCAGTTATGGAAATCTGGCTTATATTATTAACTTTTTTTTCTCTATATTTCGTTAGGAAAAATACCATTGAGCTAAAAACAACTAAAAATCCTATTAATGATATTCGATAGAAAAGGTCATCAGACATATCAAAAAAAGCTGATCTTTTAAATTTGTTTCTCATCAAAAAAAGAGGGTTTTATCCCTCTAAGTTTAGATCGAATGTCAATCACAAATTATCCTAAATCTTTACCTCAATGGATGCTTTATATTTATTAGTGTTGCTAGAATTTTGCTAGAATAAAATTTTATAAATTTCAAAAAACCTAGTTATATCAAGCTGGTACATGGTTCATTAGCCAAAACTTTTCTTCAGTCATATAAAGGGATCTCGGCGATTTTTAAGGCTTGGATGACGTGTTATCCAAACTTTTTTGGGTATAAATTTATTATCCATCAAAGTTCCTATTTATGAAAGTGATAGGTCATGAGTTTTCTAGACAGATAAGTTTAAATATGTTCGATTCAACTTAAAATATGAGGCTTGGTTTGTATGTGGTATTTTGAGTGAGAAAATTTCGTGTAAGGAAATTCATGAAACTTTTTAATGTTTTACTATCTACCCAAGCTTTATTAGGTCTTTTAACACCAATTACGGCTGCTGCATCTGTGATAAATCTTGATGAGATGAACAATTATGCTCGAAACGAGTCATCTTCTAAAAAACAATTAAATACCAAGACTTTTGCTAATGAAGAATTTGCAACAACAAAAAATATTATTAAAAGTATAAAAACACCAATTAATGAATTTGAAGCCGGTTCTTTCTCTCAAACAACAAATTTGAATGGATCTGTTTCATTTGTAATTGGGGGACTTCAGAATCATGATCCTGTTTATACTGAGACTTCAGAAGCAGTTAATGCTCACTATTCATATAATCTTGATTTAAATACGAGCTTTAACGGAGAAGATAATTTATTTATCGGAATTGAGGCTGGTAATTCATCGGGATTACTATTACTAGATAGTACTAATGTTGTTGCTAATACAGATCAATTGTCAGTTTCTTCGATGTATTACTCTTTCCCATTCTTAGAATGGGATGTTGCTGTTGGTCCATTACTAGCGCAAGATGATCTAGTAGCAACAACAACAACTAAATATTCTGATTCTTTTTATTTCTCAGGTAACGCAGCTGGAAATAATATTTGGACCTTGCCAGGAATTAAAGGCACAGGTATTTCTATAGCTAGAGTCTATGATAATGGATTTAATATAGGTGCAAATTTATTATCAGTTACTGGTACTAATACTGGAATTTTGACTAAAGAGAGTGCTGATATGGGAACATTAATGGCAGGTTATGATGCAGAGAATTTTGGAGGTGGAATTATATATACAAAATATGATGAGATTTGGGATCTTAATGATAAAACTGCACAATATTATATGGATTATTATGGAGTATCTACTCTGCAATTAAGCACTTGGACAGTTGGAGGATATTGGACACTTAAAGACAAACTTACTACAAATATAGGAATAGAAGTTATTGACGCAGATATAGGAGTACCAGCTGATCAATTCAGTTATTTCACATTATCTATGGATTATGAATTTAATGAAAATAATAAAATAAGTGGTGGTTGGAAAAATATAAATTTTCTAAATACCAATGGAACTGTAGACAATTTAGGTGATACTTTCGAATTTTATTACACTCATGATGTCAATGATGCAGTAAGTGTAAAGGGAGGAATCTATTATGTTGATTCAAACTTAAATGATGGTAATGGAACAACGATCAAAAACGGTGGAACTGGCGATGATTGGCTTTTGTATGATGAAACAGTTTATGCCTTTGAAACCATTTTTAAGTTTTAATTCATTAGTAAATTAATAAATAAAAAAAGCAGCTCTAAAGCTGCTTTTTTAATGCTTTTTTAAACTTAAAAATCGTGAACATATCGTGAACATTTTTTTAGGGGTTTTTGAAATCCATTGCTATGAATACTGGCTCACTTTTCATTAGCCAGTAATTAATGTCAGTCATATCAATAATTTAGAAGAAAACTGCAATGTGTGAACGGTGTGTGAACAGAATATTAAAAACGTTCAATTCTAGGTTAATTATCCATCAAATTATCTATTTAGGAAAGTGATGGGTGGTATGGGGTAATTAATTCTTTACCTCTTTTTAGAGAGCTTATTGTTGCTGTTGATCTTGTATCTTCTTTAGTTTTTCGTATTCAACATGCAGAACACCTAGACGCCAAGCATCTTTCAATCCTTTTACACCTCCCATTAATAGCTTTGCATCAGCAGGTGAATGTGACTTCATGTTCAAGAAATCTTTTTGCCAAGATTTATCATTCCATTTATTAGTCATTCAATTTATTCCTTTAGTAATGCCAAAATAACCAAAATAATCCACAGCCATAAATAATCCCCGTGGTTACTATTACTGGCAATAGTATTTTTTTCATTTAATTAAAAATCTACCCATATCATTCATGAAAAACCAAATTGCGATTGAAAGATTTAATAATACTGTGATAGAAATTGATATTATTAAAAATTTTTTACCAACTCCTGATTGATTTGCATCTTTTCCGGCAACTGAAATCGACTCAAGTTTCATATCAAAAAGGTTCTAACTGCAGATTATTCTAGATCGCCTGTCAATTGATTATTTCTCCTAATATCTACTTAATATAAGTAATTATCAAATTAAATTTATGCTTAAATGTTTCAGTTCTCATTAACTTACAAATGTATTTTACAGAAACTAAAGTGATAATGGGTGGTCTAGCTCATGTTCCAATCTTAATCTTCATAGTAAATTTTGTTAAAGGTAAGTTTGAATCTATAGCAGCAAAAGTAGTTGAAGTTAAAGCGGAAGAGCCAAAGGTAAAAGTAGTTGAAGTTAAGAAAGAGGAACTAAAAGTGGAAGAGTTAAACGACAGTGAAGTTAAAGAAGAAGCAGAATAACGGTAAGAAAAAGTTAAAAAAAAGAGGATTGTCTATTGTTTAATGTAGATCCACAATCAATTACTAGCTTTTTGCTATGCAAGTAGTAAGCGTTTCATAAAAAAACAGCTAATGAAAATAGATTTTATTTAAGATATAAAAACAAATTTTAGGGAGGATTAAATGTCTATCATTACTGATAATACCGTTTTAGTACATATTTACAGCGGTTTAGAATACAAAAATAAAGTAACTTTAGGTTTATTGGTTGCCCTCACTGCAGAAAAAAACGATCATAAAGTAACTCTTTTTCTTGCAGGAGACGGGGTACAAATATTAAATTGCAAAAAAGCTGGTGAAATAGTTGGTCAAGGTACTGGAGATTTATACGAACATCTTCAAAATTTAAAGAATTCAAAAATTACCATATATGTCTCAGGAATGTCTGCTAAATCTAGGGGTTATGATGAGAAGCTTCTAGATGGATATACTGCAGAGTTTGTTATGCCTGATGTTCTAGTTGAAGAATCAATTAAAGCGGATAGCGTACTTTGCTATTAAAAAAGGAGCTAATTGCTCCTTTTTGTAGTTTGACTGACAATCAAAAATAATTGATTCAAGGTTAAAATTTATCCTTCAGCGGGGATTAAAATTGGAACATCTTTTGCTCCTATTGCTGCGAACCAAACTATTGCATTATCAGTTTTTGCATTACCCATTGTATGTTTTGGTGTCTTTGGACCAACTATAAAAGTATCACCTGCTGTATAGGTAAGATCTTCCATCCCTTGTCTTTTGACAACTATCGTACCTTGCTCAACATTTCCTAATAATGGAATTGGATGAGAGTGGAGCGGAACTATCCCTCCTTCAGCCAACTCTACTCTTTGTAATCTTATTTCTGCTTTTCCTTTTGGGTATTTAAGAGCATCTCCATCCATAGTCTCAGAACCTACAAAGACCTCTTGTACATCAACGGGAGATTCTGCAGCTATAGAAATATTAGGGTTGATAAGCATTAATGCAAAAACAAATGCTATTAATAAATTTTTCATCATGAATTTGAATTTCTAGAAAATTATTTAGACTTATAGTATTTATTTTTTTCATTTTTGACAGCACTTGATTTAACTTTTCAAGTAATTTAATCTAAAACCTTTTTTAAAGTTTTTCATAAAGGTATTAAATTTTTGAAAATAATTTAGTACAGATACTGATCAAAATCATTCTCATGAATTTTATTAATTAAATTCTTTCATCAATAAATTCCAACCAATTAATGATGCATCCTTATGGAAGGATTCTCTTTCCTCGCACATAAAACCATGTTCAGCACCTTTAACTTCGACATAAATAAATCTCTCTTCTAAAGGATCTAGTTTTTTAAATCTTTTTTTAATTTCTAACCTATCTTGTAAGGGAATTAAATCATCTGAAGAACCACAAATGAAATTTAATTTTCCAGAAACTTTTTCAAGCAAGTCTATAGGAGCAAAATTAGTATCGGTTCTTGGTACTGTGACCCCAGCTCCATAAAAACAAAATGTACTTTCTATTCCTTTTAAAGAAGAAGCTATAAGTGCTGCATGACCCCCAAAACAAAATCCAATAATTGAGATTTTCTTTTTTGGATATTTTTCTTGAACCCAATTTATGGCTGCAGAAACGTCTTCAATAATATTTTTTAAAGTGGTTAAATTTTTATTGTGCCTTCCTAATTTCAATTCTTTTTCGCTATATCCCAAATCTAATTTTGGAGCTGTTCTTCCGTAAAGAGGTAATGCTAATACAGGTACGTTTTGTGAGGCTAATTTTTCAGAAAAACTTCTTATCCAGTGATTTATCCCAAACACCTCTGGTAAAACTATAGATATATATTTACAGTCACTACCTGAATCTACCCACCAAGATCTAAGAGGTAAATCACCACTATAAACTTTTGTCCATTGACCTTTCATTAGTGATTAAATAAAAAATTTTTTTGTCAGAAAAAAAAGAGGGTTATGTTCCTCTTAGTTTAGATTGATTGTAAATGTAAAATTTCCTTATTCAATTTTATAAATTAAATCTTAAATTAAGTAGAGAAACTTATACAGGAGTTGTTTATGTATAAGTTATATAAATCAAATTAAGTAGTCTTTTTTACCAAATAAATGTACCTGTTGCTAAATACATATATTTGTCCTTGAAAAGCCTCTAAAAAATACTTTTTCTTGAAATAAAGATTGACAAGACATTCATAAAAAAAACTTTTATAAAACATTAACTTCTTTTATGAATATGTTTCTAACCAACCAGACTCGTTTAAAAATTAAGGATATTGTCAAGAGGATTTCATTAGATGAACCTGTCGCATTGGAAGAAAGAATTTATGTAGAAAAGTTTGCAAAACATAATTCAAGTATATGGACATGGCTAAAGAAAGCTAATAGCTTGAGGAGATATGGCAAGCAAAAATCAGATGGAATAAATGGACTCATACAGAATCTTGGCCTTGATGGTTTAGAAACTGAAAATCATTTTGATCCCAAAAATGATGATCTTGCTGATTGGTTTAGTGGATCTCCTGATTGGGTGAGGAGGAGCTAATTGCCTTTAGTTTTAAATGAATTCAAATTAATAATGAAAAAACGGAACTTCCTCAACTTGTCTTGGAGCATAATCACAAATTCCGAATTGCATACATTCCATTTGAGAATCAGTTAGTTGTCTCTTAATTGAGCAAGAATCAAACAAAACACCAAATACGTGTTGAATTTTATTTTTAATTAGATTTCTGTAAGTCATAATTTACATTCTTTTTTTTGAAGTTATTTAGTATGAGTTATATAAAAGAATCAAGAGTTGTAATACCTAAAATATCAATCATGAATTAGGCGGTTTTAATTATTTCACTATATTCATAATCAGTATTTTTGCTCTAGGAAATTTAAATTATTACTCCTAAGTTGGATCCACTGATCGAGGTATAACTTAATGAGTACGTTCAAAACGAAATACTTTAAAAACACAAAAAAGATAAACAACACTCTTTGGTTGGATAAATTAATTAATCAACTTGAAAAAAAATCAAAGGGAGTTTGATCATGAATACATTTAGAAATAAACAATTCAAAAATGAATTAGATCCCAAGTATGCCTTTTATGATTGTCTTCGTAGTTGCGAAATTAATAGTAATTCTGAAAAGTCTTTAGAAGAATGCGTCGAAAATTGTGAACCTAGACCATTACCAAAAAATCTCGATGGCTAAAAATAGGAATTTAAACTCTATTCAATACCTATTTTGACGTTATAGGGTTTTAATATAAATTTAAGGAGGGTAATATTATGACCAACCTCGCAATTGAGCTACTTCTTTTAATTGTAGTTTTAGTTAATTTTGGAGCGATCCTTACAGCTAATATTTATTCAAAATCAATAAAAGAAATTCAACGTAAGAGATTATTTTGTAGTGAATCTATAAGTAACCCATATTGTGTTTTTTGATAAATGAATTCCAAACTAATAACTCTCAAACTAGAGATCTAATATTAAAAGTTAAGGTTCACCAAAACTAAAAATAAGGTGTATAAGGTATTTCTGTTTTTAATGAATCTCCGTAGTAACTTTCAGCTGACTTTAATAGGATCCAACAAATAAAATTTAGAAATGATTTTTCCATAGGAACATCTATACTCTATTCTAATTCAAATCAGAATCTCAAATAAAAACATCGTAGAAAATACTTAACTGAAGAGATTTAGATTTTCTTAGTTAATTTGTGTTGGTTAGGTTTGTATGAAATGCTACTAAAGCTTGTCTTATCAATTGATTTGGTAATATTGCTTATTGATTCCTGTAATTTTAAAAGATATATTAAATGGACAATCTTAATATAAGAAATTTATGAGTACTCAAAAAAGTCAGAGCCATAAAAGACAAGAGCAAAATAATACAGAATGGTTAGATGAATTAATCAATAAAATTGAAAGTATGAAAAACAAACTATCAAATTCTTATTAATCAATCTTCTTTTACATTTGTTAGAAATTCAGCTTGTAGTTTTCTAGGCTGGCTTTTTTGCTGAATTGATAATTTCCCATGCTTCTGATGCAGTGTCTGCATATTGGAAAAGATTTAAATGTTCATCTTCAATTAATCCAAGATCAGCTAAATATTCAAAGTTAATTATCTTATCCCAATACTCTCTACCAAAAAGTATGATTGGGATTTTAGTTTTCATTCCTGTTTGACAAAGTGTCAATAGTTCAAATAATTCATCTAGAGTTCCAAAACCACCAGGGAAAAATACAGCAGCCACAGATCGCATGACAAAATGGATCTTTCTTAATGCAAAATAATTAAACTTAAAGCAAAGACCTGGTGTTATAAAAGAATTAGGGATTTGCTCATTAGGAAGACTGATATTTAACCCTATAGATTTACAATTTGCTTCAAATGCACCTCTATTAGCAGCTTCCATAATTCCAGGCCCCCCACCTGTCACAATCACGTGAGAATTACAGTTTTTATTTTGATTACTAATTGAAGCAAGTTTAGAAAACTCTCTTGCGGATTGATAGTAATGACTCATTAGAAGCAAATTTTCTAATCTATTTAAATTTCGTTTTAAAAGTATCGATTTAGGATTTTTTTTAATCAACTCCTCTATATTTTCAAGTCTCTTTTTTGTATTTGATTCTTCTGTAATGCTTGCGCCTCCAAAAATAATTATTGTTGAAAGAATTTTATTTTCTTCAAGGATTAAATCTGGTTTAGTAATTTCAAGAAGCATTCTGACTCCACGCATTTCATTTCGGCTAAGTAAATCAATATCTTCGTGAGCCAATTTATAAGTATCAGAATTAATAATTAAATTCAGGTTTTTTAAATTATTACTAGGGGATATATTTTTTTTCATTTCAAACAAGAGTTTTAACTTTTCTTTCTAAAGGATTAAAAAAGACTCTTTTGATTTTGTTATTTTCGTAAATCCAATAAACAGGCGGACTTTTTCTTGCCTTAATTAAATTAATTTTGTCTAATTTTTGAGGGGTAAATTCTTTAGAAGGATCAAAAAATTTATCCCTTTTGGGTTGGTTTAAAACAATACTACCTTCTTTCCCTGAGATAGATCTGTGATAAGTTCCTATAGGAATTTCTAATGCTCCCATAGATCTATTTAAATAAATCACATGATGAGGTTCATCCCAGGAAGGATTTATTAAAACAAATGTCCTTTCTCCAGTGATAACTAAATTGTGGTCAATTTGATGATTGTGAACGTAATATTGCTCATCTTTTAAATCATCTGGAGGAGATATAGCTTCCCCAGAATGGATCACAACATCAGAACCATTAGAACTATCTATGCCTGCATCGAAGAATATGACTTTTGGAGTCTCTCTAAAAATATTTATTGGGAAGAATCTTAATTCCATAGTGCTAGCTCCCTTTTAGAAAATTTATAAATACTAATAAAAAATTAATTACTTTTAAAAAACAGCTATTTTTTGATTTTTAATTGCAACAAACCAGGCAATCTTCTTGATTTGGATAATCTATACATTCTTTATTTAAAATTTCTTCTAAAAAATCTACTTTTTTAACATAATCAAGATCTTTTAATTTTTTGTTTGGAACCGTGAACTGAGTTTGTAGTTTCATTTTCTATTCTCCTAATTAATACTGTTTTTTGAATCCATTCCAAGTTTGAGAAAACCTTAATCCCAGATAAGAAATTAAAATTGTCCAAAATAAAATTTCTATACCTAAATTAGTCATTTGCTTGGCCTCCTTTCTATCTGATTATTATTTAGTACGGGTATTATGTGAAAATCAAGCGTAAGAATACCTAAAAGTTAAAGTTTTTAATCACAAAAAATCTTGCAATGGTTGTTACTCGGATGTTCTGCACATTCGGTATTCCAATAAGCTTCAATTTTTTTGAGCTTATTATCAAATGAAAGGTCTTTTTTATCCAAATTAATTTCCTGGATAGTAAATGTGTCATTTAGTGCCATAAGAATTACCCTTGACTACAACTATGTTCTAATTCATTTGAATAGTAAATTTCAAGTTTTATGTGTGCGGTTAGAGGAACAAAATTGTACGGATTAAGGATCAAAAAAAACCTCAAATTATGAATAATTGCAAGGAAATTATCTTCAAAAAATTTATTCCAACTTTAAAAAAATTTGTATAAATTTTGCTAGAAATTTTATTCTCTTAATGCCTTCTCAGGTCTTCCAGTAGCTACCATTCATCTTATCTATCTACATATTCTCTTAAAATCTCAGCCATCTTCTGAGGTGGAATTTCTTGTTGATATTCTCTACAAAAATCAAAAAATTTATCTAATAAATCTTTATTGGAGAAGATATGAAAATTAGCGTCTCATTTTAAAAGTAAAGTATGCAAACCCACCAAGCAATAAAAGACTCACTACCCCATAAGTAATCGCTATGCCGTAGATGTAAGTCATTTATTTATAAAGATATAAGCAGAATATAAATAAACTAAGAAAACTCCAATAGCTATGGAACTTCCATAAATAAGAAAGTTCCAAAATCTATATAATTTAGGTTTTTTAAATTCTTTTTCTTCTTCTTTTGTAATCATTTATTTTCTTTTTCTTTTCTGGCAGCATTACCTTTTGCTCTTAATACCAAAGTTATCGTAAGGGCAGCGCTTAATATCACAGCATCAATTAATAGGTGCGGGGAAATATTCATCAGCTGATAAGAGAAATAAGAAGAGTCATTATCTTTTCAGCAATAAATCTATTAAACATTAAAAAAGAGGGGTTTATCCCTCTAAGTTTAGATCGACTGTCAATCATAGTCTATTTTAGCTTTTTAGCTTCTCTAAAAAAAGTATTTTATTTAGCCAGAGCAAGAGAAGACACCTGCAAGAATATTTTTAAAAATTGGTGCTTGACCTAAGGCATACAAAAAGAAAGTTGATGATGCGAGAGTAATAGCTATTTTAGAAGCCCTGTTAACTTTCAAATTTGAGACTTTTGCAAATGCCGAGTTCATTTGTTCTTTAATTTATTGATCCTATAATAGCTGCAAAAATTATATATTCAGCATTAATTTTTACCAAAGAATAATTTTATTTCTCCTTTTTCTCAGCTTGCATTTTTACTAGCTCAAATTCTTTTTTAGAAACTATTCTGATTTTGTATCCTGGATATCTTGTCTTCCACCATTTATTGATCGAAATAGCTACTCCTTCTAAATTTTGGGTACAAATATTGACCCATAGAATTTTAGTTTCAACTTCTTTGTAGAATTCCCAACTTGTAGGTGAAGCCATTAAAAATCGCAAATGAAAAAATTCAATAAATTATGGGAAATGATCCATAAGCTAAAACTTTTATTTTTTAATAAGAGGATTTAGTTTAAGATATAGAGTTTTCATTAAGTGGTAATAAAAAACGTTAAACAAAAGATTTACATCACTTTCGCCTTCTAGGAAAGTATTACTTTAATTTTATAACGAGTTTCAATTAAAAAATATCTCCGCAAAGAAGGGGCCAAAAACTGGCCCCTCTTGGTGAAACTCTTCCAAAGAAACACCATTAAAATCTTACTCTGAAAGTTGCAAAGTTAAACAAATTAACAAAATCATGATTAACAATTTATGCGGCCTTTTTAAAAGGGTTCATATTCCTTAAAAAGCTATTACTTTTGCGGGTACTCATTTTCCTATATCTTTGATTTATATCCAGGATATACTTCCTGGCTTTCTTATCACTTTCAATTTTCTTTTTTTGAAGACGTAAAGCTCTTAAATCTTCTATTGACATGAGGCCATCATCTTCGTTGAAATTTAAATGATCAAATTGCATCAGTTTAAGAAATTAAGTTTATTCTTTAAGTGCAAGATTAACAACCTTATCTTTATTTGCAATAGAGATAATTAACCAACTTAACTCAAAATAGTTATTGAATGTTCAGAAAGCTATGAATTTAAGTATTAAAAACTTTCTAAAATCAAGAAAAACTTTTGATTGAATTAGATGGAACTTCTACAGATACAAATGATTCTCCATAATGAGATTCGGCTGATCTTATTAGTAACAAGTAAAAGAAATTTACTAAAGCTTTCTCCACGAGGATTTAGTAACTAATTTAAGTAAACCAATCATTTTTGTAATAGCAATATACAAAATAAATTTATTAAGCAATCAAGATATTTGCCTTATAAAGCATAGTTGCATATTAAAAAGAAAAATTTGAACTCTAAGCTTTTAGGCAGGGGACTAAATCCTCGTGGAGTATTGGACTTTAGCCCGCTTTATTTTTTTAGCAAAAGAAAAATATCACTGCAAGTTAACTAGATCACCAATTATTGTGGTTGATTCTGAATTAGCCCTTATTGGTTAATTGATCAAGATTATCTGAACATACGTTTTTATTGTTTATTGTATAAATAGGTTACAAAAATTATGTTTTTTCAATGGATTCAGTATTTTTGCTCATTGATATATTCATTTTTAAAATAATATTATTATTGATGCCTAAAGAAGGTTTAATTTTGAAAAATATAATTAAATTTTTTAAACTACTTAAGAATAGAATTGATATTCTCAATGCAGAAGCTGAATTGAAAATTATATTGGAAAATAAATAATGGGATTCCCACATTGTCCTATTTGTGTAGTTCTAGCATTTGTTTCAGTTTTTATGGGAGTTACTCGTAGTTATATGTTCTATATTCTTTTTAGGGAGTTCCTAAGAGCAGAATCTAATTCTAAATTGAAGTTTAGTTTTTATTAATTGTTGACATCTAAGTATAAATACTTTATAAATAGATTGTAGTGAATACTACAAAATCGTCCGATCTACCATCTGATAGACCGCAGTACGACTCAAGCCATAGGACGGGGACTTGAGCAAGTTTAGGAGCTGCAACATGGTAAACATGTATTTCAATGGAAAGTCATTCGTATATTGTAGAAAACAAGAAGAAAAGGTAATAAAGCTAACTTATAGAGGATCTATTTATATGAAATAAGGATTCTAATTTCTTTTTTAAAAAAGTTAAATATTTATTGAAGTTTTTGAAAACAGTACTTTTTAATGCGTTATAAGAAGAACTTATAAATGAGATATTTTTTACCTATTTAAAAATTTATATATTCGTATATTTAGTAACTAGAAATTAATTTTAAAATAACTAATTTGAAACTAGATTTTTGAAAGGTTATGCAACCTATTTCTGAAGAACTTTACAAAAAAATAGTTGAGAGTTCTAAAAAATGAGTAAGTTACTAATTGCTTTATTAGCATTAGATATAGGCGTTAGTCTGTCTAAAGTTTTTATTTTTACGTGAAAATCAAATAACTTATTAAACGAAGTAATTGTTTTCTAAAAAAAGAAATATTTAATGGGTATTCTTTATTTGATGTGTTTATTTTATAAAATAAAAAATTAAACCAATAAAAGAAATACCTACAAGTAGTAGCATCATTAAAAGAGCTATTAACTTTGCTAATCCCATAATGATAAATCTGAATTCCCTGTAGATCTTTGCATCCAGTGAATTTTCCAAACATTATTTACTTTTTTAAAAATTGACGTATTTGTTCGAACCCTTTTGCATCTATAGGATTACCACTCGGTCTTATGAATAAAAAATCTAGAGTAGCATTGTCAACAAAAAATGAGGCCATTTTTTTTGGATTAGTAAACTCATTTAATAATGAAATTATTGTTTCTTCATCATTCATAAAAAAAAAGGAACGTAACCCTTCTAGTTTAGATCTACTGTTTTAAATGTACAAATTGAAATGGAATAATTCTAAAAAAAATTCGTTAGGATGTTCTAAATAATTAGATTTTTAATGTAAATCATGATCAATTCATTAAACAAATTATTGCCCGTTGGCAAAAAGGTCAAAAAATATTTGCCTTTCTTTATTGGATTTAAATTACTTACATTTACTGGCTTTCTTACTTATTTAATGAATCGCTAATTGATATAACCTTAACAATAAATTTTAACTAAAATTAAAATCTAGTGAATAAAGAAGAACGAACTAAAAGATTCAAGTCTATGTCAAGTATGCAAAGACAAGAATTGATTTTAAAGAAGATGAAAGAGAAAGGCATAGAGGTGGGAAGTGGAATTCCTAATAAAAAATACGATAGCAAAGAGGTTTATGAATTAATTCATATTACGAATTGCTTCCCAGAATTAAGAGAGGGGAAATAAATATTTAGGTTTCTTTAATTGAGATATTTATTTTGCTTCCCTTATTGCAGAAATAATTAATCCACCTATCAATCCGAGATTAATAAATACTGCTCTTTGATGGAATGGAAATACATGAAAAATTATTGTTGTTGGAATAAGAAATAGTAATAAAAAGACCGAACCGATTTTTTGTTTTTCTCCAAATATAAAAAATCCAGAACCCAAGATAAGACATATAATGGCTCCCACTAGAAGAATAGATGAAATTGGTTGAGGAATGCCTTTTGAAGAGATATATTCAACTGTTGTTTCAAAATCATTTATTTTACCTGGTATGGCTGAGATAAATATTGCTGAAATTGATACTCTTGAAAAAAAATCTAAAAAAGATTTTATCCGTTTATTTTTCAATAAAGAAATTTTCATAGCCATATTATAAGAAAAAAATTTTATACGTTTGATAAATACTTAATTAGTCTGAAATACTTGTAAATTTTTCTCAAACTAGTTTAGCTAAATTAATAGAAATCTTTTAATTAATGTGAATCTTTTTAAGCTAATCAATATTAATTTATGAATTGTCTTTTTATATTTATGAAATAATAAATCTAATTAAATAAATGTTTAAAAAATTTCTTTTAACTTCTTTTTTACTTTTAAGTTCCCTAATAACTATATATCCTTCAAAAAAAGAAAATACTAATTTTTTGGATTATTGTTATTCTTTAGAAAAAATAATTTCTAGAAATACAGTAGAAAAAAATAAAAATTTATCTAAGAATTTTAGATCTTTAGCAAAACACTTTGCTATATATGGGACTCAAAAAACTAAAGGCACTTTCGCTAATAAGATAATTGATCAATATAAAAATTCCAAAAAATTATTTATTATTACTTTTGTTCCAAACAAAATTTATTGTTTAGCAGGATATTGGATTGAGGAGGTAAGTCCAGGAAAATTTGAATCAATTTTCTATCAGAATACCAAACGAAAAATAAATGAATATAAGAATACTAAAAAAGAAGTAGATGAATTTATTAAAGGAATTAATTTAGAATATAAATCTATAAAAAAAGAAATTAATGATTTTTTTTAGAAAGTAAAAATTTTTTTTCTAATAAAATTAATTTATTTTGACTTTCTAGTTCCGCCATAGGAATAATTTTTATGTGTAGAAATTAGATTCCAACATTCTTTACAACAAAAAATCCAGTTCGTATGAATTATGGATTTAACTCTGTAATGAGTTTTATCTGGCTTATGACATAAATCACATTTTTTCATTAATCTATTAATTTTTTAATCTATTTTAGATATGCAACGTATGATTTAAAAAGATTCACGAAAAAATTTTTATAGTGCCATTATATATATGCACTCTAAATATCCTGAAGCAAAGCAGTGGTTTTGATGAGTGCGATTTTTTTTATTACTGGATAGAAATTTCTAATTTTTACTTTTTAAAATTTTTTTAGACAACCATAATATTTATATAAAATTTATTAGACATTTTATGCAGCTTTCATTAAAAATAAATATTTGATTATACATCTAAATTAGAACTTTAAAAAGAAACTCACGAATCATATTTAATTAATTTTATTATGATTTTATTGATTTTTAATATTATGAACATTTACCTATTCTGGATATTATTTTTAGCTCTATGGGCAATAGTTCCCTTAATGATTATTAAAGGTAGAGTAGACGAAGAGCCTAAGATTCAGACTTCACCAAAAGTTAAAGAAAAGAAAAAAGGTTGGTTTAATTAACAGAATCTCTGAATTAGTAAAATTATCTATAAGCTAAATTTTTAGAATTTTAATTAAAGTTTAAATTAAGTTTATTTATTAAAAGTGAAAATATTAAAAAATAATTTTCTTTATTTGGTTGTACTTGGAGGTAGAGCAGAAAAAGCCAATATTGAACTACATGATGTTAGATGGGTTGTTGGATCTAAAATTGAAGACTCATTCGATACTTTAAGAAAGGATTGGTTTGGATCCTCAAAAGGTTTGCATATTGATAGCTATAAAAAAATACAATATGTGGATGGTCATAAGATTAATTTAAAAAATATTGAAAAGTATAAAATAGGAAAAAAGCAATTAGTAAAAAAAAATAATGCCAAAAAATATTTATGGTTTGTCAATATTGGAGGCTATAATCCAACTTCTATGATGGAAAAACATGAGTTTGGATTAGTTATAGCTTCTAATAAATTAGAGGCAAAAAATATAGCTAAGTCTAAATGGCTTATTGGGTGTAAAAAAAAGCATAAAGATGATCTTGCTTCTTTAGAAATGTTAATTAGTTTCGATGATTGTGAACAAATAAAAAAGATAGGTAATTGGGAAATAGAATTAACTCCAGATAATAACTTTATTCAAGAAAACAACTATCCTGATTGGTATGGTTATCAAAAAATAGACGAGAAATAAAGATTTAAGAATCTATTTACTTGCAAAAAAATTTTGTTATGTATGTTCTTATTTATGTACTTAAAATCTTAGAAAGAACTTGATTTTCTTAATAAATAAATTCCACCTCCAAGAGAAATTAAGACAGGTAACCATGCAGCAAAAATTGGAGATAAAATACCTTTTACTCCGAACGAACTAAATAAAAATGACATAACATAATAAATTAATATAAGAATTACGCTCAACCCAAATCCCTGACTTTTTGAAGATCTTAAATTAGATTTAGATCCCAGACTGCTTCCTATTAAACCAAAGACCAAGCATGCAAAAGGCAGAGTGAATTTTTCTTGAATGCGGACTTTAATTCTTCTTACCTCCTTCAAGTTTCCAGTTTTTTCATAAATCTTCTCTGCTTGTATAGCCTGCTTTAAAGTCATTTCATTTGCATCTTTAGGCACCTTTGCTAGCTCCATGGGACCTTCAACAAATGGATATGTATATTCTTTAAATTGAATATTTGTAGTTTGTCCGCTTGGATCAATTGATACAATATTCCCGTCAGAAAATATCCAAGAAGAACTTTTTTTGTCAAATAATCCATTCTTTGCCTTTAAGATTTGTTGAAAATCTTCTCTCGAAAAATCTAAAACTGTAACTCCCTCCATAATATTGTTTTCATACCATGAAGCATAAAATATATGAGTAAGATAAGTATTTGTTTTTGTAGGTTTTTTATTTGATGCACTTATCCTAGATCCATATCTTGAAAACATAATATTATCTTTTCCTTGTTCGGCGCTAAAAGAACTTCCTATGCCTGCTCTTAATGTTGTTTCAGCTAATCTATTACTCGCAGGAACCAAATTATCATTAAAGTAAAAAGTTAACCCTGTCATAAATATTGAAAGAGCAATAGCTGGAGAAATGATTCTTGAAGTTTTTATACCCAAAGATTTCAATGCCAACAATTCAGAATTGCTTGATAATTTTCCGTAGGCTAATAATGTTGAAAGTAAAACTGCCATAGGGAATGATAAGACTAAAAAACTGGGTAAACTAAAAAAAAGAACTTTTAAAGCTAAGAATAAAGGTAAACCAAATTCAACTATTTTCCTTATAAGATCAAACATTACCCCAACTGATAATGAAATAACTGTAAAAGCAGAAATTGCAAATATCATGGGAGGGATTATTTGACCTAATACCCATCTATCTAGTAAGGGAAGTAAATACCAAGGAGAAATTATTTTATTAATAGTTTTTTTAATTAGTGATTGATTTGAAAGTTTCAAAAGAAATTTATTTGTTTTTTACTGCCTTTTTAATATTATAAAATATCAATGATTTAGATACCAATATAAAATTGATAGTTAAGAAAAATATTTTAATTCTTTAATTGCAATAAAAAATTAGAAAAAAAATTTATTAACAGTTGCAATAAAATAAGAAATTTGTTTTCTTTAAAAAAAGAGTTAATGCATGAAAAATAAAACTTTCACATACGAATGCAATTGCATACACTGCCAACAAAAACTAATTCAAATTAGTAATGCAAAACTATATTGGGACAAATTAATTTTAAGAAAAAAGTTGGTATAGTTTTCTCTACTAAATTCTCTAGGGTTTTCAAACTTTATTAAAGTATGCGTTTTAAATTTTCTTATTTTTAGAAAAAAAATAAGTAGTACAATCTCTAGATCTTTAGTATTAAGCTTTTTTTAGAATAATAATATTATTTAACCTTTTTATTTTTTTTGTAGAACATATTTTCTCGATTTAAAAGGAAAAGGATAATCAATATACAAGATGGTATGAGAATAAAATCTAAAGACATACATTATGTTCAGTCTATTTTCTATTTAGCAAATAAATGGTGCTTTGACATTAGTTGCTAATCTTCAAGAATTTATCTTACAGGTCAATTAATTATTTGCGTCCTTAGTATATTTGTTTGCTCTTAAAATTTGAAAGAGCCTGCAGGTATCCCACTGGCAAGCTCATGACGACCTAGTTAATTCAGAATCTCCGATTTAACCAGCTAAGCACTTCCTAAATGCTTTAACTATTTTACTAAGTAAAATTACTTAGTGTGAGTATAAATGCTTATTTTTAAAGATTGATTGCGTATTTGATAATAAAAAGTGGTTTGATTAAAAAAAATGCAGCATGTTAATTTTTCTTTAACAGAAATGTCACATATTGACCCCTAATTTAAATAATCAGAGGAAAATCATTGGAAAATTTGGTTTACATAAGTTAATATTTGTGTTACTTTAGTTAACAATTATT
The DNA here is from genome assembly GCF_017696315.1 of Prochlorococcus marinus XMU1412. Lineage (NCBI taxonomy): Bacteria > Bacillati > Cyanobacteriota > Cyanophyceae > Synechococcales > Prochlorococcaceae > Prochlorococcus > Prochlorococcus marinus. Next base: position 331,364 of record NZ_JAAORJ010000004.1, on the reverse strand, counting down.
ATCTTTTTAATGACAAAATCAGGAGTTACAACAGAATCAGGTGGAAGACAGAATATGTTCCCATCAGAAACTAGGCCTTATATTGATGAAACTGTTTCTTACGATGGATATCCTCAAAATGCAGAAAAAGTAAATGGAAGATGGGCTATGGTTGGTTTCGTTGCACTATTGGGAGCCTATGTCACAACCGGTCAGATCATTCCAGGAGTTTTTTAGTACCTAGATAACTTTTTTTAAGCTACATAATTCAACTGTTTTAAACGAAAATTTATTTCTTAATTTAAATTTGAAAATAAGAAAAACCAAATAAAAGTTATGGCATTTAGGCTAAATATTATTCCTAGAAATATATAAGCAAACTTTTTGCCAATGAATGCTGTCTCTGGTTCAAGCTTTACTCTCATTAAATTCTCGAATTATCTGGATAAAAGATAGCATCAATTAACAAATAAATTTAAGTTTTAAAAAAGAAGAATAATCAAATTAATATTTCATTTTAAATTGTTTTTTAAAATATCATTTTCCTTCTTTAGCTTTCTAGAATTAAAATTATGATATTTCAGTTTGTTGCTAATAAACTTTCCTAGTTTGATTCGTTTCCCGCGAATATAGTTTATAAAATTGACCCGAAAAACTCTGACTCTAATTATTAGTAACGAAATATTGTTTTTAAGCTGATTTTCAGCATACTTTTTTGTCGCAAATAGTATTATTCAAACTTTAATTAATAAAGACAATTTATTATCAAAAAAATTCCGTTAAAAAAAGCCTAATTTAATTTTAAATTAGACTTTTTTATGAAATTTTAAAAGGTTTATATTAGATAAAACCAGGAATGATTTGACCTGTAGTTAAATATGCTCCCACAAGAGCAACAAAACCTAACATTGCGAATCTACCGTTAAGCTTTTCAGCAACGATTTTTTCTTTTTCAACTAATTTTGATTCGTTATTTTTCATTAGAACCAACCTGGAATGATCTGACCGGTTGTGACATACGCACCAACTGCTGCAACGAAACCTAACATTGCTGCCCAACCATTAAAACGTTCTGCTTCTGGAGTCATTTTGTTTATGTAATTTGTTAACAAATATAACATAATTATTTAATAATGTAAAGAAAAATCAGGGTTTATTCCTTGCATTATCAGGAAAATTTAAAATACTGTTACATATATGTGTCGAAATATACCTTATCGATGTTTTTATTTTTGTTTTGATTTTTTAAATTTGAAAAAATAAATATAAGCTTTTCACCTTGTTTTTTTAGAGCTATATCCTCATTTAGAGGTAATTTAAATTAATATGTTATTAGAGTCAGCTAGTAGGGATACAGGCTGACTCTTTTTTTTGAGAATTTTTGATTTTTGACTAAAAGTAGTTTTTAGAATTCAAATAATTGCTATTAATAAATTAGATATATATGAATTTATGTCATTCGCGACCTACTACATGCATTTAATTTTTGGAAGGATTCCTTCTCTAATGAGTTCTGATTTAATACTTTATATCTTGCCTGCTCTTACAATTTCAATATTATTCTTTAGCCTTAAAATAATGTTTTTCAAGACTCCTAAATTGAGAAAGGTTAAATAATCAAGGATTTTAGAATTATTATTTTTACTGAAGCGCCCAATTTTTTTTAATTTTGGATAATAGACTTTTTTTTTCGGCAACTCAAAGAAATAGAGACTGCATTGGTGATGTACTATCCAGAATTATAAAAAAAGGTTCAGTATTGGAAATCGCGAGTGGTAGTGGTGAACATGGAGTGTTTTTTCAAAAACGATTCCCTGGAATAATTTGGCAAACAAGTGACCCAGAGTTAGTGCATAGAAAAAGTATAAGTTCTTGGATTGAGTATGAAGACTTAACTAAGAAAATGCCCCAGCCTCTTGAGATTGATGTAGAAAAAGTTCCTTGGAAAATTCCATTGATATTAGCTAATTCTTTGCAAGGAATAGTCTCTATAAATATGATTCATGTAGCAAAGTGGTCTTGTACTGTAGCACTCTTTAGAGAGTCAAGAAAATTACTCAATAAGGGACAATTTTTGATTTTGTATGGGCCATTTAAAATTTGTGGAAAGCATACAAGTGAAAGTAATTATTTTTTCGATAATTCATTAAAAATGCAAAATGATCTTTGGGGTATTAAAAATCTTGAGGAAGTTTGTGATGAGAGTAAGAAAAATGGTTTTTCTCAAGAGGATATTATTAGTATGCCTGCAAATAATTTTTCAATAATTTACAGAAAAGTTTCTTGATCAGGCAAATAGAAATATAAAAAGTAAGTAAAATTCATCATAAAAGATGATCAACCTAATAGTTTTTTGCTCCATTCTTTATGCTTTTGATCTAAATCTGAAATTTTTTCGCTTAAATTTAACTGTCTTTCTAATAATTCAACTTTTGTAAGTGTTATTTTTTCCGAATAAAATTTTATAGGTTGCTTACCATGCAAATTGTCACCACTCATAGGATAATTTTATTTTTGTATTTTCTAAGATGAAAAATTTGTTATTACTAATTTTTTTATATTCTTTTCAGATTTGCGTAAATTAATGTGATAAAGAATTGATGCTTTTTATATTTTTAATCCACCATTTTGTACGAAGATTGCCATATATATCTTCCTCTCTTGATATCTGACTTAACAGCAACGCAATTGCAAGCAATATTCCATAGTGCTTTGTGTATTGGATCGGGATTAAAAAGATATGCTTTTTTAAAGGCTTTTTTAATTAAGACAGTTGCCTTTTTTGCATGATAATGAGGGATCGTTGGACATACGTGATGAACGACATGGCTAGAACCTATATTATGGTGAAGAAAATTAAGGACTTTACCGTAAGGCCTGTCAATAGAGAGAAATGCACCTCTCATAAAGGAAAATTCCGTATTTGAGAGATGAGGTACATCAGAATCTGTATGATGAAGCCATGTATAAACTACTAGCCAACAATTAACCACTAATAAAGGACCAAAATATAGAGCAATTACTGGAAATATTCCACACTTTAGAACTAAATAAACAGTTCCTAACAATGTCAAACCTACACCAATATCCGATATCCAAACCTTCTTGGCCCATATTGATGGCCATAATGCTTTAGAAAATGGTTTAATTGGCCAAAAATGATTTGAAGTTCCATATTTAACACCTCCTGTACTTCCCGTAAGTAAATAAGCAGGCCAGCCAAATATTAGATGTAAAACAAGTTGAAGAATTCCATAATTTTTCTTACCTAAGGAATTTGAAAAATGTAATTCTTTTTCTCCGCCAACTTTTTCTGTTACTCCATTCCCTTTAATTACTAAAGGTACGTGAGTTTCTCCATTGGTTATGTTATTTGTGAATCTATGATGAACTGCATGAGAACGCTGCCAAGAAAAATAAGGCACTAGAAGTAATGAATGTAGTAAATAACCAGTTATAGATTCTAATGTCTTGTTTTTAGAGAATGCTCCATGTCCACATTCATGGGCAATTACCCAAAATCCCATTGCAGTGGTACCTGATAGTAATGCATAAATAATCCAAATTGGGATCATTTTGGGGGTAAATGGTATAGATAACCCTATCGCAACTACTAATGATTGAATTAAAGCTGATTGTAAAAGATACCTCAATGAAGTTTTGGTATTGCACTTAAAGAAGTGATCTGGAATAATATCCTGAAATTCTTTTATGCTTGGAATATCTTTATCCTCTATTACAAGCGCTTGGCCTTTAAGACCTGAAAAATTTATTTTACTCAAATTTTTTTTGTTAATTATTTTGTTAAATAAAAGTGAATTTATATATTCTATTATCCATCACAGGATCTCATAATGAAAAGAATTTATAATTTTTTTTCGATACAGTTTTTGGGATTTTAATTTCATCTGCAAATAAAACTATTTGTGCCAAACATTTTTCATTTTATTCTTTTATCGCAATCTTATTAATTATTTCGTTCTTTCTAATGCTGATTGTCTATGCTCTTCTTTTTTAAAACTTAATTAATTTAAAGACCGCGTATATACCTCTTAGGTAAACCTGATTGTTTACGTGGCTTTACTAAAATAGGTAAAACAATAACTCCTACGGTAAAAATACAGATTGGAGCAACTACCATTAATATAGATTCTAGAGACATGAATAATTTTGAATTTATTTATAGATAGCAGTATTTTTTTTTAAAGTCATGCGTATTTATATCTATTTTGTGAGAATAGATTCAAAATTTTTATAAATTATTAAGTAAAAAAGAAAAAAAGATTAAAAAAAATCAATTTTTTCATAATTCATCCTATTAACTTAATCATAATTTATAAAGAAATTAGTTATGGATGAAGAAAAAAAGTGGATGCTTATGACCTATTATTGTCCAACCCACGGTGATTCAGGTTTTGTAAAACCAATTCAACTAACAAAAAAAGAAATTAGTAAAACATTCTTAAAGAAAACTAGTAGTTCTAAAATTAATTTTTTGAAATAAAACCTATGTTATTTTGAAATATTCTAAATCTTAATTGAAATCTATTTCATTAAAATTGATATATTACAAAAATCCCTTAAGCTGCTTTTTTATCAGCAGTATTGCTAAAAATATTTAAAAACACAACTTAATTTGTATCAGAATCGCATGTTAATTCACATTGATTAAGATCATGAGATGATATTTTTTCTAAAATTCTTAGCATATCAATTTCGGAAAGCTCTCCATCCGAGTTCCATTTTAAAGTTGTTTTCCTTTGAGGTGAATTTTTTTTATTCATTTTGCTCACCCCCCTTTAAATGAACTTCTAAACAACGAGTAATACATTCTTGATGACCATCCACAATACTGCATTCAGTAATACACTCAAAATATGAATTAATAGAATCTATTTCTGTGTTTTGGTTGGTAGAAACAAATGAATCATTCATAATATTGTCTAATTTATTTGGAATAGAGATATAGCACGAATTTATGTTCAATAATTTAATTTATTAAGTGAATTAGAAAAAATAAGTATTATTTACTAAAGATATATTTCACCTGGTTTGCCTTTAAAAAGGTAGTATTATTATTTTTTAAAAGATAAAAGAAAAAAACACTTTTAATTATTTAATATTAATTTTATAAGTTAATCTTTCAAAAAATCAGCATAAAGACTGATTTACTTTTAAGTAATTTAGTTAGAAGATAAAAAAGTACACTTTTAGATTTTCAAATGAAATCATTAATTAATTGGCTTTCGAAAATGTTAGAGAGTATGGCAAATGCTTTTATGCATCCTTTAAAGAATGACTTGCCACCATCTATTGGTACTCATGCATATAGCACTATTCCTCTAAAAAGAAAATTGAGAAGAAGGTTGAATTAGGTATTAGCTTATTGGAATCAATTTTTCATTTTTGTTATCCCAAATAATATATTTGAAGCAGTTTGAAAAATCCCTTATTTTTAAGAACTTGGATTTTTGAAGCAAATGAATGTTTGCTTTATGACAAGCTCTTAAGTTGTAATTTGGGATTCTCTCAGAGAGATGATGAATGCTGTGGAAGGATATGTCTGCTAAAAACCAATTTAGCCAATTAGGGATATCTAAATTGCTACTACCTAAAATCGCTCCATCGATGAGATCCCAATTTTTTGTATTTTTAGCATATGCATTTTTATAGTTATGTTGTACGAAAAAAACACATATTAAAATTGCTGCTGATAAGGTTAATACCACGGAATAAAATGATAAGAAAAAAACTACCCCCAACCATTTGCACATAAAAATCCAACCTATTATTACTACTATGTTATTAATTACTAATTCACATAGTTCACTAAAATTATCTCCATAATCAGAAAAAGGTGGTTTGACTCTTGAATTAATAGCTAGAAGTTGATAAATTTTTCCGTTTTTTATTTTGATAAAAGTCTCTTCCAATATATCTTTAGTGAAATTAAAAATAATAATAGCCAGTCCTAATCTAGGTTTTAAAACTAAGTAAAAAAAACCCCCAGGGAAAAGCATAATCCAATTTCGACTTACTTTATATAATATTTGCTCTCTTTTTGTAAGGGATTTATAATCTTCAAGACTTAAAACATCTATCGGCCCTTTGTAAATTTCCCAATTTCCATTATTTCTATGATGAAATGCATGATCAATTGACCATGACTTCTGGGGAATACCATTAACTAAGCCAAGTAAAAATCCAAAAAAGCGGTTTAATTTCCGTTTTTCAAAAAGAGAATTATGTCCGCAATCGTGCATTAATGAGAATGTTCGAGAAGAGAACAGAGTTAGAAGAACTATAAAAGGTACTAATAGAAATCCTTTAATTAATAATGAAAAAGGTTGAATAATTATTTGGTGGACTATTAACCAAATAGAAATTATTGGGAAGATGGTAGAAATAATTTGATAAGAAGCTCTAACGTTATTTCTTTTTAAAAATGGCTTTATTAAAAAATCACTTCTATTTACTTTAAGCATTATTCTTTTTTTTTGATACTAACAATTTTTAAAAAGTTTTGATTATTTAATAAACAATAAAATATTTTAAAAATCATACTAAAGAATAAATTCTTTAGACATAGTTCTCAATTGATCTAGATTTAATCTTTCTAAGTAATTTTTAAAGTCACTAAGATACTTAGTAGAGTCAGTATTTGTGCTCTCGTAAAGAAGACTATTAGAAATTAATTCAATAAGATGATCCTTATCCATAACTCCTTATAGACCAAAATTCCTGATTAAAAAATTAAGGTCTTGAATTCGAGATCATTAACTCATATCTATTAAGAGTAATTTTTATAAATTTTTTAAATCTTGTTCTATTTTTTCTAATCTTTCATTTAATTCTTTTTGTTTCTTAATTAAAGATTTTTTCTTTTCTGCACGCTCTTTGTTCAAAGGAGAATTGAAATATTTTTGGTAAGAGACAAAAAAAACTGCTATTGCGACTGCAATGCCAAGCGCACCAATTATTAAAATTGGAGACGCAGGAAAGTCATAAAATGGAATTGACAATTTATTTATTTAAAAATAAATTCTAGCTATCTCATAAACAAAAAAATGAGTAATAAATACTTATTCTTTACGATGCTTTATGGGTAATTAATTATTCTAGTCATTTTATAAAAAATAAATAAGGTTTATCTTTAATTAAATTTTTAAAATAAGTAATTGTACAGCTGACAATGAATGAATAACTAATAATGATTAAACTAGTAAAAAAATTTTCATGAAGAAAATCATAAATAAAAAACGTAATAAAAATGAACCATGGTTTAAATGGTTAACAAGAGAACTTAATTCTTATGAAGCTTTTCAGTATTTTGAATTAGGAAAGAATCCACGAGATGTTGCAGAGGATTTTATTTCTAAAAATAGTATTTCTATTTCAGAAGTTTTCGAAGATTTTGATGAAGAAGATAAAGATACGCTCGATCAGTTTCTTAAATTAACCGAATGCGAGATGCATGTGTTTAGGATTCTTGAAAAACAAATAGAGTTAAGGAACAAGATAAGATTTGTAGATTTTAGAAAAAGAAAAAAAATAAAGAGTTAATTTCTATATAAGTTTATTTTTCCCCATTACCTGTCTTTCCAAAGCCTAACCAAATAAACCACAAGATCCATCCGAATATAGGTATTAAATTAATGAAGATCCATTTCCAATCTTTTCCAAAGTCTCTGATTCTTCTTATATCAATAGCTATTTGAGGAATGATACAAACTATTCCATAAGCATTGAAACCAAATGTTTTTAAAAATATTGGGATAGTTAAGAAAGAAATTATAAGATTCGCTAATTGAACTAACCACCAGTCCGATCGAGATGTGAATCCCTTGAAATCTGTAGCTTTAATCCAAAACTCTTTATATGCATTTAAAAAGTCATTAAGCATAAATTAAAAATTCAAAGAATTTAACACTATCAATTTAATCTTCAATTTATCAAAATGTTTTATTTACAAAATAGGATCAAATAAATTCATATCATTTGAATCTTGTTTTGGGATCTCATCTTGATTTGGTAATGAACAGAATCCGTCTTTGCAAATCATCTTTTCTTTTGAAATACTTGTAGTTTCTGAGAATATATTGTCTTTATTGTTATTTGAAGATTCTTTCAACATTTATAAAAAAATTAAATCCAATATTAAATTAATAACTCAATTTATTTTGATAAGCAATAAAATTAATATTAATTATTTATTTTTTTTGATTTGGTAAGTCTCTCCAGAATAGCGCCATTATATAAATGAATAAAGATATGGAAAAAATATAAAGTAAAGAATTTAGATGCATGTCTATTTATCAATGTAATTAATAAGAGAAAGCCTTACAAAAAAGGGATATCAATAGATTGGTAATTTTTTAATTCAGCAATAGCATGAATTCTAATATTAATTTAAGTTTTTTATGATTTCCCCAAATTTTCATGTTGTAAAGGTTTAAATATTACGAATATATATTTGTGTTAGTAAAGTTTATAAATCTAAGAGCTTAATAAATCAAATCAAAGTTATATTTTTTAAATATCTTTTTTGTTATTCAAGGTTTATTCTTATTTATTTCTTTTAGCGCTTTTCTACCTTCTTTAAGAGTTCTTAACAAAAGCCAGGAGAGAGAAAAAATAATAAGAATGGTAAGTGTAATAAGGGAAACAAGAGTTGTATCAATATAATTAGTCAATTTACTGAAATTTATTCAGAGATTGAGGTTTAAATTCAAAGAGAAATCTCAAACGCTAGATCTAGAGTAAGCAGGTATAAGCATTCCACCATCTTGGTCGTCGTTATCATCATCAAACCCACCACCTAGGAGAAGCTCAATGATTACAAGTACAGCAATTGGGTAAAGACACCATAATATTGCTGTAATGGGACTTACTGAGGATGAAGCTGAGTACAGTTCTGACATGTAGCAATACTAATCTAAAGAAATAACAATTGTGGATCTCAAGGGTGGTGTTGTTCAATATTTCTATAAATATTTTTTAAAAACTTTTCTTTGTCGCACTAATAGATCTTTGGTATGTATTGATATTTTTATTCTTTAATATGAATTTGAATAATAATTTTATTGAACCTACTGAGAAACTAATAATGACATAATGAATCGCGCGATTGTTATTTTTTATACTTAACAATAATTGTGCAATTTTGATTCAAAAACTATTATTTATCTTGATTTTATAAATTCTATGTTTTCTTTCACTTTTGATCCTTTAGCTGCGATATTTGGTATATCAGGAATTGTAGGCTTCTTTTTCTTCGTTTCTGCTGCTAAGGGAACTTCCAGTATCAATACAAAACCAAAAAAGGAATTAGATTAGAACTTTTTCTGTAAGAAAACTAAATTGAAATTTTAAATTTAGTATTTTAAAAGGCTTATTAATTATTACTTATTCCATTGTTTAGAAAGAAATTCAAGAAAATCTTTTAAATCCTCTTCAGGACAATTTGTTTGTTTTTGTAAATCAATGCAAATTTGCTTAATATTTTCAAAGGCCTTTTTTACTGTTTCGTTTTTTTCGATAACCTCAAAATATTCTTGATCAGTAAAAGTCATAATATTAGTTTCCCTCTTGAGAATTATTTATTAACCGTATTTTATCTACATTGACTTAACAGTAAAGAAGAAAAAATCTTTTTTCTTCAATTTAGCTACCCAATCGATAATGTTTTTTAATACTTTTGGTTACTTCCCATTCGCAGTTTAGTCCAGCAGGAAATTCAACTAGATCTCCAGCTTCAATCACGTAAATGTCACCGTTTTGGGTACTTATTTTCGCCTGACCTTCAATAATTAAGCAAATTTCCTTATCATCATAATTCCATTGAAATTTGCTTGGCTCACATTCCCAAATAGGCCAACTTTTTATTCCATACTGAATTATTACGCTTGCACTACAGGGGGAAGATATTAGAACTTTCACGAAATAGTTCGGATGTGTTTTTTTATTTTACAAATAAAAGAAATTTTTATTTTCGAGAATGTGTATTTCTTTACTGTCTTTTATCTTTTTTCGTTTATCATTAAAAAAATTTTTAATTTATGGATGAGATTTCTGTATTGTCAATTTCGCTATCTATAGCTTCTCTAGGTATATTTTTCTTATTTTTTGCTTCAAATGATGATGATGACCAAGATGGTGGTAAGTTGATTAAATCATTAGAAAGAATTAATTAATTCCAAGTAAATAAAACATTTAATAAAGATTTATAACCTATAAAGCCTGCATAAATGCAGCTTAGAAAAATAACATAAACCTCAAATGCGCCAAGTCTTTTTTTCTTTAAAATTTTCATTGTTTGGAGTGTTTATAGGATAATTTTATTTAATCTGTTTTTTATTAACATGAGTATTTTTTACATTAACTCAGAAATTAAAGAATTATTAATGTCAAGCCAAAAAATAAAAAACAAGTAAAAAATATTATTTTTTTTGTAATTTCTCTTTCCTCATTCTTAGCAAAAAATAAGGAAATCACTGGAGATGTGCTTAATAATGCCCATCCTACTCCTATGGGAAGGGTTTTAAAAACAACTTGTTGTAGCAATATTCCTATATTTGTTCCAAGAATTATTGAAAACAAAAATCTTTTTCGTTGTTTTTTTTCTATGTTTTTTAAGAAAAAATTAATCTTAAATCCCTTTATAGTAATTAAAAAAATTATTGCACCTAATAATCTTATCTCAGTTGTCAGGAAAGGAGATAAATTGCTTTGAAGGAACACCATTCTTGAAAAAAGACCTCCAAGAACAGCACATAAAACCGATAAAAAAGGAAAAGCAAAAATCTTAAAGTTATTTTTTTCTGAGAAAGGGGAGTTTTCCTCTTTAAAATTATTCCCTTTTTTGAGA